>NZ_CP024847.1:1880440-2193846 GCF_002892535.1 Aquella oligotrophica | reverse complement strand
TACTCTGCCAGCTGCAATTTGCTGGGGGCTTTGCCGGGTATAACTTATTTTATGCCAAATTATTTACAAAGTGGTGATAAGGCTTACATTCCGCTTTACTTCACCCTTAGTAGCGGGGAATATGCCTATATTGATGGAACCCTAAAATTTATTGAATATACGCAACCCTAGGGTTGCAATAAGGAGGAAATATGCAAAAAGCCAACTTTATAAAATGGTTACTAAGCATTTTATCTGGTGTCCTGCTAATATCTGGCTGCTCCAAAGCAGTATCTAGCTCAGATGGGAATACTTTGCCAGCAAATGATACATTTAATCGCAGTATTTTGATTGAGCGCTCTACCGTTATTCCGGTAATAGACGGCAACCCAACCACTAGCGGTGTATATGTGCGAAACATGACTGATAAAACGATAAGCAATATTAGCTATACGATTATCCATTATAATGTATCAGACAATGTTGTCCTGAATACCAGTGATTGTCATCAAATTGCGTCTAGGTCAAGCTGTTTGCTTCGCTTCACTACTCCTAGGTTATCAAAGGGTGCAAGTGGTAGTGCCGTTATCTCTGCAAATTTTAATACTGATCAACATACCAATCAGTTGATTAATTATCGGTACTTTCCAAGTAGTGATTATCATGGCGTAAACTTCAGTGATAATACAGTTCTTTTTGGTCCGAACGATTATACTACAGTGTATGTGTTTGCAGGTAATGGACAGAGTTTTGATAACGTAGGGTTTATTCCCAGTGATATGAGCATATCTGTAAATAATGGGTTACATGATGATGCAATGGTAAATATTACTAAAAATCAGGTACTGCCTCTGGAAATAATGTCATCAAAAGATATTATAAATAATCATCCTACTATTAGTTATTATCAACGTAAGAGTAAAGGCTTAAGGAATGTTCCAAAAGATAGTCTGCGTTCTGCCAATAATAGTAACGTACTGGAGGTTACCGTTACTAGCGTATACCACGGTAATATTGCAATGAGCAATTTACCTGTCCTAAAGCCTAGTCAGGAATCTGCTATTTTGACTTTAATAAATAATGGTAATGTAGCTATAGATAACTTACAAATATCTCAGGATAATCCGATAGATATCAGGTTAATTGCTACAGATATGCTTCCGTGTGGACAGCACCTTGATGTAGGCGAAGTATGTTACATTAAAGTTTATCATGTTAATCCTGTAAGTAGTGGTTCAACAAATATCAATGTACAATATACCGATATGTATAATGCAACCATGACTAAAAGTCAGTTAGTTACTTATTATGCTTCTAATGTAGAACCAGTACTTACCATTATTCCTGAGCAAAGTATGATCACTTTGAAAACCCAGACAATTGAACCCCTCAGCTTTACGGTTACCAATATTGGTGCTGCGCCATTTACTTTTACCGATTCTATTATCCGGTCTTATTTTTCTTTATCTGGCACTAGTGCAGCTATTGTATCAAATAATTGTGGTGCTGAATTATTACCGTTGGGTAGTTGTAATATTTCTGTGGAATTAACCAGTACTGGCTCAGCGCAAGATTCTGGTTATATTTATCTGCTAATTAAAGGCAGCTATGACGTGAAAAATTATAGTTACGTGAGTCTACGTTCGATGGTTACAGTCATGGATGTAATTTTGCCCCAAATAACTTCAACTATCCCTGTAGATGGTGATGCTAGTGTTAATGTTAGTACCCCCATTTCTATAAATTTTAATGAACCCATGGATCCACAGACACTAACCTCTGATAATATAAAACTATATAAGGTTTCGGATAATAGTAATATTCCATTAGTACAAACACCAACTGGTCCAAGCAATAATAACCAGAGTGTAACTTTTGTTTTAGCAAATGGTATCTTGGAAAATAATACGGAATATAAACTGGTTCTTAATGAAGCACAGATCTGGGATGCTTCACCGCAACATAATCCATTGGGTAGTGGTGAAACAACAGTTAGCACTTTTACATCTGGAGTTTATGCAACTACAACAATCATCGCAGCCCAGCCAGCTAATAATGCAACTTTGGTTTCTCTAACTCCAACAATGACAATTACATTTAGTAATGCAATGGATGAAACAACGATAAATGCTACTAATATTTGGTTACAAAGAACTACAGGGGATAGCAGCCATATTCCAGTAAATATAACTTATGATTACTTATCTCAACAGGCTATCCTTACTTTTGCGGGGTATCACCGCTAACAGATCTAACCGGGTATAAAATAGTATTAAACCAGACTCAGTTACAAGACCGCAATGGACAAAACCTAGGAATAGATGCTGCTTACACGGTTACACAGTTTACTACTGGTGATTTTACTGCACCAACTTTAGTGTCTTTTTCACCAGCCAATGGACTTTCCGGTAGCAATAGTGTGGGTGGATTTCCCGATATCTCGCTTACCTTTAGTGAAGCTATTGTAGAAAATTCTATTGTTGCAGCAGGAGCTGTTCGGCTTCAGAAAGCTGATGGAACTCCTGTACCTATTGGATATATCAGTAAGTCAAATGGGGATAAAACCTATACCTTTAAACCCTCCTCCAATTTAAAGGGTGGAACATATAAGCTAATAGTTAATTCAACGATGATTTCTGATATATATGGAAATAAGCTGGGTACGGATACTGATGAAGTTGTTACTACATTTAATTCGGCTTCACGTATATTTGTAACCAGCGGTGCTTGGAATGGTGATTTAGGTGGACTTGGTGGTGCAGATAACAAATGCATGAATGATGATAATAATCCTAACAAAGGTAATACAAGTTATCAATATAAAGCTCTACTCGGAGCGAATGATGTCTGTAAAAATCATTTTTTTGAGTGTTTAGATTGGGATCATCAGCAACGCTTCCCAGGAACAAATTGGGTTTTATATCCCGATACGAATTACTACCGGAGTGATGGAACGACGCTTATAACTACAAGTACTGCGGAGGCTAAGTTGCCATCTAGTAATGGTAACTGGACTAATAATATTAGTTTTCAAACTGAGGCATGGACAGGATTTACTGCGGACTGGACTATTCAAACAATTACTCTAATAGATAACTATGCTTGTGATAACTGGACAGTAGGCAATAATTTATCAGTAGAAGGTCATTATGGTAATCCATCAAGTACTGGTGCTTCAACTTGGTCTGGTAGCTCACGTAATTGTGGACAGGTTCAATATTCTATCTACTGTGTTCTCCAATAATATAAATTATTAATCTTACTACATGTAAGTAAATTAATTTCTGGCATGTAGTAAGTTAATTTTTGGAGAAATACTTCTGTTCAATTTCATTATCCAAAATAATAACTCTTGGTTTATATAGGCTTGGTGGGATGTATTTGTCTAACCCCATATTACATGCTAATTCTATCAGTTTTCGGGTATCTACATTAAGTAGTCCCAATTTGTTGGATAATTGATGAGTTATTATTGAAGAGACAGTTCCCCTAGTAATACCTAATACTGTGGCAATTTCTATTTGGCTCAAACCAGCTGTTAGTAGAAATAACACTTCATGCTGGCGTTGTGATAAATTGATCTTTTCAACAAAAGGCTTTAAGGGAACTAGATTCTGCTCTTGACGAATATTATTAATATAATCAACAATCCCATAGAGATAAAAATTATTTCCAATTGCTTGAGTAGCTACTACATTGTCAGTGGTCGGATTAATAATTGGTAGATGGGTGACTATTGTAGCGGAATAATGATTCTTATATGGAATTACATCAATATAATTTATCACTTTTCTTTCTTGCGAAATAATTTGATTTAATTTACCAATTTTTTTAAATAAATTAGCAATTCCTATTAAATCTTCTATTTCTGAGCTTTCACAGATTTTAGCAATGAATTCCAAGTTCATTGTATGATACGACATTCCAACTAATTCTTTATGATCAACCCCATAATTATTAGCACCTTTAATTGATGCTGCAATCACAACCCCATCAGGTGTGAATAACCCAGTGTCAATATCTTGATGAATAAATCCATGAAAGTAAGGAATAACAACCTTATCAAGAAACTCTTTATCATCATTCATCAGCTTATCCTACTTCTATTAAAAATAGTTTTAACTGCTATTTTTAGGGTTAAATATTGTTATAACTAATAAAGTTATTTTTGGCAGCAACAATGGATTCTTCAAATCTTTGATAGTGATGAGTAGCTGCAATTTGATCTTTTTTTACAAACTTGCAATAATAAATTGCGTAGATTTGTCGCCGCATTTGCCACATAATTTGATCAAAGTGCTGGATTTTGTATTTGAGAATTTCATCCGAGCGTAGGTCATAATTTAGACTGGTCGCACTAGTAACAATTTCAGAGAACTTACCGTTAAGAGTATTTCGTAAATCTTCCACAACCAGATATGCATTTAAGCCGAGCATTTCGGAATTAAGCATCCGTTCAACTTTTCCTTCAAGTGTCGTGCATAATTCTCGCTGTAATAAATAATACAGTTTACGTGAGTAATTAAATCTCCTGAATAAAAAGTAATCACCACCAATACATACGACTATTCCAATAATGGTACAGATTATACGATTAACTGAAGTCTGAAAAGGTGTTTCAAGTAAAATAGTAGTAAAGTTATAGGCATTTAGTATAAATACCATCATAGTCATAAATATTACAGTTAGATCATAGCGGCGCTGGTTTGGTACCATCAGTAAGCAGGCAAGTAGAATAAAGGTCAATGGTATCATGCGATAATTTAGCTGGAGCAAATAAATAAGTGGCATGAAGAGGATTATGCCTAGAATAGTACCTTTGCCGCGATTAATTGATTTTTGGATCACTAGCCCTGGTTCGATTGCTGCGGTCATCATTAATACAGTTAGAAAAACCCACCAGTTATGCGGTATGGTAGTGAATAGGTATAGTGCCAGACCAATCCCGTAAACCAGAGTTATCTGACTGAGCCTTGCCATAGCTAGACGACTTCTTAGAGCTGCGTACATATTTTATTCCAGTTTCTGATTGCTTTAGCTAGGTTCTGGTTGGCATATAGGTAATCAAAATCATCAGTATGGTTAATCGCTGCCAATGGCGGGCAAGGTTTTTTATTTTCAAGTGCACTAATGAATATTATCAATTGCTGCTGAAAATTAAACCAGAATGCCTCATTTTTCTCCTCATCAAGTAAATAGGTTAGTGAAAAACTAATATTCCGGATACAGATTACTACCTTGGAAAAATTTATCAAATTTTGTTTGGGTAATAGCCTGCGATAAGCTCGGATAATATTTAAATGTCCAGCTCCAGTTGCGAAATTTATGATTTCAAAGCGGTTAATTACGTCGGTTATCTCACGATTAACTGATTTGACGTATAGTATAAATGCACGATGCCATACTTTGCGATATGGGTTAGGATATAATTTGAAAGCTACGAAAGTTACCATTAATGATAGCATCATACAAAAAAACATGTCTATTGCTATTTGTAGGCTTGCCGGAGGTGTAGTGCTCATGTTTAGTGCACTACCGACGATACAGGTCATAATAAATGGTTTTAATTTAGGGAAAAAGTTGTTGCTTAGATAGTAGGTTACCAGAAAAAAACCAATTGCATAAAATAACAAAAAGAATTTATACGGAAATAGCAGGTAAAAAGTTACGCAACCAAATCCACATAATAAAAAAGAACTAACCAGAAATTTATCTTTTTCCGCAAAGGTTGTAAAGCTTTGTGATTCATAAAATCCAGCTAATAACATTGGTCCGGCGCAGTAGGCAGTAAATACATCTGGTCTAGCGATCCAATTAAATGCAGTTAGCCATGTTGCCAGATAAAGCCCCTTATGGAGGATTATCCGTTGGGTATAATATGGATCAACCTTTTCTAGCCAGCTACTTAGTCTGAATATAGACATAAGCACTTGTTCCTACACGAAGCGGATATTTAGGGTCTGGATCCATAACCTTAATCTGTACCGGCATACGCTGAGGTAAGAGAACCCACTGATTTTCATTGGTAACATTTTGCATCTGCGATCTGTTATCAGTTGTTTGGCGGTTAGCCGCCCAATAATCTGAGATAATTTTGCCATGAAATACTTTTTGTCCCAGATAAATCCTCGGGAATATCAGAACATCATCTCCCGTTTGGACATTTCTTAAATCAGTCTCATTGAAATTTGCCTGAAAGTAAGTTTCTCTTGTCTCGACAAATGAAAATAGTGGTTGATTGATATTTACTGGCGTACCAAGGCTTACAAAAAAGTTCTGGATTATCCCATCATCTTCAGCATAAACTATCGTTTCATCAAGATCTACTTTAGCATTTTTGACTTTTGCTGTTAAAGAGGCAATTTCTTTTTCGGCTGCAACAATACTTTCCTTATCCAGTTCAATTTGCTTTTGTGCTGCTAACCAAGTAGCTTTAGCTGCTTTGGTCGCTTGTTCCGAATTTTGTAGTGTCATTTTTGAAATAGCATTTATCTTATAGGCTTGTTGGTATTTTTCATCATCTTGTGCTAGTTTTACATAAGTTGCTTCCTGATTGACACTTATTTGTTGATCCCGTTCAAGAGTCTTTTTTGCTACTTGCAATTTGGCTTTGGCTGCTTCAAGATCTGCGCTTAACTGTTCATAAGCATATTGATATGGTTTATCAAATACGGTAAATAATTTTTGACCTTTATGCACATAGTCGCCATTTTTTATGTAGATATTGGTAACATAACCGCGTACCTGAGCGGCAACCGGGCGGACATTATTCACCACAAAAGCATTATCGGTAATTGGGAACAGATAAGAGAAAATATAAATTAGAGCAGTTAGGCTACCTAATCCAATTACCACATTGGCAAAATTCAGATGACGTTTAAGTTTTCTTATTAATAAGCGTATCATTCTTTATCCTGAGTTATTTCTGTTTCACGATTATATTTGTATCCGCCAGCAAGATTCTGGTAGAGGTTTACCAATGATAATGCTTGCTGTAATTTACTTTGATTTAACACTAATGCCAGTTTATCTAAATCAAGTTTATTATTGATAAGTTCTGGGTAGGATAAGATTCCTGATTTATAAAGACCCTGATAAAGATTATATTTTTTATTTAGTTCAATATATGCTTCTTTGGTATTTTCGTAGTTCTTACTGGTGCTTTGATTCGTAATGTAACTGTTATCAACTTCCTTGAGGATCTTTCGGACTGTTTGGATATATTGATATACTGTTCCTTTATAGGCACCTTTTTGTGCTTCAATTTGCCCAAAAGTTGCCGGATTTATCTGCCAATTTATATAGGCATCATTCATATTCAGGTATTGGTTTGGATTGGCTACCGTACCATTGAAACTGCCCTGACCAAAAAAACTATCCAGCTGTATCGTTGGGAATAAATTACCATAAGCGACGCCAACACCTTCATGGCTTGATTTAACCATATTTTCTGCCATTATCAAATCTGGACGGTTTTGTAACACCTGTGCGGGTAGGCTACCGGGTTTAAATTTATTAAAATCAATCCGGCTAAAATTATCACTACTATTGATCTTGCCAGGGTTCTGGTTTAGCAGATACTTGATTGAGTTTTGACTGATTACTATATTTTGGTTAACCAAATTAATTTGTGCCTGAATCAGCTTTTCATTTGCAGTCAATTGGGTTAAATCAATATTATCACGCAAGCCAATTTTTAGCTGCGACTTGGTCAGATCAATAAGTGTTTGACTATCTTTATCTAGGGCAGTTAATAACTTTAGTTGCTCTTGACTACTGATAAGCGTAAAGTAACTCGCGGCAATTTGGCTAATTAATGTCAGACGAACACCATCAACCATTGCTTGGTTAACTGCTACATTATATTTTGCTTGCTGTTGCTGTTTATAAATCTTGAAGATATTTGGTACGTATTGCGGCCAGATACCGAAAAACGTACCAGGATTACCAAATGCCGGGTTTGATGAGTAACCTGCATAGATACTTACAAATGGTATCCAACTTAGTTGCGCTTGTTTTAAAATACCTTCTGCCTGTTCCAGATTACTGATTGCAATTTTTATTTCCAGATTATTATTAAGCCCACTTTCAATCAGTTTATTTAGCTGTGGATCATTAAATTGTTGCCACCATGCTAGATATGGGAGACTTTCAATATTAGAGTAGTAGTCACCTGCTGAATTAAATTTTTGTGGTGCATCAACTTCAGGCGTTGTAGGCGATTTAATCCAGCTACAAGCGCTAATAAAGATTATGCTCAAAAGAATAATGATATTTTGCATGTTATTTTGTCTTTAGGCTTATCAATGAGCTTGAATAACTCTGTAGCTGATTCTGGGTTTTTATAATTAACTCGCCATTTGTGCCAATATCATAATGGATACCTCTAGCTATTTCAACTCCATTTTCGATTAAAGAGACCTCTTCATTTAGATGCATGCAGTTATCTAACCACTCGCGGCGAATTAGGGCAAAGCCAAATAACACAAATTCACTCAGAATATTATCCAGTACAAGTGTTAAATCAGCAAGTAGCTGATTCCGTTCCCAGTTTCTGAAATTATCTAGTCCAATTCCAATTACTACCTTGCTCATATTGGTAGAGATGCGGCTTTCAACCAGAATTCCGGCAACTTTTTGTTGATCAACATAAATATCATTTGGCCATTTAATTTTGTTGGTAATGGAGTAGTTTTTTAGCAGTCGGTTTACCGCGATTGCACTAACTAATGGCAACAGTAAAATATTAACATCGCGTTCAAAATGATAAAGAAAGGATACCGTCAGATCATGTGCAATCGTACTTAGCCACCTGCGTTCAAACCTGCCGCGTCCGGCATATTGCCAGTTGCAGCTAATAATTGTTTTATCCGCTAAGGTATTGATGTTCTCTAACGCGTAGGTATTAGTTGATGGGATGCTATCAAGAATAACCAGCGGATGGTTATTATTTGCCAGTGAAGTTTTGAGCTTTTCTTGGTTTAACCAATTTAGCTGCTTGCTTAGCTGATATTTGCCATTATCTGAGTTAATTAAATCTGGTGCAATCTCTCTGATATGCGCTATTTGACTCAATGTTTGTAGTGAATTTTGATTAAGATGTTCACTTAATTCATGTATCGTTAATGAACTATATTCTTCAAGGGTTTTGAGAAGTTTAATTTCCATTGTTACGTATTTGTTGGACTAGTTTTGTTGTTGAAGTATCGTATAAAAATGGAATCGAGTGAACTTGCCCACCATTAGCAAGAACTTGCTGGCTACCGACAATTTTATCAACAGCCCAATCGCCACCTTTTACCAAGATTTCCGGCATTATCTGCAATATCAGGTTTAATGGTGTATCTTCGTCGAAATAAGTTACAAAATCAACACATTCAAGACTAGCCATGACTGCGAGCCGATTTGCTAGACAATTGATTGGTCTATCATCTCCCTTACCTTGCCGTTTTACTGATTCATCGGTATTAAGTGCTACTATCATTGCGGCACCTAATTCACGTGCCTGAGCAAGATAGGTAACATGCCCACGATGTAAAACATCAAAGCAGCCATTAGTAAAAACTAATGGTGTTTTTGATTTAATGTCACGCAATCTCACAGCTATATTTTCTGGATGAATTATTTTTTGTTCAAATTTAGGTGTAGGGTAGTTCATGGTTGTCTGAAAAGGGTTGCTTAATTACATAATTATACCATGTTTTTCATAACTATATTAATGATGAGTTAGGGTTTAATCTTTGAGTTTTTATGTTATAAGGTAAATTTTAAAGTGGAAATTTTTTGGTGTGTTATTCGAAGAAATTAAAATATTTTATGTCTTACTTACTCCCGCTCAACTACTAACCCATGGCAGCAATCACCTTATGCTTTTGTAGCATTATATCTACAAAAATCAGCAAAAAACTTTAAAAAAAATTTAGTGATTTGAGTAAAAATGAGCTGAATTTCGGCTGATGCCGTCTATTTTAGTTGGCTATGGTTTTATAGCGGTTTTCGATGCTCAATTCCGTGAGAGTCTATAGGGTGTATCTTAGATGTATCAATATACTATGAGATAGACTACTAATCAGGAATTATTCGCTATATGATAATTAATCAAATGTGCCTGATTTTATTGCTATCTAAAAATAGAAATAAAGCGTGGGTTTAGTTCTATAAATCGCTATAGACTGTGCGGGGGGGCTGATATTATATGCTCGTTAAAAAAGTCATAACGGGAAATAATAAAATGAACCTACAGCAATTAGATAAAAAACTATCCCTGAAACAGATAGTATCACTATTACTCACTTCAGCACTAGCAACCGCTTGTTCAAATAGTGGTGGCGGAAGTAATGGTAACAATAATGGCGGAAATGGTGATGTTAGCAGCTTACAGCTGGTAGCCCCAAAAACAATCTATAGCTTACCATCCGAAAGCGGAGCAGGCTATATAGTAATCAATAACCCAACTGGAAGTGCAGTAAAGAACCTTAGCTATAGACTAAACTACCAAACTGGTAGTGGAACATCAGCAGAGATAGATCCGGCAAGTGCAGCTGAGTGTGCTGTAGTAGCAGCGTATAGCCAGTGTAATATAAAAGTAACAATTCCAGCTGGAACAGTAGCTGGTAGCATTGGAGTAAGTGCGGATAATAGTGGTACTAGCTTACTAAGTAAGCTTGGAAGATCATTAAAAGCAGATACGGTGAAGAATGTTGCGTATAGCGGAATAGAACAGGCAGCGTATAATAGCTTAAGCGGAGCGGATGGAGTAACGCTAAGTTACTACCATACGGTGATTAATGGTACACCATATATCTTGGTGAGTGGACTGGTAGCTTCAGCAAATGCAGGTAGCTTCAATAATGTAGTATTGGTAGATAGCAATAATAACCCGATACCAAATCAGCAGCTAATCGCAGGAAGTGGTAGCTACACCCAAGGTAAGACATTTAGTGTATTATTGCCAGCTCCATCAGGGAATAATCTCAGCCAAACAATAAAAGTTCAAACCCAGCAAGTCAATAATGGACAAACAACAGTAGTATCGACAGCGACAACAAGTAGTACGCTGACGACAAAAGAGAATATCGGGATAGCGGAGATGCTGCCATCAGCGGTATACCTAACATCAAGCAGTCCGGAGCAGACAATCAGCTTTGTAAATACCGGGGATGCAATGGCACAGTTACAAGAGCTGACAGCCAATAATCCGAATATCGAGATAGTGTTTAATCCAACAAGTCTGGCAAGCGGTGGAATAACAAGCGCAGTATTAAGATTAAAGAATCCAGAGATAGCTGGGACAAGTGGAAATATAAGCTTATCATACAATAATGGACAGGAACAAACTGTCACGAGTGGTATAGTTGATCAGAATGTAAATCCAGCACCGAGTCCAAGTCCGACACCGCCGCCTACACCGCCTACGCCACCGCCGCCACCTCCAGCGCCAAGAGCCGGATTAACCGCAGCAATTAATCCAGATAGCCAGTTTTATGTAACAACGGCAAGTCCTAGCACCACTAGACAGCTAACACTGACTAATACTGGAGATACTGATGAGACTGCAATAATATTCACCTTACCAGCTAATTTCACCATCAGTAATGGAGCTGACCCAGCTACAGCATGTGCTGTAACCAATCCTACCAGCCCGGCAACGATCAGTAACACGCTCCAGCCGGGAAGTAGCTGTACGGTAACGGTAACTTATAATAATTCAACAGCAACCTCACAGGGAACAGATAATATCAGTATTGCCTATAACTACAATGGAGCAACTCCGGCACCAAGTCCGACAACAGCAGCGGTTAGTTATCAGGTAACGCAGTCAACAGCAAGCCTGAGCGTAAGCCCATCTAGCCATAACTTTGGTAGTATAGTTAATAATAATACAGATGCAAGTGCAGATGTAGAGTTTACGATAACAAATAGTGGTGATATAGCCACCGATGGTACGAGTTTTACCCGTACAATTACAGGTACGAATAATACTATGTTTACTCTGAATAATACCGGTATCGCAGAACAGGATCAATGTAGCACCTCCCTAGCAGCAGGAGCAAGCTGTAAGGTAAATGTGAAATTTGGACCAACAGCTACAGCTGTAAATCCGGCAAGTGCAACCCTAAATGCGAACTATATACCATATAGCGGACAGGGATCGACAGCTGCGACAAGTAGCCTAAGTGGGGTTTCAGTATCAGCAGCCAGTATCAATATAACGGGACCTGTAGCAAGTGGCTTTAGTGGAACTGGAGTTTCAGGTGATCCATATGTGGTAATAACCAATAATAGTGGAACACTAACCTATACCTTTACTAATACGGGTACCCAAGATGCCACAGACTTCTACGTAACCAACAGCACGCTACCTACTGGCTATACAAGAAGTGGTGGTACATGTGCATCATCATCAACTGGCACTAATTTACCGAATACAGGCGGTAGCAATACCTGTACCGTGATCTACACAATCAATAGCGGAACGGCAGGAACTAATAACTTCAATCAGAACGTAATGACAGAGCACTGGACAGATGGAGCAAATCCGTCAGGGACCAGTCAGGCTGTAGGCAGCAATCTAACTTATGTGACGGTACAAGCCCCACCAGCATTATCGATTGCGATAAGTAGCATTGCCGGAACTTCATCAAGCGTAATGGGAACAACTCCGATTACATTTACTGCGACTATAAGTGGTAGTGGCTCATCGACATTAAGTGCGACGCTAGCCAATTCAGTTACTGGGACAATAGTATCAAATCCAAGCCCGTGTGCTTTAGATACGTCAGGAACTACCAGCTGTACCTTTAGCATAATTCCATGGAATACAGCAGGCTTTGCTAATAGTATCGTAGGCACCCCTGGCTACGATCCATTTACGCCGATAGGTACGGATATCACATTATCCGCGACGAATGGAGCAAGCATAACTGGTGTAACAGCCAACACCATCAACTACATTATAACTACACCATATGTATATCTGGCAGCAGACGTGCCTGGAAATGCTACAACCGCAGGAACTGGTATCACTTGGGGAACTGGTGGTGCTGTAGCTACGCGCTTTACAGTAGGTAGTGGACTTGAAGCAAATTGTATTACCGATAATCTTACCGGGCTAATGTGGCCTAAAAATGGGATTATTGGTTTTAAAGCTACTAGTACTGGTGGACCAATCACGCAACCTGATTATGCTAATACTGATCCAACCCTAAATTACCTTAGCTGGGCAAATGCTGCAACAGCGATTAGTAATATGAATGCAGCTACTATTAATTTATGTGGACATAATGACTGGTACTTACCCACAGTTAATGATTTAGCCAGTCTTATTAACGATGCTTATGTGGGTGATCAGGGTGCATGGCTGAGTTTACAAGGTTTTCAGAATGTACGAGCCGATAATTATTGGTCGTCTTCTTTCTACGCGCCTTTTACTGATTTCGCGTGGTTCGTCTACTTCACTGACGGCGTTGTGGCTGCGCGTGATATTACTCGTGATAACTTTGTGTGGCCAGTACGTCTGGTGCAGTGATGGGTTATTTGATAATTAGGCTATTTGGTGTGGCGCTTGCGCCACACGCTATTATCTAGGTAAAAAATGGCTAAATATGAACATCTGCCGATTTATAAAGGTGCGCTTGATCTTGCGGTTTATCTGGAAAAAGCAGTAAGTGGCTTTAGCCGTTACCATAAGTATAGTTTAGGGGCTGATTTACGACGGATTGCCCGCCAGAATATTAGTTTAATCGTGCGAGCTAATTCCGAAACTGATAGATTAGCCACCTTGTTATTACTTCGAAATTCATTAGAAGAATTAATGGTCGGGCTAAGGATTGCCAAAGAATTACAGACCTTTAAAAGCTTGCAAAGTTTTATTTTTGCAATTGAAAAAGTGATTCAGCTTAGTCGCCAGAATGAAGGCTGGATTAAAAGCCTGAAAGAACTGCCAGAACAGCAACTAGTCAAAAAATAGTTGCTGGTGTGCAGAGTTTATCACTGTGCGCTCATGACACCCAGGTGGTATAAATGATAGTTTACCAGCATACCTTTAGACGGGATTGCTGAGTGGATTTTAAGTTTGTGAGCTAATGTACAAGCCAATAATTATTGGTCGTCTTCTAGCTACGCGCCAAATACTAATAACGCGTGGAACGTCAACTTCAATGACGGCAATGTGAATGCGAATGATAAGACTAATAATAACTATGTGTGGCCAGTACGTCTGGAGAGTGATATAGATGCTAAAGACCAAATCTACAGAGGGGGTATTCTCGCTGATAAATTTATATCGCCAGTACTTAAAATGTCGCCGTAATAAGCGTGATCACAATTTACGTTGGCTAGCACGCGAGGTTATCTGTGCTAATTCACAGCAAAATATGTTACTTAAAGGTAATGTGGAGCTATTTAAGCAATTGCCAGCGCATAAAAGTTTATTGAATGCCCCATCAGGTAAAGGCTTACCAATCGGTAATTTAAGTAGTCAATTTTTTGCTAATGTTTATTTGAATCAGTTAGACCAGTTTGTCAAACATCACCTGAAGTGTCGTTACTATGTGCGTTATTGTGATGATTTTATTTTGCTGGATAATTCAAAAGAGCAACTGGAACAGTTTAGACGCCAAATTGAGCAGTTTTTAGCAAAGCGATTATTACTAAAGCTAAACCCACGTTATCATGCGGTATTACCAATCAGCAATGGCATTAACTATCTGGGTTATATCATTCATCGTGAATACCGTTTGGTACGTAAGCGGGTAATTAATAATCTATATGCAAAATTAAGTGAATTATTAGCTAGGCTCTGTAAACATGATGCTAAGGGAACTATATATATTTACTATGACTATTCGCAATTAACTACATTGCGTTCGGTATTGGCATCATATTTGGGACATTTTCAACATGCTAATAGTTATCGTTTGATTGAAAGTATTTGGCAAAGGTTTAGCCAATTAAGCTACTTTTTCGAATTAAAATGGCAGGCTAATGCTAAGGTTAACTTAATACCGCGTTATGTTTTTAAAAGAACTATAGTTGGCGGAATAACTAGCCAGTATGGTTATTATGTTAGTTGTTTTAGGGGGGATATTTTATTTTTTCAGGTTGGCTATTATTATGAATTTTATTATGAGTTACCGTTAGCCATTATTGAGCTATTAAAGCTACGCCGTCTGGAATGTTCCAGCCGCAAGGCTTATTATGGCTTTCCCTGTCATAAGGAAGCTGAATATCTGGCTAAAATTCTGGGGCTGGGGTATAGCGTCGTAATTATTCGCGAAACGGAAAGTTATTTGGGGCGTATAAAACAGCGCCTACCAGTAGTTAAAATTTTTAAACAAGGATTAAATCATGAATAACAAATTATATCAATTATTGGGCTTATTCTTTATCAGTGGCAATGTCTTGGCGGCATCCATAGCAAAAGTTCCTGCGACCGGTGAGACCGGCGGTGTAACAGGCTCAGGAAGTGGTGTTGCCTGGCCAACTACCCGCTTTGTAGTAAGTGGTGACTGTGTAACCGATAATCTGACCGGGCTAATGTGGCCGAAAAATGGCATTATTGGTTTTGAAGCAACTGAAGGTGGTGGACCAATCTCGCAACCAAATTATGCTAATACTGATCCAACTCTAAATAACCTTAGCTGGGCAAATGCTACAATAGCAATTAGTAATATGAATTCAGCATTTATTAAATTATGTGGCTATTCTGACTGGCGCTTACCGAATAAAGTAGAACTAAAAAGTTTGGTAAACTATGGTAATAGTAATCCGGCTAACTGGCTAATTGTTCAGGGTTTTAGTAGTGTACAAGCCGATAATTATTGGTCGTCTTCTAGCTACGCGCCAAATACTAATTTCGCGTGGTACGTCTACTTCAATGACGGCTATGTGGGTGCGGATGATAAGACTGGTAATGGCTATGTGTGGCCAGTCCGTGCTGGACAGTAGATTATTTGATCATTTGATTATTTGCAGGTGCGTAGCACCTGCGAATTGTCACCATCGGGCGCGGCCCCGGGGGTTCATGTTAAAATAACGCCTAGGAATAATTTTTTAAAACATAGCCATGAAAAAACTTCCTATCGGTATCTCTCCTTGGAATGAGTTTTGATAGCCAAACAAGAAATTTGTCAGATATTAAAGCCGAAGAGTTTAGGTTCAGTTAAGATGTTGTATAGGCTACGAAAAACTTTATTGAAAAAGCAGGTCCAACTCAGGTAACAAAATTTCGATTAGTTCAAAAGATTCGCTATTATATGTAAATAGTGACTTTCGCTGCCAAAATTGTTGAGACTGCTGATATTTATGACTTAGTAAGTTAGCGGTAAGTATTGGGTAGTCTTGGAGGTCATTTATTGTAACCAATTCTATTGCCATGTCTGATTCACGCTTTACTTTGCTATCTTTTGCAAAAAGGAATTTCCCAATAGGCGTGGTGCTAGCGTTTTTAAGTAAGCTATGAAAATACTGATTTTTTATATCTGTCTGGCTGCAAGCGACAACAACTGGGATATTATCGAGATTAAGGATAGTATAACGGCGAAAATATTCCTCATGATATGCTTCGGAGAGTAGGGTTACGCTCAGATGGTGCCCTTTTTCTTCCAGTTGTTTGGTCATGGAACCACAGGAACTGAGTAACTCTTCAAATTCGCTATGCTTAGGATACCCCAGTAGCGGTTTAAACTGTACCATATACTACCTGAGCTATTTCTGAATTTTCCAGATTAATCGCAGTTAATTTACGCCCCCAGGCACAGCCAGTATCTAATGCTAGATAGTGTCTATCATGAAAGAAACCTAGCGCTGCCCAGTGACCAAAGACAATTTTTTTGTCGATGCTCGAATCAAATGGTGCGTGAAACCATGGAACCAAATCTTCCGGTACATTTCCAAGCATACCCTTATATTTGTAATCAAGCGAGTAATCATGGCGATTGAGTAAGCGCATTCTGGTACAAGCGTTAATTACAAACTTCATTTTTTTGAAATGATCCATTTCACTATCCCAACTATTTGGCTTATTACCATAAATCCGGTCAATAAAGCGACGGTAGTTGCCTGATTTGAGATTATTGCTTATTGCGTGGCTAATATGCAGTAACTCATTAAAATCCATTTGTGGATAAATCCCCGCATGAACCAGAATATGTTGGCTATCATGATAAATTAATGGGCAGGAGCGAATCCAATCAATATAACGACCAATATTTTTATCACGGAGTAAGGGAGATAGGGTATCTTCGTTATCCGGGCGGATGAGATTGGTATATCTGGCAAGAAGGTATATATCGTGATTACCAAGCACAGTAATGACCGAGTCCTGATTTTTATATAGCCATTTTATTACTTCAAGCGAATCTGGACCGCGGTTTACTAAATCACCAACCAGATAGAGCACATCCTTACTTGGATTGAAATCAATGATTTTAATCAATTGCATGAGTTCTTTATAGCAACCCTGAATATCTCCTATTGCATATCTAGCCATTGACACCCTCTAGTTCGGTTAAAATACAGTTCTTTTATAACACAAAATTTTAGCATAGATGCAAGAACTACTGAATAAATTAAATCCTGCCCAACGTGAGGCGGTTACTCATACTAGTGGTCCATTACTGGTTTTGGCTGGAGCTGGCAGTGGTAAAACTAGAGTGATAACGCATAAGATTGCTTATCTTATCAAGGAGCGTGGCTTTCAGGCCAAACATATTACTGCCATCACTTTTACCAATAAAGCCGCCAAAGAAATGCAGGAGCGAGCGACAAAACTTGTTCAGGGGCTTAATGTTCGTGGCTTAACGATTTGTACGTTTCATGCTTTGGGTTTAAAGATCCTTCGGGAAGAGGCTTTACAGCTTGGTTATAAGAAAAATTTCTCAGTTTTGGATAGCTATGATTGTGGGAAAATTATTAGCGATATTGTTGAGACTACAGATAAGAACATAATTCGTGATTTACAGGGGCAGATTTCTCTCTGGAAGAATGGTTTTATTAGTCCTGAGCAGGTAATGGCTGATAAAAGTGATGAAACATTATGGTTTAAGGCGCAGGTTTATCAGCAATATCAGGATTTACTAAAAGTTTATCAGGCATTTGATTTTGATGACCTAATTCGAGTGCCAGTTGATTTATTATCATCAAATCTTGCTGTTTTGCATAAATGGCAATTGAAGATTCGCTACCTACTGATTGATGAATATCAGGATACCAATACCAGCCAGTATCGGTTGATCAAACTTCTAGGTGGTAGTCAGGGGCAATTTACAGCAGTTGGTGATGATGACCAGTCAATCTACGCTTGGCGTGGAGCTAATTCGGAAAACCTTAAACTACTCCAGACTGATTATCCTAAGCTCCAGATTATTAAGTTGGAGCAAAATTATCGTTCAACCTTAACCATTTTGAGTGCGGCAAATAGTGTTATCCAGAATAATCCCAAACTATTTGAGAAAAAGTTATGGAGTGAATATGGTAATGGTGAGGCAATCAAGATAATTAGCTGTAATAATGAAGAATCTGAGGCTGATACCATCGCAAGGCGGATAATGTTGCATCAGTTACATAATAATACTCGTTTTTCAGATTATTCAATTTTATACCGGAGTAATTATCAGTCAAGAGTGCTGGAACAGGCATTACGCAACTATAAGATACCATATACAATTGCCGGGGGCAGTCATTTTTTGATCGTGCTGAAATTAAAGACATTATGTCATATTTACGGCTTATTTATAATGAAGATGATGATACTGCATTTATCCGGGCGGTTACGACGCCCAAACGGGGAATAGGAGAAGTTACCCTAAAGCGTCTCTCCGAATACGCAAGTAGGCGTCAGCTTTCTTTGTTTGCTGCATTATTTGAAGAAGGCTTTGCCGTAGAATGTAATTCGACTCAGCATGAATCGCTTCTTACTTTTGGTAAATTCATAAGTTATATTCAGGAACGACAGGAAAAAGAACGCGCAGGTGACCTTCTTCAGCAATTACTTAAATCAATAAACTATGAGGCTTATTTATACGATATGGAGGAGCCAAAAAGTGCAGAAAAAAAATATGGTAATGTCCTAAGCTTTGTTGAGTGGCTGACAAAAAAGGGGGATGAAGATAATAAGTCATTACCTGAATTAGTACAAAATATTGCATTGATAAGTCTTTTAGATGGTAGAAGTGAGGAAGAACCCAATGCCATTAAATTAACCACGCTTCATGCCGCCAAAGGTCTTGAATATCCATATGTTTTTTTGATTGGCTGTGAAGAGGGGATTTTGCCGCATCAAGAGTCATTAGCTAGTGATATGATTGAGGAGGAGCGACGCTTAATGTATGTTGGTATTACTAGAGCTCAATATGAGTTAACTATAAGCTATTGTGAGCAAAGACGTAAAGCTGGATCTCTTGAAGTACGTGAACGCTCAAGGTTTCTGGCAGAAATGGGGAATAATAACATTGTTGATGAAGCCAAGCGCAGGCATGAAAAAATTAATGACAAAAATGAGCTTCAGCATAAATTTGGTTTATTGCGTTCGCTTCTTAAGCAAACTGGTGAGTAGTATATTGTTTTAGAATTGTAAAATAGTTGAATATGCAATTAGTTTTTCCTAGTAGAGTAGGTTAGTATATAATAGCTGACTGAAAAAGTAGGATTTAATAAAGAGGATTTATTATGGATAAACCTGTATTATTTATTATTCCTGGAGCATGTGCTTTTGGCTCACAGGTAACATTGGAGTGGGTAAATGAAGCCTATCAAGTAGGTCTCACTACCCCAGAAATAAGAGCTAGCAGTCAATTTAAAGCAATCAATCCTTCTGGGAAAGTTGGTGCTTTGAAGGATGGTGATAATGTTGTTGGCGAAAATCTGGCAATTTTGTTATATTTGGCTGACAAGTATCAGCATAAGGGAATTTGTCCTCCTGTTGGGACACAGGAGCGAGCCCATGTTTATCAGTGGCTTTCCTATTTATCTTCAACACTTCATCCTGCATTTGGACAGGTTAATTTCCCCGGGCGTTTTGTTACACCCGAATCAGTAGATACTTTTCGGCAAATGGCACTTGAGCGGTTGATTGCAGTATTAAACTATGTTAATAATAGCTTTAATTCGCATGGTTTACTGGTTACAGATAAACCAACCATTGTAGAGGCTCAGGCTTATGGATTACTTCGCTGGAGTAATGGGTTTCATGGAAATCCTCCAGTTGTCGATATTAATGACTTTCCCCAAATTAAAGCCTTTTTTGAATTGATGGAAAAAGATAAAGCCGTTAAAAATGCCTTAGCAATTGAAGCGGGAAATATTGATAATCTTAATGATAGCCAGTTTGCTGGTTATTTTCTATTCAATTAATTAATTTTACAACAAGGAGGTATAAATGCGCACCCGAATTGAAAATTTAAAACGCTTTATCGCCAATGAAATAGTTCCAATTGGCAAAGCAGCATACTTGAAAGATGATATTGTCGCTGCGATTTCAGTCACTTTTGTAGCAATTCCATTATCATTAGCAGTTGCGGTGGCATCCGGAGTAGCACCTCAGGTTGGACTAATTTCTGCGATATTTGGTGGAATTATTGGAGCCTTATTTGGTGGGTGCCGCCTTAGTGTTACTGGGCCTGCCGTGGCGATGTCAGTATTGGTTGCAAATACGGTACAAAATTATGGCTTTACCGGGCTATTAGTGGTTGGAACCATTTGTGGATTATTACAAATTATTTTTGGTGTCTTGAAACTTGGACGCTTGGCAAAAATAATTCCACTTTCTCTGGTTCTTGCCTTTACTGCTGGTATTGGGGTTATCCTATTTTTTAGCCAGATTGCTATACTATTTAATCTAAATGCAGCAATTGAACATCCTGTTATGGGACTTATCCATCACTGGGGTGAGATTGTACCTAGGGTTACTACAGCTGGTATCTGGCTGACGTTACTAACTTTGGCTATTTTGGGGATAGTTCCGCGTTTCTTGCCTCGTGCCTATGCCTTTGCTTTTGCTGTATTTATTCCAATGGCAATTGCTTATTTTGGTAATTTACAAGTAAGACTCATTGGTGAGATTCCACACGATTTGGTTCATCCGGACATAATTGATTTTAGCCAGATTGGAAACTGGAAAAGCCTGATAATAACTGGAATCGAGGTATTTATTCTTGCTTCTCTTGAGACTTTACTATCAACTAGTGCTGTTGACATCATGGGTAAGGGAGACTTACATAATCCTAATCAGGAATTGATTGGGCAAGGTATTGCCAATGTTGGGGTTGCTGTTTTTGGTGGTATCCCGGTAACCAGTGTTATTGCGCGTTCATCAGTTAACGTCCTTGCTGGTGCCAAGACTAGAAGAGCAGCTTTATTGCATGCGTTGATTATCTTTGTGATTGTATATTTTGGGTCTGAATTTATCGAGAAAGTACCAATGGCAGTACTTACTGGTATTTTGATGGCAGCTGCTTTCAAAATGATGAATTTCCGTCAAGTAGTTGATCTATGGAAAAATGACCGCCTTGAAGTTCTGGTCTATGCAATTACTTTTATCGCAATCGTAGTAACTGATCTTATTAGTGGAATTCAGGCTGGTTTATTTGCGGCCTTTATTCTGGTAGCTTTCAGAATGATGCGTACCAAGGCAGATATCAAGCTTTGGACAAATAAAAATGTATTACGAGTTGGTCTTAATGGCAATGTAAGTATCCTTGCTTATGATGAGCTAAATCGTATTAAAGAACTAGCTTTAGCACAGGCTGGGCTTAAATTTGTGATCTTTGAATTTGCTGCGTTACATAAGATTGATGCTAGTGGTGCTAAGCATTTGGTAACAATTGCCAAAGAACTTGCTGACGAAAATATCAAAACTATTTTTCATGGCATGACTAGCGACCATCAAGCAGTTATTTTACAGGTTAGTAGTAGTGAAGCCAGCCATTACCAGATTACTGTTATGGAGAGCCAAATCAAGGAAATACTTGAGAAATCTGGAATTGAACATTCTGCTAATGATGTGTTGAAACATGGTATTGTCAAATTTACTAGTAACTATGCTAAAGATAATCAGGAGCTGATTTCTACCCTTGCTAAAGGGCAAAAGCCACATACATTACTGATTACCTGTTCAGATAGTCGGCTTAATCCAAATGCGTTTTTCTCAGCTAATATTGGTGAAATTTTCATTGTCCGGAATGTCGGTAATGTAGTTCCTCCATATATGCCAAATAATATTTATAGTGAAATTGCAGCAATTGAGTATGCTGTTTATGAGCTTGGTGTGAGAAATATCGTAATTTGTGGACATACCGAGTGTGGGGCAGTTAAGGCTTCTTATGCTACTGGTGATAAGGATCTCGGTTATATTGGTCTTGATAACTGGCTAAGCATTATTAAAGATGGTTTTCGTAAACATAAGCCAACAGATGCAGCACACGGGGTTAAAGTTAATCTTTTAAATCAGGTTGATAATCTTAAAACATATCCAAAGATTGTTGATATGATTGCAAATACTCAGATTACAGTTAATGCTTGGATTTATGATGTTCATTCAGGTAATATGCTGGAATGGGATGAGAGTAAACGTGATTTTGAAGTGATAGCTTAAGACTTTTGCTTGGAACTAAAATAGGAGGATTTATATCCTCCTATTTTTTTATTGACTACTCAACGATTTTTACTTTATCCATTGTCCGGATTTCTTGGCATTTATCAACAAACTTTTTATTTGTAAAGTGATAAAAGGCGTACAATGAAACAACTACATATGCGGCATAAAATGCCCCATAGTTAAGATAGTCATGACCACCATAGTTACTAGGGCCAACTAGTATCAATATTGTTATCATCCATAAGAAACCGACAAATGGTAAGGAGATTTTTGCTACATCCATAAAGCTATATCCATCCTGACCACGTGCGTGTAGCATCATAAATACAGCCATCAAAGCACTCATGGTTAAGGTAAGATAGAGCATATCTTTTGCACCGATGAAGATGAAGAAGATTGATTGAACCAGGAATAATATAGCGCAGATGATGTTTGCAAAAGGCAGGCGGAAATTTCTTTCCATGGTAGCATGACTATGTCGCAGGGCAATTAATGAAATAGGAATTATCATGTACATTAGAATGATTAGCGCTGTAATAAAGTTGATTAATACTGCCCAGCTATGAAATAAATACAAAAATACTACTGCAACTCCAAAATTAAAAAACATTGCTCTTTTTTCAAAATTATGCTTTTTATCGAGAACCGCAAGCATACTTGGCATTTGTCTTTCGGATGCCATTGAGTAAAGTACCCGTGAACCGCTACCCACAAAAGTAATCCCGGTACCTGATGGTGAAATACAGGCATCTGCATATAGAACCATTGTAACAAAATTTAGGCCAATCATGGTGGCAATCTGGGCAAATGGTGAACTGAAATTTAGGCTAGCCCAACCATTAGTTACTAACTGCTGTGTATCAAGTGCACCGATAAAAGCAGTCTGTAAAATTACATAAATAAAGAAGCATATAATGATCGAAATAACCATTCCTAATGGCAGGTTGCGTCCGGGATTTTCAATTTCACTGGCAAAAGAGGCACATAGTTGGAAGCCATTAAATGAATAAATCATTCCTGTAGAAGTCATTGCCAAAATAATTGAATTCATTCCATATGGCATGAAGCTATCTTTATAGGCGGTAAAATTTGCCGGATGAAAAGAAGTGCCGATGATGATCAGTGCAATTAGTGCTGGTAGGACGACTTTTACCGCAGCAATCGAGTTATTTACTTTGGCAAAAAATTTAATCCCAAACATATTTGCAAGCCAGTAGGCTACCAAAAATAGAAAAGTAAAGGCAAGACCTGCAGCAGTTAATGCACCATCACTAATCAATAGCTTTGACAAATGAGGTGATATTCCTGCCAGATATTCAACACTTGCTTGAGCCTCACCCGGGATACTACCAACTAGTTCAAGCCAGATAGCAAAAGCAAAAATAACCCCAAAATATTTATTGTGGGATAAAGATCCCATTCGCCCAATAATTCCACGTAGTGGGAAAATAGCTACAATTTCGGCAATAACCAGTGCCATTAATATAAAAAATACTAGGGTGAGAACCCAAGATAAATATACACCTGCTCCTGCAATCTTTGCGCCGAGGTAAGCACTAAATAACCAACCACTACCAATAATTCCCGTCGTTGAGATGGCAATTACCGATAGTAGCCCGATTTTATGTTTTGGTATTGAACATTCCATTTAACCGACCTTTTTAAAAAATTGATTTTATCATACCCGCCTTATTTAATGTTTGTGCCACTGCAACATTTTGTCTATCATTTGCAACTAAATCCAACAGCAACTGGAGAATATCATTTGTAAGTTAAATTGATAGTAGAATAACTTGGGAACTGATCATCTTTAAGAGAGCATTCTTTGTCTGGAATATTCCAGTATAATAGAGGGGAAACCAGATTGGAAAAATGCAATGAATTACTTACAAGACTATGTTAATGCCCTGAAAATGGTTGTTTTACCAGAACAGAAAACAATTATAGTCAACCCCGAGTCTTATTTTGTCTATGTCTCGCCATTACTAATGGAAAAAAATAATGTCCTTGGAATTGATTTAAGTACGGCAACTTACGATAGTTTGCCCGCGATCCAGCAGATATCGGAAAGTTGTATTCAAGAGGATGTTGAGTGTCTCAAATATAGACAAATTCAACAATATATTACCTCACAGAATTATGATGGTGAGATTCAGTTATACTTAAAACAGAAAACACCGCTAGTTGATCCTAATATTGATCAGGCAGTCGGCGTGCGAGTTGATTTTTTCCCAATATTTTCGCTAGGGCACTTTAAGCCATATATTAATAATCATATTGTTAAATATGATAATCTTGGATTTACGAACCAGAGACGATTGAATTTGGAATTAACCGAGATAGAAGAGCTAATCATTTTTCTTTTGATTATGCATGCAAAGCCAAAAGTGGTAACCCATCATCTGAATATCATTATGCATAAAGATACTGCGGTTAGTACTGTAAGGAATATTATTCATCAGCAGTTATTAAGGAAGTTTGAGGTTTTAACCGTGGAAGATCTGATTGATAAAGCAATTTTTCTTGGTTACGATACCATACTTCCACGAATTATGGTGGAACAGTTTAGTATAAGGATAGTTTAAGTGGCAAGCGAGATCAAGATTGAAGTAGCAAGATTTGAAGATCTAAGCGCGATACAGGCAATTTATGCTCATCATGTTCTTAACGGCTTAGGTACTTTTGAAGAAACTCCACCCACAATTGAAGATATGGAGAAGAGATTTGATAAAATAACTGCGGATGGGTTCCCTTTTCTGGTAGCAAGGCTCACCGATAAGGTAATTGGTTATGCCTATGCATCACATTTTAGGGAACGCTCGGCATATCGTTTTACGGTTGAAGACTCCATCTATATTGATAAACAATATCAGGGTAGTGGTGTTGGATCAATGCTACTTAAAGAGTTGATTGTTTCCTGTAAGCAGCGTGGTTATCTGCAAATGCTGGCATTGATCGGGGATAGTAATAATCGTGGTTCAGTTAATTTACATAAGAAGCATGGTTTTGAATTAATCGGAATTATGAAGAATGTTGGTTACAAATTTGAGAAATTTGTTGATGTAGTTGTTATGCAGCTTGATTTGGAGGTATAAAATAATGAAGATTCTGGTATTAGATAAAAATACAACCACGGTAAATGATGATATTAGTTTTCGTGGTTTTGAGCAATTTGGTGAAATGGTTATTCATGAAAACTTAAATGAACCCGAAGCAATTATTAGTGCTACTAAGGGGGTTGGTGTTATTGTGGTAAATAAAGTCTATCTGACTGAAGTAATAATCAATAGATTGCCTGATAGTGTGAAGCTAATCGCAATTACAGCAACTGGATATGATAATGTTGATGTTGCTGCGGCAGCTAAACGGGGTATTAAAGTAGCTAATGTTCCTGGCTATGGTACGAATGCTGTCTCGCAGTTGGTGATTTTCTTAATGCTTAGTTGTGCGATTCAGTTCGTTCCCCAGCTTGACTATATGCGAGAAAAGGGCTGGGATAAAATGGCTGGTTTGGCGATACCTATGCATGAATTAGCTGGTAAGACTTTGGGTATCATTGGATTGGGTGAAATTGGTATCGCTACGGCAAAACTAGCGTTAGCTTTTGGGATGAAAGTAGTTGCTTATAACCGTAGTATTAAAAATATAGAAGGAATAAAACAGCTGGAACTTTACGAAGTCGCAAAAGAAGCTGATTTTATTTCTCTAAATTGTGCACTTACTAAAGATACTGCCAAAATCATAAACGAGGAGTTTTTGAGACATATGAAGCCAACTGCGTATCTGATTAATGCTGCGCGTGGTGGTCTTGTTGATGAGATTGCACTTAGTTTAGCGATAAAAAATAAGCAGATCGCTGGGGCAGCACTAGATGTATTAAGTAGCGAGCCACCATTGCCAGATAATCCGCTTCTTGGCTTGGACAATGTACTGCTAACACCACATATTGGTTGGGCACCAGTTGAAGCACGGCAACGGTGTATTGATATTACGGTTGCGAATATTGCCGCTTTTATTGATGGGAAGCCAGTGAATTTATTAAACTGAAATAATTACTATTTACGTCAAAGCATAATGACGGGAGAAACCCGTCATTATGCTTTTTTTAATTGTAATCATTGGTTAAAAAAATGGTGTGATAATGGCGTTTAATTGTAGCTCATTAGTAATACCGCCGTACATACTTGGACAAATATTATAATCAGAAATTATATCTGGATCCATATTAACCATTGGATAACAGCCAGCTGCCATGTTAGTATTATAAGTTTGGTATCCATTAGATACTACTCCATTATTGGGTGTATAAGTAAATATTGAATAATTCCAAGCATCATTGTTGGGGTTAGATACTAGTATTGACATAGCTCCTAAACTGTAACCGTTACCACTACTAAATCCACTCTGAGGAGACGAAAAGGATGAAGCCATATTACTTACAGGTGTTTGTAATTTACTAGCATTCTGATCAACTGTTGGTTCTCCGCCAAGATATTTAACTGGACCTGCGGTAAAAACATTACTCATGGATTGACCATTAGTATAGCCTAGTAACAAGTTGGCTAATGCAGCTTGTTGCTGTGCTATTGTTCCATTCGCACTTGTCATTGGGTAGTTTATGATAAATTCCCCTGCAATTGGATATGATGCCAAGCCGCCCCAAGTTGCATATCCATTACTAAAGTCTGTTTCTAAACCATATACAGGGTTCGTTACAACAATTGGTGATAATCCTATTCCAGTAATTCCTGCTTGTTGATCACCGCTAATGTTCATATTACTTGCATAAAATACAGCCATTGGTGCGGAATTATTTAGTTGTACAGTTGTAGCTACAGAAGGAAAATAAGCATTTAACTCTCCACCAATTTGACCAGCTTCATTATATGTGCCATTATATTGAAGAATAATTGAATTCCACATCTTATCAGCCCATAAACTGTCCCCTACACGGTATGGAGTGGTTGTTGATGAATAGAATGTATATGGATCACTAGTCGCAATTTGGGTCATTGTTGCACAGCTGCTTAGATTATTCATGCAATTGTTGACCTCACTTGCTAGGTTTAAATAATCTGTCGAATAAGAATTAGCCAAATTATTTAATTCAGTGGGTATATCAATAGTACTATTTCCAGCAAGTAGAGTAGGTGTCAACATATTTGCATATAACTGTGCTCTGCCAGCTAGAGAGGTTAAATTAAAAATTAACTGGATATGATTTTCTAAGTTTGTAACATACGGAGCGTAAGCATCGGGAAAAGATCCATTAGCCAAGTTACTTACAGGCTGGGTAGTTAATGGTGTTGGAGGTGTGCCACCACCTTGAGCATTAATTACAGTTACGCCGCTTGGAAATTGTTCAAATAAACTCATGTCAGTAGGAAACCCTGATGTTTGGATATCTGATCCAACTGCGGCAGTTAATGCACTAATTAATGCGCTTAAGTCTGTCAAATATCCAGTACATGTGGTTACACTGCTGGAAGTGATTTGCTCATTACAGGCATTAGCTCCATTTTTATTATTACCAATCCATTCAGATATTATTCCTTCAAATGAATCACCTTTATTCGCAACTATACCATTTGTTATGTTATGTGTATTTTGGAACGTATAATCGCCATTACTTACATAGGAGCTTGCTAGACTAAATGTTTGGTTTGTATTTTTACTTAAAGAGGTTAGTTCTGCTGTAAAGTCAACAAAAGAGTAACTTGCGTTTAATGTGTTAGATATGCTCGTACTTGAACTATTACTGGAGGAAGTTATTGTCGATGTAAATTGATTACTGACCCCAAGAGCCTCGTTAGTAATATATGATGTCCCACAGGTTTGCATAAATTGTTCTGGATTACTTGCTAGCAATGATTTTCCATTTGCTGATAATTGAGTTCCTTCGAAATTAGTACTTAATGCAAAATATGAGAAGAAATTATTTTGTCCAGTTGAGTAAGTTCCACTATAATTGGTGTCGTAACTGAAAGAGTCTTTTGCTTTGAATAATCCATCAGCTCCAGATATGCTTGCTTTTAAATTTAAAGTACTACTGAAGGTACTATCAGAATTTGTTGTATTGAAATTAGCAAATCCTGTAACTCCTGGACCATTCATCGATGATTGGGTTTCTGGAATATATGAATAGCATACGGGTTCTCCATTACTTAAATACCCCCCAGAACCTTCAACTGAAGATTGGGTAGATGCAGTAATTCCAAGATCTAGCCCAGTATAAACTTTACCAGCGGCTTTATTTATTCCATTAATATTTATTGCTTTAGCTGTTTCTGCAATATGTTTATAACTACTGTCTAGATTTGGTTTGTCTGCATTTAATGCTGATAAGTTTGAATAGTGGTGCGTAACTTTATTTGGATCTTTTGAGTGTCTATTGGCAAAGTGCTGCCCATGAGGATGACCTGTCCAAATTAAAATATTTTTCTTGCCATCAGGGCTTTGTGTAAATTGTCTAATTTCAGATATTTTACCATTGACAGTATCAGCTTCAAACTGGGTGGCTGAAGTGGTAGAACTACCATTACTACTGGTAGTTCCGTTATTACATGCAGCAAGAGTGAATGTGCTTATGACTGCAAGGCTAATTAATTTAAGTTTATTGTTCATGTTAAGACCTCCCTTAAGGTAAAGATGAAATTTATATATCTCACAGTTAGAATTGTAACAAATGGAAATTAGTTTTAGTTTCCCATATTTGCAAATGCATTTCCCATATTTGCAATGTTGGAATTATTGTTATGTAAATATAATAATTACAATGGCTGATGTCGAAAATGGAGAGTTATTCATTTTGGGTACAGGGCTTGCTATATGTGGTAAAGTGTATTTTTTTACAACATTTTATTTGAAAGTTACAAGATAACGATTAATCTGACAAGCGGTATGGATATAGGGAGGTGGTTGATAAATCGATTTGTATCGAAATATCGATAGTTCTGATTAAGCCTGAAATTTGTTATAATCTGCCTAGATTGTAAATTAGGGAAATTATGCAGCCATTAACAGAAATTTTAAGACCACAGCAGTTGTCTGAAGTAGTTGGTCAGGGGCATCTTGTTGGCGAAAATGGGCTTTTAACTAGGTTATTAAATAGTAAAAGAATTACTTCAATGATATTTTGGGGGCCGCCTGGAGTTGGAAAAACTACTCTTGCCAATATTTTAATTAAAGAGTTTGATTGTCATGCTATCTATCTCTCAGCTGTATTTAGTGGGGTTAAAGAAATAAAAGAGGCGTTAGAAGCCGCAGAAAAAAATCAAGGCGGATTATTTAACGATAAACCAACAGTTCTTTTTGTTGATGAGATTCACCGATTTAATAAAGCGCAGCAGGATGCTTTTCTTCATCATTTGGAAGAGGGTAAGATTATCCTGATCGGAGCAACTACTGAAAACCCTTCATTTGAAATAAACAATGCATTATTATCAAGGATGCAAGTTTATGTACTTGAAAGTTTGACTTATGATGATTTGTCAAATCTTTTAGCACGGGCAATCAAGTACAAAATTAAGCCAAAGCTTGATGATGATGCAAAGAAACTTTTAATTGACATTTGTGATGGTGATGCACGAAGGCTGGTAAACTTGTATGAGCTTTTAGCAAATTCGACAGATGAAGCCAATATAGATGCCACCTTAGTAAAATCGGTTCTTCCTAAGAATATGCAACGGTTTGATAAAGGTGGTGAGGAATTTTATAATCAAATTTCAGCGTTACATAAATCAGTACGTGGATCTAACCCTGATGCAGCATTGTATTGGTTTGGGAGAATGTTAGCTGGTGGTGCTGACCCATTATACCTAGGTAGAAGGTTACTGCGTATGGCATGGGAAGATATTGGGTTAGCAGATATCAATGCAGCAACTGTTGTAAATAATGCTTTACAGACTTATGAACGTCTTGGTTCTCCAGAAGGTGAACTTGCGCTTGCTGGGGCGGTTACCTATTTGGCTGTTACTAATAAGAGCAATAGCCTCGAATTAGCTTATAATCAGCTAAAAGAATATATAAGAAGTAGCGGTAGCACCTCGGTACCAGTTCACTTACGCAATGCTCCCACTAAGCTGATGGCAGAATTAGGCTACGGTAAAGAATATCGCTATGCACATGATTATCCAAGTCATTATGTACCAAATGAAAGTTACTTTCCCGATGAGCTAGAAATATCACCAACATTTTATCGACCAACAAATCAAGGTTTCGAACAGCGCATTATCGAGAGGCTTCAATTTTTACGAGAGCTTGATGAACAGGCTAGGGAGCATTGATGCTATCCGTTGGCGTAGAGTTCATTAATTGCTCCTGACTATTATTTGCAGCTGGAACTGTATTTATGATTGATTGTTGATTTCTGTTCTGGAAAATTGGGTTATTACCATTAGCTGGTGATTGTCCCTGATATTGACCATTACTATAGTAGGTAGTATTACCATTTACAGTCATAGTACTACCGTATGTTCCGTTTATATAGTAGTTGCCTGCTTGGGGTGCTCCAGGGACAGGTGGAATAGGATTAACCGCAAAAACTGATTTTATGATAATTAATTCTAAAATTAAAATAAGTTTTTTCATGGTAAATTAACTCCTTATTGTATCTACCCCGAGTTTTTGATCTACCGTTTTATAAATTTCGGTATAGTAATTAATACTGGTTACGGTATATATTTTACTAGTTTAAATATAAATATAGTATAGCAGTTTTAACAGTTTACTGGTAAAATTTTACAATTATTACTGCCGATGTTTAATTTTATTTTTCAAAAGTGAATTGTTGTTATACGGAAATGGTTATTTACATTCATATTGTCATTAATGCATAATACCTTATGCTAGCTTTAGCTACCACAATATTTGTAAAAGGAATATTTATGAAGACCAAGTTAATTAGCTTATTGACCTGTTTAGCAGTTAATAGTTACGCTGTAAATACTATAATCAGTCTTCCATCGTCTGAACTTAGCGGCTTTACTGTTATTAGGGCTGAAATTGCTACTACCGCCGGAATTAAATCGGCAGAACAGAACTGTAATAATGTTTCATATTGTAATCTAACACTTCCAGGGCTTTCTCTAACTCCAGGAATGCATGAAGTTAGTATTTATGCTACAAATAATGGTAAAAAAATTGGTAGTGCATCAATTGAAAAGTTTGCGAATACTCCTGGAGATGAAATTTATAATATTTCCCTGAATGCTGCTTCCATAAATTTTGCTAATGCACCATTATTGCAGACATCCAGAAATAATATGGATGGTAATAGTATCGATGATTATAGATTAGTCTCACAGCGAGTTAGTGCCAGTTTTAAAATTATCGCGGCAGTTTTCCCCGGGTTTAAACAGGTAAGCGACCTTGGTGGTGGCATAGTTGAGCTGATGTTTCCCCGTGGTGGCGGTGGTGGCGATACAACTACCAGTAAACAGCTAACTATTGCAATTGAGCTGATTACTCAAGTAGGAGCTCAGGTACAAAGAGTTGAAAATCAGCTAATAAATTTTTATACCAAATACAATAAAGATCGCTTTCAGGATAAACTTGCCAACCTTAATACTAACCTTGCAATCATTAATCAACTTTCACAGCAAATTAGTAACACTTTGAATCAGAGTAATAAAAGCTTGCTTGAATATATCAAAGCTCTTCAAAAAGCAGAACCATTACCAATTGTAATTAAGTTTTTCCAAACACAGCGCGACCCTGCTGAATTAGCTCTAAATAATATCATGGGTAATAATGGCGATAATTTAACAAATCTGAAATCCTCTCTTGATGCTTTGATACATGAAACCAGCCGTGATGGTGCAAAAATAAACTACATTGCATTAAATAGTTTTTATAATGCACAATATGTAAAAATGTACGTAGATATTCTTACTACTATTGCCAGCATGCAGCAGATTGATACCCTCGGGGCAACATTAATCAGTAAGGATTTCCCATATGCAAATATTTATAATACACATATTGCCATTAAAATTAATGGAGTATCATCTACTAATACTATTGCACAGAATGCTGAAGTTGTACGTAAATTTTACGCTGAAAAAATTAAGTTATTAATGGATAAACTTCCAGTTGACAAAAATTCATTAAAAGATATTTATGGTTCGATAAGATTGAAATTTGATGATCCTTCACAATTTACCACTGAGGGTATCCTTGACCCGACAAAATTATCCTCACTGGCAGGACTGAACCTCAAATCATACGATGGGACAACACTGGTGGGAACTTATGGCGGTAACGCCAAATCTAATTGGCCTACTGCCGCAGATTTCAGTGTTCCTTTTAAAAGCATTCAGAATAGTACGTTGCGGGTAGTTAATGGTCAAACTATTTTTATTCCAGCCGAAGCTCGGGAACATGGGTATAATGGTATTACGCGACTAGTATATGTGGATCATCGTGAGTCTCGTAGAGAGCGTAAAGAAAGCAAGGCAGAACAAGGTAGTGCAGAAGGTCATGCAATGTTCTGGCGAAAAGACCGCTTTTATCATAAGAATGGTTCAAAAGCATTTTACGATATTCCAGTAATTTCTGAACTTAACTATAGAAATCTTACTCGGTTATATGTGGAAGGTGATGCTCACAAATATGAATGGAATCACCCGCTGGAAGTTATTAATGGAAATCATATTCGGATGAATCGCCCTAATTATGAAACCAAGGTAAGTGGTCAAGGAGACGTTGAGCCGCGGTATGCAATCTACTCGGTTAGCGGCGGCGGTGTTCCAAATAATACGCAATACGTCTTTGGTATCAAATATGGAGCCTGGGGCTGGAATGAAGGTAACTATTATAGTGTCAGTCTACATTATCGGGAATATCGTTGGCGCGACCTTTGGAGTTGGGGCTTTAGGTTATTCTGCCCAACACTTAACTGCAAACAGCTTGACTATCAAACTCTTGCTTATCCAGATGGTACCTTTGTTAAAATTACTGGCGAATGGTCAGATGCTAAAATCCTTGTAACTCGAGATAGTCAATATGCTTGGAATAAATATCAAATAACTACCAAATTTCCAGAAAAAGGCTATAACTACATGTATTATGCGCCCAAACTAGGTCCCATCAAATCAGGAAGTCATGATTTGGCACCCAATGCGACAGATGTTTTTTATAACCCGGAAAAAGTAGTCAGATTCAGATATTCATTCGGAATGCAGGATATCAACAGGATTGGACAAGATGATACACCTCAATTTGATTTAAATATGGAAAACAATTACTGCCATAGTTATGGAACCAAGTTTGGCAAGAATCTGAGAACATGTGTCTATGATAAAGGTAATAACCATTTTGAAATTGTAACTACCGATTGATAGGTTAGTAGAGAAATAAAGTATTCGTAATCAAAGGATCCTTTTTTATAAGGATCCTTTTTTGGAGTTAGAATAGTATTTTTTAATTCAATTGATTACGTTGCCAGCTGCCATAGGTTGGATTTGGTAATGAAAAATACTCCTGTCCAAATTTTTTATAAAATTCACCATTTGGATTTTGTTTGATTGCCTCACTTTGTTTTATTTTCGGGAAATCTTGGATATTATCACCAAAATAAGCAATTACTTTTAATGGTGGCAGTTTACTGTAACTAATTAGTCCGTCATATTTGCCTGTTTCGACAGCCTGAAATCTTGGATTTTTGTCATCATCCTTCTGGTTCTTAGCAAGTATTACATTATCAAAACAGATATCAGCTTTTTTTAGATTGTCTATAGTTGCCTGTAGTATTTTGTCATCAAAACTACCGTTACGGTTGGAGATTAAAGTTACCTTGCCACCAAGTTTTTGTACCTTGCAAGTAAGGTTACTTGCCCCTGGGGTTGCTAGTGAAATTTCTTCTTCCATAAATGAATACATCGTTGACTCACTAAATTTACCGCAACTCATTACCATGCGTTTCTGGTATTCAGTATTATCGAGAACTGTTTCATCTATATCAAGAATGATCCCCCATTTCCCAGATTTTAAATGATCATTTTTTACTCTAGTTTTAATTTTCTCCAATCCAAGGGCAAATGCTTGGTTATATAATGCTACTTTCTCGGCTGAATCGCGATACCACATTGTAGCATCATAGCCTTGTGATGATTTGGGATTACCTGAAATGCAGGTTGACTTATTATTGTTAATAGGTGCACTAGAATTTGCTTCGGCAAAGATTCCGCCGCTATAAATTAAACTGATACCAATGAATAAAGTTGAAAATTGTTTTTTCATGTAAGACCCTAATAATGTTTTTTTGTTTTTAAATTATTTATTAAACGGCAATAAAAAGCGTATCGATTACTATCGATTAAATTTTCATTCAGCATGGTTTTTATCTGGCATCCAGGCTCATTAAGATGCAAACAATTGTGAAATTTGCAGTTACCTAGATGATCCCTAATTTCTGGAAAATACCAAGCAACTTTTTCAATATCAAGGTGAAATAAGCCAAACTCCTGTAATCCTGGGCAGTCAATTAGATCAGAGTTTCCATCAATATGATATAGTGTTGCATGTGTAGTAGTATGACGACCACTAGTTTCATATTTGGCAATTTCTCCTGTTTTTGCATTAGCTTCCGGGCAGATTTGGTTAGTAATGGTTGACTTGCCAACCCCTGATTGACCAATAAGCAGGGTGCGTTGGTTTTTAAGGTAATTTCCTAATTGTTCACAATTATTCAGTGCACTTAACTTGATTATTTCATAACCCAATGTATTGGCATAGAGATCTGTAAGCTTTTGAGCAAATTCAGTTGATTCTGGTAAATCCATTTTATTAATGATAATTACTGGTTTTATTGCACTTGACTCTGCACAAATAAGGCAGCTATCAAGAAACCCGATATTGAAATTAGGTTTTACTGCAATGACAATCAATAGTTGGGATAGATTACTGGCAATTATTTTACTGCGGTAATGATCGCTGCGGTATATCAGGTTGTTTCGTGGTACTAGCTCAGTAATTGATGCCTGATTATCATTGATAATATCAATTGCTACTGTATCGCCTACCACAAATTCAGTTTTTTTACCTTTTGCTGTTGATTGATATACTTTACCATTAGATTCAACATTAAAAAAGCGTCCATGGCTATTGATAACTAATCCCTGCTGCTGTCTCATCTATTTTTCCAGGTTTGCTATTCTAGTGCTTGCTGGAGGATGAGAGTAATAAAATTTAACGTATAAGTCATCAGGAGTCAAGGTGCTAGCATTATCTCGGTATAGTTTTACTAAGCCGTTTATTAGATCTTTGCTATTACTATGCTTCTTGGCAAAATCATCAGCCTCAAATTCATTCTTACGTGACATAAAGCTACTAATTGGCGCCAGAGGTAGACTTACCAAATTTGTAATAATAAAAAGGAGGATTAGCCCGCTGGCATTATTTATAATACTTACATTCATTCCATTATAAAACCATTCGTGACTTATAAATAGGCTAAATAAATAAAGACCAACTAGGGTGATTCCAAATGAGATTACCATTTGTTTAATGATATGCTTATGTTTGAAATGTCCTAGCTCATGGGCAAGAACAGCGATAATTTCATCGTGTGAAAGCTGCTTTAATAGTGTGTCAAAGAATACAATTCGTTTACTGGAGCCAAGTCCGGTAAAGTAGGCATTACCATGGCTAGAGCGTTTTGATCCATCCATGACAAAAACGCCTTGTGATTTAAATCCACATCTTTCAAGTAAAGTTTCAATTTTAGTCTTTAACTCAAGATCTTCTAGTGGTGTAAATTTATTAAATAATGGCGCAATAAAAGTGGGGTAGATTAATAAAATCAGCAGATTAAATACAACTAAAACCAGCCAGACCCATAGCCACCAACTACTAGCAAGATTTTGCATTAGCCATATTACCAGATAGAGTAGTGGAGTACCAATAAGTAAAGCAATAATAGTTCCCTTGATTAAGTCTGCAATAAAGAGCTTTATAGTCATTTTATTGAAACCAAACTCCTGCTCAATTTTAAACGTACTATAATAACTAAATGGAATGAATAGCACTGAACTAGAAATTGAATAAGCAATTATCAGGCACACCTGACTAGTTAATGGATAATTACTAAATGTGCTTAACTGCCCAATCATGTTAATTCCGCCACCAAAAGTAAAGAAAAGTAGCACAATTGCGCCAAAAAATAACTCTACCCTAGCAAGCTGTAATTTTGCCTGAGAGTATCTCCCTGCTTTTTGATGTTCTTCTAAAGTAATCTGTTTACTAAATGCTTCCGGTACTCTATTGAAAAACTTGAGGATTGAATCTTTCTGTCGCAAATTTAGATGATATTTAAGTGTTACATCAAAAATAAGCAGAATTGCGAATATCCAGCTAAACCAATTATTCATGGAGTAATAAATTCCTTTTGGATTATAGTATGTTATAAATAATAACTATTTGATTTAATTAATAGTGATTAAAGAGGGTATTTTACCAGAAATTAATTACAAGTGTTTATTTACGGATTATTTATAGATAACTGAAATTAGAATTGAAAGAGCCTGAATTATTAAATCCAGGCTAAGGTAGATTTGAACATCTAGGCGTTAGATAGTGCCTGAAGCACCTCTTCGGTAACTTTACCCACACTTTGAGTTCCGTCAATAGTAACAAATTTTACATCTTTTTCATTGGCGTAGTATTTGCATAATACCGAAGTTTGTGCATGATATACCTGAAGACGTTTTTTTATGGTTTCTTCTTTATCATCATCGCGTTGGATTAGGTCTTCTCCAGTTAAATCATCTTTACCTTGAATTTTGGGTGGGTTATGTTCTGTGTGATATGTTCTACCTGACGCAGGATGGACCCGGCGTCCAGATAATCTTGCAATAATTTGCTCATCCGGCACAGCAATTTCCATTACGTAGTCTATTTTCACCCCAGCATCGCGCAATGCATCTGCTTGTGCTGTCGTCCTAGGGAAACCATCGAATAGATATCCATTTTTACAGTCAGCTTCTTTAATTCTTTCTTTTACGAGACCAATTACTATCTCGTCTGATACCAAGTGACCAGCATCCATAATTTTTTTGGCTTGTTTCCCCAGTTCTGTACCAGCTTTTATTGCATTTCGCAACATATCACCAGTTGAAATTTGCGGGATTTTAAATTTTTCGGTAATAAACTGTGCCTGAGTACCTTTGCCTGCTCCTGGTGCGCCAAGTAAAATAATACTGATCATTAACGTTGTCCTTACTGGTTTTTATTATTCGGTTATCAAGCAATAATTATATCAAACTATTTCAGATATAGATATACGCATGTGCGAAATGATGATTTATCTATTTTTTATTATAGTAAAAGTAAACAATTACTGCGATTTATTTGATAAAATGATAGGCTAAGTATTTAAACCCATATTAATGAGAGGGAAGGCTTATGAGGCTTAAATTAATGTTTGCTGTAGCTGTTTCTGTTTTTTCTGCTGCTTATGCTGACTGTAGTTTTACGTTTGTGAATAAATCTCACGCTCCGGTAACGCTACAGGGGTACTTTCTTGAAAATGGAGATGATCAGAGTAAAGATGCTTGGATTACCGTAGATCCTACGCGTCAAGTAACGCAGGTAAGAAGTGGGAAAAAGTGTAATACTGTTTATAAACATAGCGGACAGGTTGCAACGAGAATTGATCTCAAGAATAGCTCAGGTTACTGGATTGGGAATAAAGGATTTTTGTTTGCAGCGGATCGTTCGTACTCTCACTATTCTGGTGATCGGGCAATGGCAGATGATGGAACCAAAGTTACATTGTCAAATGGTGCGAAAATTAGTGGTAAAGAATTTAAGGTTGTTATCTGTCAGCCAGATGTTGATAGTGATAATTGTAATTAAAAAATCAGCCTACGGGCTGATTTTTTAATTTATTAAATAATGTCAAGACAATATTCTCTAATTATTTTATCAAACACCAGAAGCTCGTCAATATCATTAATCAACTCTCCGTCAAATTTGATCAAGGCCTTCTCAATTGTTTTTGGTATATCATAAAATTTAATTTGATTCTTTAGATATTTTTCAACTGCCATTTCATTGGCAGCATTTATTATCGCAGCATTTTTACTATTGTTTTTCAAGCTATCAAGTGCGATTTGCAAACATGGAAATCTATCTAAGTCTGGTTTTTGGAAAGTGAGTTCACTAAGTTCCACGAAGTTTAAATTTTTACTTCCTGATGCTATTCTTTTCGGACTACTTAGTGCATAAGCAATTGGAGTTTTCATGTCCGGAGTTCCCATCTGAGCAATGATTGAACTATCGATATACTCTACCATTGAGTGAATAATGCTTTGTGGGTGGATAATTACATCAAGTTCTTGCGGTGCAGCGCTGAATAACCATTGCGCCTCAATTAATTCGAGCCCCTTATTCATTAAAGTTGCACTATCTATCGAAATTTTTTGCCCCATACTCCAGTTGGGATGCTTTACCGCTTCTTTTGCCATTGCATTTATTAACTGCTCTTTAGGAGTATTTAAAAATGGACCTCCAGAGGCTGTCAGAATAATTTTATTTACTCCAACCTCTTTAAGTGATGCATAATTGTAAGGTAATGCTTGATAGATGGCGCTGTGCTCGCTATCTACAGGTATTAGTTGCGCATTGTTTTTTCTTACGGTAGTAGTAATTATAGCTCCACCAGCAACGAGGGATTCTTTATTGGCAAGGAGTATCCTTTTGCCTGTTTTTGCTGCGTGGTAGGTTGGAATTAACCCGGCACTACCTACGATTGCAGACATAACTATTTGTACTTCAGGGTGTGCTGCTAGCTCTGCCAGTTGTTTTTCGGTATGGAGTACCGTTGTTTTAATTTTTGCTTCATTTAGTTTTATCTTTAGCGTGGCAGCATGTTCAGGGTTTTTAATCCAAACAAAAGTAGGGGAAAACTCTTGGCATTGGGTAAAAGCTAGCTCCAGATTAGAATTGGCAGACAATGCAAATACTTTATACTTATCTTTATGTAGCCGGATAACATCAAGTGTTGATTTACCAATGCTGCCAGTTGAGCCAAAAATAATTATATTTTGCATCTTATGCAACCCAAATCAAGGCAAATCCAATAGATAGAACTGCAATCAGACTATCTACCCGATCAAATACTCCACCATGTCCTGGTAAGATATTTCCACTATCTTTGACCTGTGCTACGCGTTTTAGCCATGATTCAAAAAGATCACCAATTACACTAACAACGGTAAGGATTAGAGCGAATTTAATTGCTGCTCGATAATTTGCTAGATACACTGCTACATTAAAAAATTTAAGGGTTAGTAGGTAAAGTATTACTAGTAAGATTCCACCAGCTGCTCCTTCAATGCTTTTACCCGGGCTAATTTTAGGGGCAAGCTTGCGTTTGCCAAAGGCTTTACCCACAAAATAAGCACCACTATCGGCAACCCAAGCTATAGCCATCAAACTAATTAATTGCCAAGAGCCAAAAATGGCATGAATTACAACTAGTGAGTAGTAGGCTGGGACGAAAAGCGCAATAGCAAATATGGCAATGGTAATCTTTGAAAATCGTTTCGGTGTAAAAATCAAAATCATTGGCACAACAAAGCACCAGATGGTGACGGAAACTATTCGCATAACCTGACTGAAGTCATAGTTGATTTGATTTATTGCTACGACTATGGCGGTATTTATTACTAATAATGCTATAGTTTCAGTCAAATTAAACTTATACATTGTAGCAAGTTCATAGATAGCAATCAGGCAAAGTAACCAGCAGGCAACGGAAAAGCCCAAGGGGGGAGTGCAAAAAGAACTACTCCAGCAAGAATAAATAGAATGATAGACGTTATTAGACGTTGCTTTAGCATAGATTACCCCTTCAATTGCTCTGACGTTTTTCCAAATCGCCGTTCCCGTGAATTATACCATTCTATTGCCTTGTCAAGAGCAGTGGTATCAAAATCTGGCCAACATAACTCGGATAAAAATATTTCAGTATAGGCGATTTGCCATAGCATGAAATTACTAATTCTTGATTCCCCACTGGTTCTGATCAATAATTCTGGTGCTGGTTGACCATTCGTCAAAAGATAATTTGCAAATTCAGCTTCACTGATCTGGCTGGTTCGCTTCTCTGTAATTATCCGATTTACTGCCTGTAATATATCATATTGCCCACTATAGTCAAGACAGATATTGAAGTGTAATCCAGAGTTATTTGCGGTTAATTTTTCAGAGTGGTTAATTTCTCTTAATAGTTGATCATTTAGTCTGCTTCTGTCGCCAATAAACTTTATAATCGCATTCCGTTCATGCATTTCTGCCAATTCTTTTTGTAGGCGTTTTAACATTAACTTCATTAGAAAAGAAACTTCAGATTGTGGTCTATTCCAATTTTCCCGTCCGAAAGCAAATACTGTTAAGTGCTTTACTCCAATCGCATCACAATGAATAACCATTTTTTTTAATGTATTGACACCTTTTACATGTCCGGCAACTCTTGGTAGGAACCGTCGTTTTGCCCAACGACCGTTACCGTCCATTATTATGGCAATATGCTTTGGGATTATTCTAGTCATATATGTGTTCTAATGATAGTCGAAATGCAATGCCATCAGGCATTGCATTTACAAATTATGATAAAATTCTAATGGGAGTGGATGTTTATTAAACTGTTAATAGTTCTTTTTCTTTATCAATAGTTAACTTATCAATCTCTACGATAAATTTATCCGTGATTTTTTGAATCTCATCCTGACCACGTTTATCGTCGTCTTCGGTGATTTCTTTATCTTTAAGCTTAGCTTTCAATTCGTTATTTGCATCTCGGCGTAAATTGCGAACAGCTACTTTAGCATCTTCAGCTTCAGCTTTTACAACCTTGATTAACTCTTTACGGCGCTCTTCTGTTAATGGTGGCATTGGCACACGAACTGTGCTGCCATTGGTTGCTGGGTTTAATCCTAGATCAGCATCTCGGATTGCTTTTTCGATTATACCTGCCATTTTTGCTTCAAATGGTTGGACATTAAGCGTTCTTGCATCACTTACATTAACTGTTGCAACCTGATTAATTGGCATCATGCTACCATAATAATCAACTTGGACATGATCAAGAATACCAGCATGAGCGCGACCAGTTCTTATTTTACCTAAAGTACCCTTGTAATTTTCAAGTGTTTTCGCCATTTTAGTTTCAGTCTGTTTTTTGATTTCGCTGGTCATAGTTTTCCTGTTTTAAATTTTATTCTCTGGGGCAAGATTATATAAAAAATCCAGAATTTTGTCAATTCTGAAAATATGCGTACATTAGTTGAAGCGTTAAAGATTATAGGCGTTTATGTGCTTTTATAGCTTGAGCTGCTTCTCTCTGTCCTTCTCTTTCTTTTTCAGTTGCGCGTTTGTCGTGGAGCTTCTTACCTTTGGCTAGCGCGATTTCCGCCTTAACTTTGCCCTTTTTGTAGTGTAAGTCCAATGCTATCAAACTATAACCACGCTGTTCAACTTTACCTATTAATCGATCTATTTCACGACGATGGAGCAAAAGTTTTTTTAATCGGCTAGCATCTGCTCTAATATGTGTACTTGTGGAAATCATTGGATTAACATTAAATCCGATTAGCCAAATTTCATTGTTTTTGATTTTTACATAGCTGTCTTTGAGCTGTCCTTTTCCTGCCCGAATAGCCTTAACTTCCCAGCCTTCAAGTACAACCCCAGCTTCGAATTTTTCTTCGATAAAATAATCGTGGTAAGCTTTTTTGTTACTTATAATACTCATAATGATTTACTGTAAAAAATGATTCTTTAATGCACCCGATTCTAACATAAAAGCTGATTGGGAGCTGTTTTTTTGCAGTAGAAGCCATTAATTTGTTACAATTATCGGTTAATTAACTTTATTTTAAACCAAGGATACATCTGGCTATGTCCAATGCTTCTGAATTACTGACCTTTCAGGATATAATCTTAAAACTTCAAAATTACTGGGCGAAAGCTGGCTGTGTAATTTTACAGCCTTATGACAAAGAAATGGGTGCAGGGACTTCACATACTGCAACTTTTTTGCGTAGTATTGGACCCGAGCCATGGTTTGCCGCATATGTACAACCATCGCGTCGTCCTAAAGATGGTCGCTATGGTGAAAGTCCAAATCGCCTACAACATTATTATCAATATCAAGTAGTGCTAAAGCCTTCTCCAAGTAATATTCAGGAGTTATACTTAGACTCTTTACGTGAATTAGGGGTTGACACAGATACTCATGATATTCGTTTTGTCGAAGATAATTGGGAAAATCCAACTCTTGGTGCTTGGGGTCTTGGTTGGGAAGTTTGGCTTGATGGAATGGAAGTTACTCAATTTACCTATTTTCAGCAGGTTGGTGGGCTTGATTGTAAACCAGTTCTTGGTGAAATTACTTACGGGCTTGAGCGTCTAGCAATGTATCTACAGGGTGTTGATAGCGTTTATGATCTTATTTGGGCACGGACGCTAGATGGTAATCATGTAAGTTACGGTGATGTTTTTCACCAAAATGAGGTGGAGCAGTCTAAATATAACTTTGAATATAGTAATGCGGAACTATTGTTTGGCAACTTTAATAATTACGAGACTGAGGCAAAAAGGCTTCTTGAAGCTGAATTAGTCTTGCCAGGTTATGAAATGATTTTAAGTGCGGCACATACCTTTAATTTGCTTGATGCTCGTGGTGCTATCTCGGTAACTGAGCGAGCTACATATATTGGGCGTATTCGTACCTTGGCAAAGTTGGTCGCAGAGAAATACTATCTGTCAAGAGAGCAACTAGGTTTTCCATTGATAAAAAAATAATAAAATGAAATGCCCATTTTGCAATAATGATGACACTCAAGTGATTGATACCCGATTGAGTGATGATAGGATGGTGATAAAACGTAGGCGCAAATGTATTGCTTGTGATAGGCGTTTTAATACTTTTGAAAAAATTGAGTTGCAAATGCCTGCTGTTGTCAAATCAGATGGTTCACGGCAGGAGTATGATGAATCAAGAGTTCGTACCAGCTTTATGAAAGCACTTCATAAACGCCCAGTTGCAACTAAAGATGTTGATGCAGCAATTGAATTAATTCGTCAGCAAGTACTGATGCATGGTGAACGTGAAATCAGTAGTCGTATCATTGGTGAAATGGTAATGGAGCAATTAGCCAAGCTTGATACGGTAGCGTATATCCGATTTGCCTCGATATACAGAAGTTTTCAGGATGTTGATGATTTCACTAATATAATTAAACAGGTTGATGATAAATAAGTTCTTGCACCAGATTCAAAGTGACTAGAAGTTAAATAGATAGGAAGAAGAAAATAATATGCTAAAAATTTTGCAAAAAGCTTATGCTTTTGATGATGTTTTATTAGTTCCGGCTCATTCTGAAGTTTTACCCAAAGATGTTTCTCTGGCAACAAAATTGACTCGTAACCTTAGTCTAAATATACCTATTGTTTCAGCGGCAATGGATACAGTGACTGAAGCTAGGATGTCCATTGCTTTAGCTCAAGAGGGTGGAATCGGAATTGTTCATAAAAACATGCCTCCTGAACATCAGGCAAGCCGGATAGCAAATGTAAAACGCCATGAATCAGGCGTCGTTAAAGATCCAATTACTGTATCTCCAGATATAACTGTTCGAGAGCTATTATCTATTACCCATAAAAGAAAAATTTCTGGTGTTCCGGTAATTGAGCATGGTAAAGTGGTTGGAATTGTGACTAATCGTGATGTAAGATTTGAAACCAATCTAGATCAGGCGATTCGTAACATTATGACTCCTCGCGATAGACTTGTAACTATAAAAGAAGGTGAGTCTGTCAATGAAGCAAAAGCTTTGATGCATAAGCATAGGATTGAGCGGGTGTTAGTAATTAATGATAGCTTTGAACTAAGGGGCTTATCACCGTAAAAGACATTAATAAAAATGTTGCCTTCCCTCTAGCTAATAAAGATGAGCTTGGGCGGCTACGGGTTGGTGCTGCTGTTGGAGCTGGTGGTGATACTGAAGAGCGTGTAAGTTTGCTAGTTGCAGCTGGCGTTGATGTAATTGTGGTTGATACAGCTCACGGACATTCACAGGGAGTGATTGAGCGGGTACGCTGGGTTAAAAATAACTATCCAAATGTTCAGGTAATCGGTGGAAATATCGCAACGGCTAGCGCCGCAAAAGCTCTGGTTGATGCTGGTGCAGATGGAGTTAAAGTTGGTATTGGTCCAGGTTCGATTTGTACTACCCGAGTAGTTGCTGGAGTGGGGGTTCCTCAATTATCGGCTATTGCTAATGTGGCTGATTACTTAGCAGGTACTGGAGTGCCTGTCATTGGTGATGGTGGTATTCGCTATTCTGGCGATATTGCCAAGGCAATTGCTGCTGGTGCCAATACGGTAATGCTCGGTAGTATGCTTGCAGGGACTGACGAGGCTCCTGGTGATATCGAGCTTTATCAAGGAAGAAGTTATAAGTCATATCGTGGTATGGGGTCACTTGGTGCAATGGGTAAAGGCTCTGCTGATCGCTATTTTCAGGATTCTGAAGCATCTCAGGATAAATTGGTGCCAGAAGGTATTGAAGGACGCGTGCCATATAAAGGTACTCTTGCCTATGTTACGCATCAGTTACTTGGTGGCTTAAGAGCTTCAATGGGATACCTTGGTTGTGCAAATATTGAAGAGATGTATAAATACGCTGAATTTGTAGAAATTACTTCAGCGGGAATAAAGGAATCACATGTACATGATGTACAGATAGTGAAAGAAGCTCCAAATTATAATATCGGTTAATTTTTAGGATCAATTAGTATGTTTAACATTGTTGAGAAGCATCAGAAATTAGTAAAAGGAATTATGATTACCCTTACAGCTACGTTTGTAGTCTGGGGGGTTAGTGGTTATCTTGGTATGGCTGGTGATGATGGTTATGTGGCTAAGGTTGGCAGTAATAAGCTTTACCTGCAAGATATCGACCGTGCTATGGATCAAAACCCTTCTCAGGGACAGGATAAGATGCAAGTGCTATTTGGCTTGATTAATCGCCAGTTGTTGCTTAACTCAATTGATGATAATCATATGACGGTTACAACAAAACAACTGCAAAGTGCAATTGCTGCGATTCCTGTTTTCCAGACAGATGGTGCATTTGATCCTAAGAAATATGAGGATTTCCTTAAACAACGTTACATGACTTCAGCCTCTTTTGAAAAAGATATGGCTAATCAGGAGTTAATTCAGGATTATTTGGATTTTTTTAAAAATTCTTATTTCTCTTCAAGTGCATTTGAAAGTAAATTTGCTGAAATGTTAAGCCGTGAGCGCAATGTTTCTCAATATGTAATTGATCCCAAGCAGTTCTACAGTAAAATAAATCCATCAGAAAGTGATATCGCGGCTTATTATCAGCAAAATATTGCTAAATTTACTGTGCCCGATCAAGTCAAATTACAATATATTCAATTATCAACAGATGCCATAGCTAAAACAATAAAAGTATCAGATGATGAGGTTAGCAAATATATTCAGGATCATCCAGCTAGTGTAGCAAATGAGCAGGTTGATGTTTCACATATTTTATTTGCGGTACCAGCAGATGCTACCCCAGCACAAAAAGCTGAGATAAAGGCTAAAGCCGAGAAAGTACTTTCTGAAATAAAAGCTAATCCAGCAAAATTTGCTGCTTTAGCTAAACAATACTCTGAAGATCCTGGTTCTGCTGCAAATGGAGGAGATTTGGGGTATTTTGGTAAAGGGGTAATGGTAAAACCCTTTGAACAGGTCGCATTTAGCATGAAAAAAGGTCAAATCAGTGATCTGGTTGAGACTCAATATGGCTATCATATACTTAAACTTAATGATATTAAAGGTAATGATATAGCCAGTCAGAAAGCCACTGTTATTGCGCTGCTTCAGAAGCAGAAAGCCTCAACGCAGCTTCAGGCATCAGTTGAAAAGCTAAATGATGTTGCTTATAATCAGCCAGATAGCCTTAGTCCTGCAGCAGGTAAAGTTGGTGCGACTATTCAGTCAACAGGCTGGCTATCAAAAGGTGGAACATCCGGACTACTGGCTAATCCTAAACTACAGCAAGCTTTATTCACGGATGACGTTTTAAAGAAACATCACAATAGTGAAGTAGTAGATATGGGTGATGGCAGCTATGTTGTTGCTAGAGTTACTGATTATCAGGCTGCCAAGCAAAAGCCTTTGACTGAAGTACGTAGCCAAATTATTGACAGTATGAAAGCTGATCAGGCGGCTCAGATGGCAGCACAGATGGGGCAAATGAACTTATCTCAGCTACAACAGGGTAAACTTAAACTGAATTTTACTGGTAGTGATAATGTTACCATCACAGGAAACAGTAAAAACATCGATCCAATGGCGGTTCGTCAGATATTTACAACTCCAGCAACATCTTTTCCTGCATATACTGGTGCTGCGAATAAAACTGGCGGGTTTGTTATTTATCGAATTAATAGTCAAACGATTGATAAGAGCTTAATTAGCAAAAATATTGATTTATTGAAACAGATGTCAGCACAAAATTCGATGATGACTCTAAACGCTTATATTGGTGCATTGCGAAGTAATTATAATGTAACTTATAAGCTTGATAGAATCAAAAACTCTGACTCGCAAAATAATCAGGGAACTACAGGAAATTAAAGTTGTATTTATGATCAATATTCGTATAAACTTATATAACGATTTTTGGGTAGATAATGAATCAAAAAACTGTTAATAAGATAGGCTGGTTTGCTTCAATCATGGCAATCCTAATGTATGTATCTTATATTGATCAGATCATGCGGAATATTGCTGGGCATCCTGGTTCAGTAATATTGCCGATTACGACCACTATTAACTGTTCTGCATGGGCACTTTATGCCTGGAATAAGGAAAAACGAGACTGGCCTATTATTATGTGTAATTTGCCAGGAATTGTTTTAGGCTTAGTAACTGCTATTACTGCAATAGTCTGATATTAAAAGAGAAATCTAATAATGACTCCCAGAAATCTTAATGTTGCAGTTCTTGGTTTTGGCTTATCTGGTTCTACATTTCATGCTCCATTGATTACTACTACGTTCGGTTTAAAATTAACACATATATTATCAAGGCAAACTGATAAAATTAAAGCACTTTATCCGGAGGTGACAGTTTGCCAGTCTATTGATGAAATATTAGCTTCAAAAGAAATTGATCTGGTAATTAATACCTTACCCAATAGTGAACATTATTCAATAAGTAGAGCATGTTTGGAAGCCGGAAAACATGTGGTTGTCGAAAAACCTTTTGTAATTAACTCAAGTGATGGTATTGAATTAATCAAGCTGGCAGAGTCGAAGAATCTGGTTTTATCGGTATATCATAATCGGCGTTGGGATAATGGCTTTCTCACTTTAAGAAAATATTTGCCTCAATTAGGGAAAATTTATTTATATCAGGCTTCATACGATAGATTTCGTCCAGTAGTTAATTTAGCAAAGTGGCGCGAACAAGATGGTGTTGGTAATGGGATCCTTTATGATCTGGGTTCACATTTGATTGATCAGGCACTGGTATTATTTGGTAAGCCATCTGCGGTATTTGCTGATCTAGATACTCAGCGTGAAAATGCAGTTGCTATTGATTATTTTGAAATAATCTTATATTATGATAAGTTAAGGGTTATCCTTGGCTCATCTTCAGTAATGGCTAGCCCACGTTCGACTCTTGCTATTCATGGTGATAAAGGAAGTTATATTAAATCAGGGTTGGATCCGCAAGAGGAACAACTAAAAGCTGGAGTTACTCCACTAGATGATATTTATGGGGTTGATAAAGAGAATCAGCCTGATTTTACTTCTGGTGCTGAAAATATCCATCATAAGTTAAATACGGAAAGGGGGAGTTATAACGAGTACTATAGTCAACTCCACCAGTGTATTGTAAATAATACCCATAATCCTGTTATGCCAAATGATGCGCTAAATGTGATCAAGATTATTGAATTATGTCAGCTTTCATCTAAAGAGCAAAGGGTAATAAGCTGTGAAGGTTTATTCTGATTTTAATTTGTTTAGTCAAGAATAATTAGCTGTTCATCTATCAGGGTTTTTGGGATCTTACCATGAAATCCTGCCAAAATGGCAAGGTAAATTAGTTTACTGCTGTTTGCTCTGGTTAAATTAAACTTAGGCATGATCTTTTCAGTTAATGTCTTTAATACTGTACTTCGGCTAATTTTTAGCTTTCTAGCAATATCATATTGCGACAAGCCATTACTTAATAAATAAACAATCTCGAATTCTCGGCTGGATAACTTCTCGCTTAAATCTTTGTCAAACAGCTCTGTTGGGCTAGCATATTCCGGAAAAAACAGATTAAACAGATTAGTTTTGATAATTGGCAACTTCTTAGCAAGTATTGCAATCGCAGCTCCATTATCATCCAAAACTGGCTCATAACTCTGAAATATTAGTTCATGATAGTGTTTATTTGGTGGGGTTATTTGTCCTCCGATTCCAACAAAATTAACTGGCTTTTTTTGTCCTAAGCAATCATCAAATATTTTCTCAAGCTCTATTATAAATTGTGGTTTTATATGATTAAAGTCATTAAATTTTTTTCCGCTAATATCAGTCTGAGTTTTAAATTTTAGTTTTGTCAAAACTGAATCGGACGCTAAAATTGCCAGACGATTGCTGTCGTAAAGTATAAAATTACCTAGATTAGCTGATTGTGCTTGATAGTAAGGGACTACAATTTTTTCTAGAAAACTATTCATAAGTATCCAAATAGACGGTTAAACTCGGAAAAATTATAGCATATAATCACGTTATCTCAAAGTTGATTAGATAATTATCGATTAGTAAAGAAAGGAAAAGGAATGAATTTTACTTGTGAATTTCATCATATGGGTATCCCAACTACCGAGACGAAGTTAGGGGAACGGTATAGTTCCAAATTTAAGATGTACACAACTGATAGTATTAGTGAGAGTTATCGTATTCAGTTTCACCGCTTTGATGATGATTGTCCACTCCATAGCTTAATTAAAACCATGCCGCATATTGCCTATAAAGTATCAAGTATTGAGGAAGCCATTGTTGGTGAAGAAGTTATTCTTGAACCATATGAGCCATTTGCGGGCTTTAAAGTTGCTATGATTGCTAAAAGTGGGGTTCCGATTGAATTTATTGAGACAACTCTTTCTGAAGATGAGATTTGGAATACCAGTCGCCATAAAAATTCGATTATTTATGTTGAAGAATAATCTTGTAATTACGATGATCAAACTCAGGTATAATCTTATGATAAAAACATCAGGAAGATATACTATGCTAAAACCTTTATTGTTGATTACTATTAATATTTTTGCCATAACTAATGTCTTTGCTCTAAATAATGATTTACTGTCTGGAAGTGAATCTCCAATTTCAGTAACTAATACTTCAGATGGTAAATGTTATTTATATCAAGATAGTACAGTTATTACTAAAGCTAGTAATTCTGAGGCTGGGGAAGTTATTTTGATAAAAGCAGTGCCAGATAAAAAGTGTAAATGGGATAAATCAGCTTGGAAGATTGTAGGACCAGCAAATTATTACTTTGGTAAATACCGGAATCTTGTTTTTGTTGATAATGGTACTGGTCCAGACTTGCGCCAGATTTCAATTTTTGATACTAATAATCATATTCAGCAATTTAACGATACTTACGTCGAACCAATAAATATTGTTAAAAATCAGCTTAGTTATTGGCAGCCAGCCGCAACTATTGCCAATAAGCAAAATTGTGATAAATTTACTGAAGCTAGTAAAACTGGATTAACGCCGCAAGTTCAGAAGCAGATGCAAGTGGATCTTTTAAATGATTCATTTTTTGGGGTTTCATCAAAAAAAGTGAGGTGTGCACTTACTCAATAAGGGAGTGTTGCATTTTTGCAATTAAAAAATTGCTATAATATATTGATGTGTAAGGTATAAATTCTGAAATTTAAGATTTATGGGTTTATACTTTCAAATTTTAATTTAAACCGGGTAAAATATTCACTGATAACTATAACCTGTTTAAATTAGCCAGATATGCTACAAATAATCCGTTTTCTTATTAATTATTTAAGTCAGCTTCTCCCTCCCTCCCATATTTAATTATGAGTTAACTAATATAATATATTGTTTACATAATTTTGGGATGGAATTTCATGGTAAAAAAACCATTAATTAAAGCCAAGCCAAGAAATCACTACCACTGGCGCAATGATTTACTTTTATGGGTTTTATTGCTAACTATCACCGTGCTGCTTTTAAAGGGTTGGCACGATATGCATTCAACCTTTTCTACTCCTTCTGGCAATATTGAAGTTAATCTTGATCCGCACTTATTGCCTTATTATACATTACGGACAACAATGCGTTTATTGTTGGGCTTGGTTTTTTCTTTATTATTCACGTTTATTTTTGGCGTATTGGCTGCAAAATATAAAGCAGCAGAGCGAGTAATATTGCCATTTGTAAATTTTATGGAATCAGTGCCTTTGGTTGGTTTCCTTACCTTTACCACCGTAATGTTTATCGCGCTTTTCCCACATAATATCATGGGGCTTGAGTGTGCTGCTATTTTTGGCGTATTTACTGGTCAAGCATGGAATATGATGCTGATATTTTATCAAACAATCAGAATCGTACCCAATGAATTAAATGAGGCATCACGGATGTTTCATCATGGACCATGGACACGTTTTTGGCGAATTGAATGTCCATACTCAATGCCGGGATTATTATGGAATACAATGGTTTCTCAATCAGCGGCTTGGTTTGCGATTCTTGCAACAGAAGCAATTCCGGTTAAAACTAATACAGTTGAATTACCGGGCGTTGGTTCATTTATGGCTGAAGCATTGACTCAGGCTAATGTAAGCGCAGTAGTCTGGTCGGTAATTGCATTAATTGTCAATATTATTCTTCTTGATCAGCTAATGTTTAGACCGTTGGTGCGTTGGGTGCATAAATTCAAATATGAAGACACGGCAAGTAAAAATCAAAATACTTCATGGTTCTATTCTTTGATTCGCCATTCTTATTCATCCATTTATATGACGAGGGGATTAATAGCTTTTGCACACTTTTGGGTCTATGGATTACCAAGACTTTGCTATAAGTTTAAACTAAATTATCTGGTGAAAGTAAGTCCCGGTGGCTCGGCGAAAGTCGCAAAATTATGGTATGTTGCAATCATTCTGATTTGTGGTTATTATGGTGTTTTATTGTGGCAATTCCTACCCAAAGCTGATTTACTTAAAATGCCATTACTGATGTCATATACTGCTATTCGGGTATTTGTAGCAATGGCGTTAAGCGTTATTATTTTTGTACCGCTTGGAGTCTGGATTGGACTAAATCAGAAACTAGTTAAAATGTTTCAGCCTATTATTCAGGTTTTGGCAGCATTACCAGCTAATTTGTTTTATCCGCTAATTGCCATAATTTTGATTAGCTATCACCAGAGCCTTAGTATTTGGTCAATTTTTCTGATTATGCTTGGTACGCAGTGGTATATATTATTTAATGTAATAGCTGGGGTTTCGACCTTGCCATATAATTTGATTGAAGTCAGTCGGATGTTCCATGTTAGAGGATTGATGTGGTGGCGCAAATTTATGATTCCGGCGGTATTTCCATATATTGTTACTGGGATCATTTCTGCTGCTGGTGGTGCATGGAATGCAGCAATTGCATCTGAATTAATTACTTGGGGTAAGATGACTAAACAAGCGGTTGGACTTGGAGCTTATATCTCAGATACTACTGCCAATAATGAATTGGCACAAGCAGCACTTGGCTGTACGGTAATGTGTTTTATGGTTGCATTGTGTATTGTTTTCGTTTGGAAACCTTTATATACAATTGCTGAAACTAAATTTAGAATTAACTAATGGGGACAACTCATTATGATAGATAAAAAAATTATACTCCATGCTGAGCATGTATCAAAATCTTTTGAGATAAATAAAAATCATAACCTACAGGTTCTTGAGGATATTAGTCTACAAGTCTATGAGGGTGAAATAGTTGCGTTTCTTGGTAAATCTGGCACAGGTAAATCAACTTTTTTACGGATCCTTGCTGGTTTGATGGAGGCTAGTAGTGGTAAAGTTACTTGTAATGGGAATGTCATTAATGCGCCTTCACGTGATATGAGCATGGTTTTCCAAAGTTTTGCACTAATGCCTTGGCTTAGTGTTTTTGATAATGTTGCTTTTGGACTAGAAGCTTTGAATTATTCAAAAGAAAAAATCAAGTCGGTTGCACAAGCAATGATAGATATGATTGGGCTTGCGGGTTATGAAAATTCATACCCGAAAGAACTATCCGGTGGGATGAAACAGCGGGTTGGATTAGCTAGAGCTTTAGCAGTTGAACCTGATATTCTATTGCTAGATGAACCTTTTTCTGCTTTGGATATCTATACTGCACATAAAATTAAGACTGATCTTACTGAATTATGGGAATCAAGACAAATCAAGACGCGTTCAATGATTATTGTAACTCATAATGTTGAAGAAGCTGTAATTATGTCTGATCGAGTACTTGTTTGGGATAGTAATCCTGGACGAATTGCCAGAGAGTTTAAAATTGATATTCCAAGAAGTGAACGGAGTAAACGCAGTGTTCTTGATCTAGTTGAAGAAATCAGTCATCATCAGCATGAGCAGATTGCTTATGCAGAACGAAAACGAAAACCTCATATTTCACTAAAGAAATAAAAAAAGACCACAAAGTGGTCTTTTTTTATTAATCAGTAGCTAAAATTATTTAGCAGCTGTAGTATCCGCAGCTTTTTTAACTGTATTTAAAGTAGCTTGCGTAGCTGCCTGAAGGTTTTTTGACGCAACTTCAGCAACTTGAGAAGTAACTTTAGTTACTGTGTCAGCAGCTTGATTAGTAGTTGTAATGATGTTTTGGATAGACTCACTAGCAGCTTTTGAAAAAGTTGGATTAACTGCAGAGAACTGATCAACAGATTTAACTAGAGATTCTTGCGCACCTTTGATTGTGCTATTTGCTGCAGTTGAAAATACAGCCTGAGACTGATTTAAAACACTATATAACTCTTGACTTTTAGCAATTGAAGATTCAACTGAGCTAATTGCAAATTTTTGCATGCAGCTAATCGCTTCAGTAGGATTTGTTGCTGAGCAAATATTTTTTGCAGCAACAGCTGATTCTTGCATGAAAGAACGAACAGCATCACACTGAATCATTGCAGCTTGTTTGATACCCTGAATTGAAGCATCAGCAAGACTAAGGCAAGTATCCATCATAGATTGCATTTGAGAATTGAAAGCAGTATATTGAGTTGATTTTAACATTTTTGTCCCCTAACTTGGATTATACAACCTTATATTGTAAGGTTAATTTATTGACAGGCTATATTATGCTGCATTGCAAAAATAAAGTCAAGTTTTTTCGTGGGAATATATGAAATATTTTTCAGCTTATCAAATAAAATTAATTCTATCAATTGGTTGGGTTGGGTGTTTATGCAACATTAGTCATCTGAGTGGCATTTTTCTAACTGTCCATTAATAAATTTACATTTGATTACACCATTATTTATGGTTTGTAACTTTAAAACGACATCGCCATTCTTTTTGGTTTTGCTGTTTAATACAGTACAATAATTTGTAACATCATTTAATATTGAATTTTCGGTAAGAGTATAGCGACCGCAACTAACGTTATTATTGCCAAGATATAGTGATTGTGCAAAGGTATTACTAATTCCCAAGATTAAAAAAATACCCCAGATTTTTAATGTATTCATAATTTAACCTTATATAAATTAGACTGATTATTTTGTTGTTTAAAGTAAAGTTGGCTATAACTATTTGACTATGCTAATTATATATGATTATGGAAACGAATTTTAAATAATTAAGGGATAAATGATAAAATAGCGGTTAACTAGCTTTTAAATACGGAAAAATTATGAAATATACAAAAATAATTGCGACAATGGGACCTGCGAGCGCAGCACCAGACATGATTGAACAGCTTATTGGTTCTGGGGTAAATGTATTCCGGCTTAATTTTTCTCATGGGACTCATGAAGATCATGCAAGAAACATTGTCAATATTCGTAAAATTGCTGAGAAACTTTCTCGTCCAATTGCTATTATGGGGGATTTGCAGGGGCCTAAAATCAGGGTTAGTAAATTTGTTAATAATCAAGCTGAGTTAGCCAATGGCGATACCATAATTCTTGATACAGCATTCAAAGAACTAGGTGATAAGAATTTGGTTGGTGTTGATTATGAGAATCTGGCAAAAGATGTAAAAGCTGGCGATATGCTACTTCTTGATGATGGCAAAATTACTTTTCGCGTAAATAAAGTAGATGGAACTAAAATATCATGCCGGGTAGAACAGGGTGGGATTCTTAAAAATAATAAAGGTATTAATAAAATGGGTGGTGGACTAACTGCGCCAGCACTTACCGATAAAGATCTTGAAGATATAAAATTTATTGCAACTCAGGATGTTGATTATGTGGCAGTATCTTTTCCTAAAGATGAGAAGGATATCCAATTTGCTAGGCAGAAATTAGTTGAAGCTGGCTCAAGGGCACAAATTATTGCCAAAATGGAACGGACTGAGGCAGTTTTTCAGCACTTAAATGCAATAGTTAGTGCCAGTGATGGGGTAATGGTTGCTCGCGGAGATTTGGCAGTTGAGATTGGTGAAGCTCTAGTTCCAGGTTTACAGAAAAAGATTATTAAAGTATGCCGTGAATATCATAAGATAAGCATAGTTGCAACCCAAATGCTGGAATCAATGATTGAAAATCCGGTCGCAACCAGAGCAGAAGTTTCTGATATTGCCAATGCGGTTTTGGATGGTACCGATGCGGTAATGTTATCTGCGGAAACTGCTAGTGGTAAATACCCACTGCAGGCAGTAGAAACGATGGCGCGCGTCTGTGAAGAAGCGGAAAAAATGGCGGATGATAATTTGCATGGTAATTTTGGCAATGAGAAATTTGCTAATATTCAGCAAACCATCTCAATGGCAGCTCTTTTTAGTGCTTATCATCTTGAAGCTGATGCTATTATTGCGCTTACTACCTCTGGAGCCACCGCGCGCTGGATGTCTCGGGTTATTACTGATGTGCCGATTTACGCAATTACTGATTCTCATGAAGCTTTTCAATCTATGTCTATGTTCCGTGGCGTATTTCCGGTATTCCTCAAGCATAAGGCAAAAGACTCAAATGGACATGTTGATGAAGCTTGTGATTTTCTAGCAAGACAGCATATCTTACAAAGTGGTGATACCGTAATTGCTACTTATGGTGAAATGGTTTCCCAGATAGGTAGTACCAATTCACTAAAAGTAGTCAAAATTTAAGCTCTAGGTTAAAAGGTAGTTGATAGCAACTACCTTTTTTATTATGAAGTTTAAGATTATACTAACTGTTAATTAAAGACCATTTGGGAGCTTGATATGAGAAAGATTATATTTTTTATCTTTAGTATTTATGCTATGAGTTATCTTTACGCAGAACAACCGAGAAACCTGACGTATTCAATTATTATATCTAGTATAAAAGATAATCAAACATCTAAGGAGTTTGTAACTCCTTCTATGTATAATGTTCTTTTGAATACTCAGGATTTTAAGATAATTACCAATTTAGAGAGCGGACATTCATATAGTTTGACGTATAAATGTATGAATACGAGAATTAAGAAGGTTTCAACTCCTTCTAATTGTGGCTTCTCTGTTTCCGGGGTGAAATTATATTTAAAATTCCCAACCTTGAATGGGGGACATGCACTAATTAAAGATATTAAACAGAATACTAACTCACTGGATTTAAACCTAAATGCTGAAAGTAGTGGCTACATAGAAATTGTCAATACATCAGTTAGTAATCCGGCAATTTATAGTTCAAATGTATTTTTTATACGAAGCAGATAAATTTCTCTGGGAGTGATTATCCTAATAATCCCTAACCTTACGAGGTTAAAAACATGAGGAATATGATATATTAATGTCGGTAGTATTTTATTGAAATTCCACTACCATGTAGTTAATTAATAATCTGTATTATATAACTGATGTTACGCAGCCATGCTGGATCTTTCAAATTTGGCATGCTGCTGTTTAATTAATTCTAATTCCCTAAAAGCGGCCTTGGCTGCATTTAGGAATAACTTGCTCTTTAGAGCAAAATGATTTAGTTTAGTGCTGAATTTGTATCTCTCCAGTTTAGTATAAGAAACAATTGCAGCAAATATGTGTGTACATTGAGTTTTAACAGTTTTTGTCGGTGATTTGGTAATCGAAGTATTCTGTTTAAAACTCTTATGGTATTCCTCGACACTCCATCGTTTTTTATAGATGTTAAGGAAGTCATCACTAGTTAAATTCAGATTGTTAGTAGCAAGGTATCTGATACCAGTTGAGTTGTCTTTGTTTGTAAAGACCTGTTTAATTAAAAGTATCGGTAATTCAACATCTTTTAACCAAATACGTTCTGGCTTGAATGCTTGCAAATCTAATTGACTGATATTTGTCCAGTTAGGTTTATTCCTATCGCCAAAGGTTGCTAGGCGATTGGATTTTAAATCAAATATAAAGTATTTCTTCCTCTGGTGTATGAACTTCATATTTTCAACGGAAGAATACCAGGAATCAGCAAGAACATAACTGAACTTGATCTGATTCTTTAGTGACTGTAATATCTGCTTACGCATTAGCTCATTCTTGGTTATTGGGCTTTTGCATACTTCAGATTTGCTCTTGATCTCACAGTAGCTATCCTTAGCTATGATATCAAAGGCAACAGGTATTTTTAATGGTTGTTCACCATTCTGGCTATAGTAAAAAGTTGTAAGCAGGTTTATACCTTTTACACTTTTACCAGTAGCATGGTCATGATGCCAGCATATAACCTCATTCTCATCAGTATGAGGCTTATGTAAAATGGTGTCATCAAATATTAGGCAACCGTCAATATGTTCATGTGCTCTAACCAGTGATTTAACAGTGTGCCATAAGGCTTTACTGTCAGATTCATGATTAGCTAACATACGGGTTACCTGATCATGGGATACTGCTTTATCCAGTATACTGGATAATCCCGTAGCTGTTGCCAGACCGGGTGTTATTTGTAAATAATCTGTGTAAAGGTCAAAAATATCCATTAGTGATTCGTCTTAATATTTATTTGACTAAATTTTACACAACTTACTAGACTTACTGCGTAACATCAGTTATATAAGAAAAATAAGGGTGATTATCAATGAAACAAGATTTTGAATTACTTTTAACCAAGAAAGCTTGGGAAAATCCCGATTTTGCAGATTTGCTCGCAAGTGATCCTGAAAAAGCGTTAAATCAACTGGGTGTTACTGTGCCTGAGGGAGTTAAGTTAAAAATTATCTTGCAAAAACCTGATACGCTATATTTTACTATACCCCCGTTAATAAGAGTATCATTTCAAAAGAGAAGTTTGTACTGAATCAGATGGATATATGGTCAAGTTCTAGGATGTTTATTTGGTTAGCCGCTGCTAAACAAAAGGTAAAGTTACTACAACTGCGTAGTAGTATATTTTTTAAAGGAGATTGTAATGAGTAATGATTTTGTGGAAGAGCATTTTCAGCGAATTACTTCAGATCTAGAATATCGCAAAAATTTGATAGCTAATCCCAAGGAGGTATTAGGTCAGGAGTATGGTTGTAGTATTGCTAAAAATACAAATATTGAAATAGTTGAACAGGATGAAGACACTATAATCATCATGCTGCCTGCTAAACCTGAATCAGAAGATGATATTTTATCCGAACTGGAGCTTGTAACTGAACAGGTTGTTGACTTGCTATATGTAGATGGAATTGGGGGGTATTTAGTTCCAAATGATGATCAGAAGTGGGAGTTACGAAATATGCGAAAAGCTTGGATTGAAAAATTGGGACTAGACTTAATGAAATTATAGATTTTTAACCCAAAATAACTATTTAGTATAGCGATTAATATCCTAAACGCTCTAATAGCTAAATAATGTTAAAGACAATGCAGATTTATAGCCTTAATGCAGAGTAGATGTTTTTGTAACTATTTGAAGCAGCTATGAGGGTAAGTACTGGATTTTATTAAAATGTCGCATGATGGGACAAGTTGAAAAACTTAAACTAAGTAAAATAATGTTTGTATTAACAGTATCTTAGTCTCATGAAAAATAATATCATCTACTTTTTAGTTCTATTGCTTTTATCTATGACTGCTTGTTCTACTGGTGAGCACTTGCAAGAATCTAATGGCGGTTATCAATTACAAATTAGCCAGACTGCTCCAGTTCCAGTAGTTAATCAAACTGGCACGGATTTTCTTGTGTATATAAGCAACCGTGGGCAGCAAAATGCAGATAATCTAAATATTTCCATAGTGGATTATGGAGAGAATGGAGCTAAAACTAGCAGTTTTAGTTTGGGTAATCCCGAAGAGTGTAAGAGTATCGGTGCAAGAAGCACTTGCACGCTACTAATTAAAGCCTCTGCAAAAATAAAGATGCATTCACTTGCTCTTCTAAAAGTTAGTGGTAATCAGTATAGTATTAGTTATCCTATTGCTGCCTATAAGATTGGTCACAATTCAAACCAGATGGCCAGAGTTTCCTCAGTATCAGAAATTGACACTAGCTCGAAAGGCTCCAAACATTCATTTTTTCTTGTAAATAATATTAATGATAACCTTGAAGTAAAGCTTCCTGCTACTGATCGCTTACCTAGTGGTTATTCTTACAGTTTGGGTATTTGCCCACAACCATTACCTAAGTTTGGTATTTGTCAAATAATCCTTAACCATGATGGATTTGATTCTGAAGATACCTCCGACATCGCTTTTGAACCATCAATAGTTTTCCCCATGATGATATCAGTAATGAATTTGGCTACTGCGAATACAACAGAAATTGAATCATCAACACTATTTATAACTAATACTCCTAAAGCCAATATTATTTTATACTCACCAAATGATTTATACTTTGAAGATAATCTGACAAATAATTATCTGACAATGGGTTATATAGGTAATAGTGGGTTAGCTAGTTTGGAGGTTAAAAAGCTATTACTTGATAATAAAAATCTAGAGATAGTGAGTGATGAGTGTACTAATAAGACTATAGCTCCAGGTCAAACTTGTAAATATACTGTTCAAGCTCGTGAACCTGAACTTCTGGAAAATATCGGTAATTCATTATTATCCGTCTACTATGCCGATAATGGTCAAAATTTGGTAGCTAGTACCCCCATTTATTGGATAAAAGGGGCAGAGTCTCCGACACCTGTTCCCAATATCATTGTAAACAAGGGGGAAGGTATTAACATTCAACAAAGTAGCATGTCTAAAATAATTGTTATTACCAATAATGGAAATACGACACTAACTCAGATTTCTCCATTAAAAGTAACAGTGCCAATTAAGGGGTTATCTTTGGTTAATAATAATTGTAATGGCACTTTGAGAGCCAATGAGAGTTGCAACTATACTTTAAACTATAGGATGGAGCCACCAAGCGTCAATTCTAGTGTTAATCTTGGGATAGATGGTGCAAACTATATTGATAATGTGGGCAAAATACAGAAAGCAGTATTTAATAATCCCGTTAAATTAAATATTAACACAATCTTTGCTGGAGTTATTGTGGCTGCTAATGATAGTGAAAATATTACTCTTGATAAGGGACAGTCTGCTTCTGTTGTACTTAATAATATTGGAAATCATGATGCAACTATTAATAGTATTACAGCTAGCGATAAGAATATCATTATTAATAATAATTGTAATGGAAATATTGGTGCTGGAGCAAGTTGTAATATTAGCCTGTCAGCACAAAATCAGCCGTTATCTGCAATGAATTCCAGTGGTAATGGAATTATTACTGTTAGCTATAATAACAATAACGGAAATAGTCTAAATTTGATTATAAATGTTAGTTCAATTCCTGATAGTAGCCAGCCAGCGTTACAGTTTAAGGTTTCTCCAGCTAACCTAGCTGCGCAAATGGGGCAAATGACCCAAACAATTATACAAATTAAAAATTTAGCGAACATACCTTTATTTAATCTTAGTTCACCAGTTCTTCCTGGATTTGATCTTTTACCATCGCAATATTCTGATGATTGTAAATTTTCCGGTGGAAAAATATTAGAGTTGCAACCTGCACAAAGTTGCAGAATTAGGTTAGCATATAAATCAGCAGTTTCTTCTAACAATCAGATTATAACATCTAAAATAACGGGTAGACTAGAAAATGGTAGCAACTTTAATTCGGGGTTATTTGGGGTTAGTTTAAATGATCTAGACCGACATAACTTAGGGGTAAGTAGAACTAATGTCAATCAAATAGCATCATGGTTAAACTCCAAAGTACAGGATGCTGTGATACTAAGCAATAATGGCAGTTCAAATATAAAATCCATTACATATAGAACTAGTGAATCACAAATAATTGTTAGCGGATGTACTGGTGGCTTAAATATTTCCAGTAGTTGTAGCCTTACAATTAGTGGTAATTATAGCAAAGAAGGAGTTGCGGTTATTGATATCAGCTATATTGATGATGCAGGACTACATATTGCTAATGGAATTACCGTACACTTTAATTATATAAAAAAGCCTGAACTTATTTCTTCTCTTTTTATTGATGCGCCAGATCATATAGCCGTTAATACTGATCGTTCTGCCAGCAAGAGAATAACCCTTATCAATCAATCTACAACTATCAACGGGGCAGATGGTAGTTTATTTATTGATAGGTCAAGCCTTAAACCAGTAAGTGGTTCTGCAAACGTTGATTATAGTTTGAATACGGATGGCATAAAAAAAGAAGATGCTTGTGATTTGCAACAGACTATATTTACGTTATCTGAGGGTGAATCTTGTAGCTATAATTTACAAATTAGTACAAAGGATCAGGAAGTAAGTTTAACTGATAGCCTAAGAATCAAGACTTCTCACTATATATATTCAGGCACGAATAACCCTCTACTTACAAAGTCAAATTTTATAATAACGGCATTGCCATTTATTGTGAACGTAGTTAAACCTTATGCAATACTTAGTATTACTGGAGAATCTATGGTTGGCTTGTCAGGACAAAGAAATATTAATACAACTCTACCATTCATGAGTTTAAAAATTAAAAATATAGGTGAAGCAGCAACCATTGATGGTCTAACGCTAGTAGGAAAGTATGCAAATAATTTTTTCATTCAAAATCAGGATGGTTGTAACTCAATTGCTCCAGATTCAAGTTGTCAATTAAAGTTATTTCTCAAGAATGCGAATGCGCTCAATCCATTTTCTTTAAATAGAGAGTTACTGATTGGCTATAATAGTGGGCGACAAAAATTTATTGCACAAATGTCTTCAGCTAAACAGTTTATTGCTGCTATCAATACAAGTAACCAACCTGACTTAGTTGTTACTGGTAGTATGGCGGGGTGTTCTATTGGTGATGGCTCTACGGAGAATCCATGCTATTTATTTGCTGGAGTAACTGGATTAACGCCAGCAATATTGACGTTGACGTTTACTAATAATGCTTCAGTTTCTGCAACAAATTTTATAATTTCTGCAGATAGTTATCTGCTTCGCAATTATAAGATTATTAATGATTGTAATAATAAAACTATTGCAGCAAATGGTGGATCTTGTAGTATAAAGCTTATTACCTTAACAGCGGGCGCAATGTTTAAAAATTATGATCTTACTGGCGATAATTTATTTAGCTCATTAAGATACAGCTACAAATATGATAACTCACAATCTGCAAATGGATTTGTGCCGTTAGATTATCATGTTAGTATGTCTGCTCCATTAATTTCATTTAATAGCCTCAGTGAAAATAGTCTATTATTTGTGGGGATTCCAAACCAGAATCTAGTTACGATAAGTAATTATCTTGTAACAGACGAAGAGGTTTTACCTAAGGTAACAATCTTACCTGATTCAGGAAATTTCAATGTTGGGGTTAATGATATTATCCATACCAAAACTGGGTTAATTGCCAACTTGATGATAACTCCTGATATAAACACTCCCATTGGAGTTTATACTCTGCATTTTAGTTTTAATGGCTTGAGTGCTGAGACCAAGTTCTTTGTTCAGTCACAGCTGCAAAATAACGTTATGCCTGAGCTAATTGAGCCAACTATTGCTACGATTCAAGATAATAACTCTTATCAAGATTGCGGTGATGCTGAGGTACACTGGCAAAACATGAACTGGCGTAATGATAGTAATGCTGTTTGTATTAACTGGAATAAAATTCTTGGTGGTTATGTTGGTTTTTTAAGTAATTCCTCATATTAGGCTGAGAGCCTTTATCCTAAAGCCTAGCTATGGCAATAGTTTTGTTATTTGAATTGGGCTTAGTAAAAGAGGTCATTTATGAAGTTGGAGATAAAAATTAGAATTATTGTAACAGTCTTGTGTTTTTTATTTTGTAAGCTAGCGTTTGCAATAAATACCATTAAAACTGAATCGATGATACAAAATTGCCGCTGTTTGCCAAGTGAACCATGCTGGCCTGATGCCAAGGCTTGGACAGATTTAGCCTCCAGACTAGATGGCAAATTAATTAAGCCCCAGTCATTAACCAAACCTTGTGATAATAACTTCAATAGTAAAGAATGTCAGGAGCAGCTGCTAAAGATAAAAAATCCATTTTATGTTCAATCACAATCTGGAGGCACACAATCTCAAGGCTGGCTTAATGGTTGGCAGAGTGCTCCCAGTGTGTATGCTGTAGAAGCGCATTCTGCTAAAGATATTGCTTTGGCTGTCAGCTTTGCACGTAAATATAATCTGCGACTGGTCATCAAAGGTGGCGGGCATGATTATCTTGGTCGTTCTTCAGCGCCCGACTCATTACTAGTTTGGACTCATGCCATGCGTGATGTGAACTATCTTCCTTCATTTGTTCCATCTGGTGCTTCTGATGATAAATCTCCTGTTGCTGCTGTTTCTGTTGCAGCTGGTGCACGCTGGTTGGATGTTTACTCAGTTGTTACAACTAAAGAACATAAGTATGTTCAGGGTGGAGGCTGTGCTAGTGTCGGTGCTGCGGGTGGTTTTATTCAGGGTGGCGGTTTTGGGAGCTTCTCTAAGGAATTTGGTACTGGTGCAGCAGGAGTATTACAAGCAGAGGTCGTTACTGCTGATGGTAAGATTTTGATCGCAAACGAGTATCAGAATCAGGATCTTTTCTGGGCTATTCGCGGTGGCGGAGGTGGAACTTATGGAGTTGTAACTAAATTAGTACTCAAGGTTCATGATCTACCTAAAAATTTTGGTGTATATAAAGAGACGGTTAGTGCGATTAATGATAAGGCTTATAAAGAGTTAATTAAGAAATTTTTGGTTTTTTATAATAGCAGTCTAAATAATCAGAATTGGGGTGAGCAATTTGCCTTTAATAGTAAAAATCAGCTTAATGTTTTTATGGTTTATCAGGGAATAAGTGGGAACAAAGCGAATACTATCTGGGAATCATTTAATCAATGGCTAACTGATAATAATCAGAAATATAAGTTTGATAAAGAAGCGTTCGAGATCCCTGCTGCTAGTATGTGGGATTATGATTACTGGCATAAAAACTATCCTCAATTTGTCAAATTAAATACTAGACCAGAAGCTGGAAAAGATGAATACTGGTGGGCATCAAATACAGCTGAAGCCTCAATGTATATTTATACTTATCAATCATGGTGGCTGCCCGAATGGCTACTTATGAATCAAGGAAGTCTTGATAAATTAACGGATACGTTTTTTAGTGCCTCGCGAGTAGAAACTGTTTCTGTTCATATAAATAAAGGCTTAGCTGGTGCAGATCCTGCTGCTATTAAAGCTGTTGGAGAAACTTCGACTAATCCGCAAGTATTAAATGCTGCTGGATTAGTAATAATGGCTGCGGGTAGTGAAAAATATGTTAGTAAAGATAAGATTTCTAAAGATCAAAAAATCTTAAAACATGTTGCACAAATTTCTGTAGCTATGAATGATTTTAGAAAATTAGCACCAAATAGTGGGACTTATGTAAATGAGGCTGATTTTTTTCAGCAAAACTGGCAAAATGACTTTTGGGGCAGTAATTATCAGCGCTTATCGAAGATAAAACAGAAATATGATCCTGCTGGCTTATTCTACTGCCATCATTGTGTAGGTAGCGAACTTTGGAGTGAGTCAGGGATGTGTAGAAAGTGATTGAATCTAGTTAATACTTTCAAGTTGGCAATATTAATAAAAAGACGTTGTGGGTAAAATTGCCCACAGTGTCTTTGTTTAGTTGAGTTAATTTTCAAGACCAATGAAGCTATCCCATTGGAATTTAATTATCAGCTGACTAATGTTTAATTTGATCGTTCTGATGCCATTTATGGTATTTATGATTGATTGCTAAATTTAATACGTCTATATCTTCTTCAATTCTTCGTAAAATTTCTGTCGGATGATTATTACTTTTCTGTATGTCAATAAGTAGTTCTTGCTGAAAATTAATCAATTCCTTTATCGCTGATAATAATAATTGCTCTTCTTCACGGGTATTATCATCTTGTGAAGTCCGAAATTTGAGTTCATCCGCAACTTTTTTCTTGAGTTCTTTTAGCGTGTTCGGGGGGTAGTTATCATTCATTTCATTTTCAATATAACTGATACTTTTATTTAAAATATCATGTCTAAGCTCTTTTTCTGTATTTATACTAGCACTTAAGTCGTGTTTTATCCTGAATTTTTTTATAATCAACGGCAGAGTTAAGCCGTGTAATAAGAGAGTAACAGTTATAACCGTGAAAGCAATTAGAATTATTTCGTTTCGATAGGGAAATGCTGAGCCATTTGTGATGCTTAATGGCAATGCCAGTGCGATAGCCAGTGATACCATTCCGCGCATTCCTGCCCATGACAAGACAAAAATTTGCTTGATGGCATTTTTATCAATGATGATTTTCTCATGGTTTTTTTTGTTGTAATGATAAATGTTAATGAGTGCCATCGGAAAAATCCAGATAATTCGGGCAAAAATTACTACTAAACTGATGATAATTCCATCAACTATTAGTAAAAAGAGCTGGTGATTATTAAACTCTTTTACTAGACTCGGTAGTTGCAATCCAATCAGTATAAATATCATACCATTTAGGATAAAGGTGACGACATCCCAGAATTCTTTCATTTTAAATCTAGTTTGGAAGTTGATTAACGAAAAGGAATACCAAGATAGATATAATCCAGAACTGACAACTGCCAGAACTCCAGAGATATGTAACTCTTCGGCAACTATATAAATAACCATTGGGAATAGTAATGAGATTACGGTAATTGTCGTTGGGTCTTTTATTTTTCGAAGGATCTTGGTCAGTACTATGGCAAATATAAGTCCGAGTAAGACCCCACCCCCAGATATGACAATAAAACTTAATGGTAAATGGATTAATGAAACTTTTCCACTTAAAAGAGCAAGAAGAGTAAACTGGTATAAAATTAATGAAGATGCATCATTAACTAGGCTTTCGCCTTCCAATATGGTTATAATATGTTTGGGAATGTTTAATCCTTTAGTCGCACTAGTTGCAGCAACCGCATCTGGTGGAGCAACAATTGCTCCAAGAAGTAATCCTGCCATTATTGACATGTCCGGGATTAGATAAGTTGAAATTCCGGCAACACATAATGCCGTAAAAATGACTAATCCAATTGCTAGGGTTAGAATGGTTTTTCTAAACTCCCTAAACTCTTGCCATGATACATTATGTGCTGCCTCAAAGAGAAGTGGTGGCAAAAAAATCAGAAAGACTACTTCAGGGTCAACTTCGATCAAAGCACGATTTGAAAAAAGACCGATTAAAAGCCCTGTAAGAGTGAGAACTATTGGTAAAGGCAATTTTATTCTTATCGCGAGGAGGTTCACCGCAATAATGACTGACATTAATAGAAATAATACTTCCAGCTGATGCATAACAATTAACTATCCAGATACATAAATGCAACATTATATTATATCTTGGGTACTTTTTTATTTTCCATTTACAGATAATTGGATGATTGAGCTAACTTAATAAAAGCTTAAATCAGTACTTATGTTAAAATATTTCAGTCTGTTTAATTGAGGGGGTTATGATGAAAAAATTGTTGGTTATTATGTCGATACTGGCTTTTGGAGTTTATGCAAATGAGACTATCACTATTGCAGCGACTAAATATCCACATGCCCAAATTCTTGAAGAAATAAAACCAGATCTGGCAAAGCAGGGCTATGATTTAAAGATTATTGAATATAGCAATTATAAAGATCCTGGGATTGTTACTGAACGTGGAGCACCTAAAGCCCAGTCGCCTAATGATGTTGTTTATAAAGGCAAGATTGATGCTAATTTTTTCCAGCACCAGCCATACCTTGATGCATTTAATAAAGGCAAGAAAAAACCATTGGTACCAATCGCAAAAGTATTATTTGCTCCACTCGGTATTTATGCAAATAAGGATACCCAGCGTAAATTTATTGATTCAAAAAACATTAATGATTTAAGTAATCCGGTTATTGGTATTCCATCAGATCCAACCAATAATGCCAGAGCATTGAAGTTTCTTGATGCAGCAGGTGTGATTGTTCTGAAAATGAGTAAGAAACCCGCTACGGTTAAAGATATTATCAGTAATCCACATGAGGCAAAAATTGTGGCAATCGATCCGTCAGTATTACCAAAATTACTGAAAGAGGACAAGATTGATCTTGCTGTGATAAATGCTGGGTTCGCGCTTAAAAATGGTCTTAGTCTGGAGCATGATGCAGTTATTCTCGAGAAGCAAAATGATGTCTATTCAAACATAGTTGCAGTTCGTCCGGATGAAGTAGATGAGCCTAAAATAAAAGCTCTGGCAAAAGCAATTAACTCACCGCAGGTAAGAGATTATATTGAAAAAGAATATCAGGGGGCTTTGATTCCTTCTTTTTAAGTGTAATTTTTATTAATAACGCAGCTATTTAGACTGCGTTATTTTTTTGCGTATCCGAAACTATGAAAAAACTGCTGCTCTTACTTTTATTTAATGGTATTGTCTTAGATGCTTATGCGGTTAACGCACTTTCTGAGTCCGCTACTCTTCGTGCCGAATCTACTGCAATTATTGGAAACAATATCATGGAATGTACCCGTGATGTAAACGATGTGTGTATTTCGGAAGCATATCATGATGATTATATTAATGTAAATAATTACCCGATGAATCCATATAATCATTCGCCAAGTGGCGGTGGTACACAAAAAATAACTGAAAGCGATATTGCGAATAAAGGGCTGTGGGAGCAGTTTTTTACCAATGGTACCTATAATGTGGTCGGGCTTGCTGCGTGGTCAGTGCTAAATGTACCAAATAATAATTATGCTTATGGGACGAATATTTTTGCTCAGTCCGGGCATGTTAATGGCTTTGCAGTTGGGGGGATGCTGGAAATTGTCAATCCATTCTTACAACCGGGTTATCGTTATCTTTCTGGGAATATTCCGTATAGCTTACTGCCTATCGGGCAGGTTACCACTATGTCCGAACTTTATCTTGAATATCAGCTACCAAATCATGTTCAGGTTGATGCTGGCTGGATACTACTTGAGACACCATGGATGAATTCATATGATGATGCAATGCTAGTATCGGCACCATTCCAAGGAGTAGTGACTAATTATCAAATGACACCTAATTGGCGACTAATCGGGATTGCAACTAATGGCTATCAGGAAATGGGCGATCAGTACTTTAACCAACTAACCATGTACAACAAAGGGTTTAATGGTAATGGTTGGGTTTTATCAGACAACTATATCAGTAATGGTTCGTATGCTATAGGTAGTGTTTTTAAACCTTCGAAAGATTATGAGCTAAATCTGTGGGGCTATAGCTTTAGTGGCTATGCCAATACTCTTTATGCTGATGCTAATTATGTCTATCATCTGGATACGGTAAATCGCTTTGATTTCGGTGCGCAGATTGGGAACCAGAATACTTGGGGAATGCAGTCAAATAATATGCAGCAAGCTGGCTATGGCGCACCAGATAGTTACCTGGCTGGTGTCAAATTTGCTTATGGCTTTAGCGACTGGTTTAATGTTGAATTATCTTACGATGGCATGTTTGGTCCGGATAATTCATTTTACCAAGGTGGATTTGTTTCGCCATATACCTATACGATAGTAAATGATCCACTCTATACTTCCGGGCTTGGTGCCGGGATGATAGAGCAGGGGGCTGGTAATTCATGGCGAATTGGCAATACCTATAAACTAATGGGTGATGATTTGAAGATGGAGATTGCCTATGAGCAATTCATGACTGCAAATCCATTAAACGAATGGGATCTGGATATAAAATATAAGCCACATTTGAATGGTCTAAAAGGTCTGATTATCCACTGGGAAGCGGATTATGCTACCGCTCCGACTTGGGATGTAACTAATGGCGGCAATTTTTTCTTTATGGAGACGATGGTTTCATATAGTTATTAACCAGAAAAATTCTTATTAAAAGAGTAGTTGCTGCTTAATTGGTGCAAAACTAGTTCGATGAATCCCATGAATTATGCCGTGTTGCTCTATTGCTTGTAAATGTTCTTTAGTTCCATAACCTTTGTGTTTGGCAAAGCCGTATTGTGGGTACTCTTTATCTAATTCAATAAGCTGCCTATCGCGAGTTACCTTAGCTAAGATTGATGCTGCGGATATTTCAGCAATCAGCGCGTCACCTCCAATTATAGCTTCACATACTACATCTGATTTTGGTATTTTATTGCCATCTATCATTGCTTTATCTGGTTTTATTGTTAACTTGTCAATTGCCCTTGACATAGCAAGCAAACTGGCTTGAAGAATATTTATCGAATCAATCTCGGCGACACTAGCTTCTGCAATAGCATAGCATTTAGCATGTGTAATTATTTGCTGGTATAGATATTCCCGTTTAGTTTCTGATAGTTTTTTGGAGTCATTTAGTCCTATAATTGGATGGCTTGGATCTAAAATTACTGCTGCTGCGACTACATTGCCAGCTAATGGACCGCGCCCAGCTTCATCAACACCACAAATAATCATTTTATTTACTTTCATTTATTAGATACTTATATTACTCAGGGAAAAGATTTTGGACAAAGTTTGAGAATACTGCAACTTTTGCATTTTCCTCATCTTTATGCCTTGTTAGGTAAAATTTGGTAGGATCCATTTGATAATCAGTCAGTACCCTGATCAGGCGCCCTTCCTTCACTTCTTTTTCATAGGCAAAAGCACAACCAATACCAATTACTTCATGAGAGTAGAGCATATATTTTGATTGTTCTGCTTGATTTGTGGTGTATCTTATTGGAACTTCAAATATAGTTGATTTGCCCGTTTTAGTATTTATTACTTCAACGTTATGAATGGCTTTACCACTATAATCAATTCCAATAAAATAAGATTGTCCACTAAGATCTTCTAATGTATCTATTTTGCCGTGGCGTTTTATGTATTCTGGGGTGCAATATGCACCTATTTCAGCTGTAAATAAGAGCTTAACTTTTTGATCGGGGAATCGGGGAAGATGGTTAACAATTGCAATATCAAATCCATCACGTAACAAATCTAATTCGCGGTTTTGATAGATTAGCGTCAAATTAATCTCAGGGTAGGCTTTAATAAAGTTTGGTATCTGAGGGGAAATAAACTCTTCACCAAAAGACAATGGTAAGGAAACTTTGAGTGAGCCACGTAAAATTGACTTTGCTTTTAAAATTGCCTGAATTTCCTGTTCAAACTCCTGATGTCTTGCCAGTGAACGTTCATAGATTAACGTTCCGATCTCTGTGAGTTCAATTCTTTGAGTGTTTCTTTTTAGCAAAAGTACACCAAGTTTTTGCTCTAATGTTGTAATTCTACGACTGATTGTTGATTGTGATAAATGAAGTATTTTGGCTGCGGCACTGAAGCTACCCCAATTAACCACCTTGCTGAAGAGAATAAGGTCATCATAGGCTAGATCCCCCATTATCAATCCTTTGCGCTAATTATTTCTGTTAATTAACTAGATTTTTTCTAAGTAATCTAGTTGTCGATAGTACAAAGTTGCATAGGGCTTATGCGGTTTTGTCTATTCCATTATAGCTGTGAGTATACTACAATTTGTCATTAAACTAAAAAATAAGCATAACTAGTATCCGTAAATTTTAGCATAGTATGGTTAAATAATTTTTATGTCTGTTTATGCACAATAAATTGTGCCAAAATGTCTATTGTTTATTGGAGTCGAATTAGATAATATACTGGCTTAGTAATAATAACACTGCAAAGTTTAAAATGACCGATATTAATATTCAAATAGAGCAGCGAATATCTGAAGGGTTACGCGGTGATTTGACTGATGTCGGCTTTACGATTCAGGATAAGCCATATCACCCACTAATCCGGGGTGGTTTAAATTGCTCGGTCGATGCTAATTATGTAGTAAGCTGTGTCGGTCAGGCAAATCTGGCGACACTGGCTAATGGTGCATATCGAATTATTGTCTATACCAATGAAAAACCGGGTAAAGAAGCATTAGCCTGTGATTACTTTGAGTATGATAAAAACTCTAATCAACTTAACCTAGATATTAGTCCAAGTTCGTCAGGCGAATGTATTTTGTCGCAGCTAGAAGCAGATACTGGTTTAAGTGAGTCAGAAATTACCAGACGAGTAAAGCATATTCTTAATGCGGATGAGACTAGTAATGACGAGATTGATCTTGAAACTACACTACACGATTTATTTGTCTATTTTAATGGTAAAACTAGAGAAGACTGGGATAAATCATGGAATTATCTAGTTAGCGCAATTAAAAATAATACCCCATTGCCCAAGAAGCATAAATCAACAATAGATGGTGCCGGGCGTGGATTTTAATTATAAATCATGTCAATCTATAGTATTAATAATGATGAATTTGTGAGGTTTTATTAGTGAGAAATAGAGTTACTCCTATTACGGTTTGGCTATTTGCAACCTTGTTTGCAGTTTATGAACTGTTTATTGCCAACGGGTTTTATGGAGTTTCCCTCCAGTTGCAACAGCATGATTTGAACCTATCTGTCAATGCTATCGGGAGTTTGGCAGCTATTTCAAGTTTGGTGTACGCTTTATGTCAACTTCCCGCCGGAATTATGGTGAGTAAATTTTCAATCCGAATAATTCTTACTCTTTCAACTATTTTGGTAAGTATCGGAATGCTTATTTATAGTCATGCTAATGATGTTGAACAACTTATACTTGCCCGGGTGGTTATAGCCATTGGTTCTGCATTTGCCTTTGTGAGCATTGCCGTACTAATCGGACGCTGGCTAGACAAAGATAAATTTTCATTGTTTTTTGGACTAACTCAATCTATGGGCAATATTAGTGTAGTTAGTGCTAATATGTTTTTACCACAAATTATCAATTTTTTACATGGCTGGAAACATACCAGTCTAGTCTTGGCAATAGTTGGTTTCATTTTGGCGATTGCTATCGGATTAATTGTTAAATCAAGCCCAGCTAGTAAATCGGATAGCATGCAACAAACCGCGAATCGCGCCAGTATCTTAGAGTTATTTAAACAATTGGCGGCGAATAAACAATTCTGGCTAGTTACGGCTTATGCTGGTTTGTTATTGGGAACCTTATTTAATTTTGGGGCAAATTGGTTAATTGGATTTCAGGGTAATTATGATAGCCATAGTTTGGCACATTCTGCGCTAGTTAATTCGGTAATGTTTCTGGGAGTTGCGGTTGGTAATCCGGTCATTGGTGCATTATCCATAAAGTTGCAAACTAGAAAAAAAATACTGCTTATCGGTGCACTGGCTAGTCTTATTTTATTAAGTATACTAATTCTTGGACCTAAGCTTGATGCAAATACTGCACTAATTTTATATTTTCTGTTTGGTCTCTCCTGTAGTAGTGCTATTTTGTCTTACTCAGTTATAATGGAAGTTTTGGTACCGCCATTACAAGGGATTGGGGTCGGAGTATGTAATACGGTGGTTTATCTTAGTGGTGCATTATTAAGCACCGCGATTGCTTCTATAATTCGTGGGGAGGGTGCAAGCCTACATAATGTATTAACAGTAGATAAAATAGCATTTTCCTTATTTTGTGTAGCTGTTGCGATTGGTTTTGCGCTAAGTAGTGTCATCAAAGAAAGTTTTCGCAAGTAATCAGATAAGTATTTAAAGGTACTTATTTTGTAATTAAACTTAGTGATCAAGTACCGATGTATTTTATATAGGAGATGGCATGATGATGTGTTCAAGTCGCGGAATTACAGAGAACTCTGCTAAACTTTGAGATGTAAATTTCGATGTTTAGCAGAGTAAATAGGTATCAGGCTGCATTTCATTTTGAGGCATAGACCTCGGTTAGGAGATTAGTCTCTTTTCAACCTGTTACCGAATCGCCAATCTGTGACTGGAATCACGTATAGGAGAATGGCTGTAAGCCGTATTTTACTTTACTCTGTAAAACTGAGCAACCTGTTTTTTTAGAGAGTAGATATCATGCGCTATATAGGTTTGGATCTTCATACGAATCAAATGACAATATGTTATTTGGAAAATGAAGAATATCGTTATGAGGTACTAGCTGTGACTGAAATCGACACATTTAAAGCAAGGCTATTACCTACAGATAAATTAGCTATAGAAGCAACTGGAAACAGTAGTTACGTTTATCGCCACTGTGTGGATTTAGTTTTTGATTTAGTGGTTGTAAATACTATGCAGTTTAAAGTAATTACTAAGTCATGTAAAAAGACAGATAAAAATGACGCTAAATTATTAGCCGAGTTTTTAAGTAAAGATATTCTACCGCGAGCAAGGGTTAAAGATATTTTAGATGACCGTTTACATAGTTTGGTAGATAGCCGTAATAAATTTATTGAATTACGAACCTAGTTAAAAAATAAGGTTCATAACTTATTAAATCGTTGTGGAATTAAGATTAAGAAAACTAGTTTAACCAGCCAAAAAGGATTAAATAAAGCCTTGGCTTACGAAGTTGATGAATTAGTCAGATTTGAATTAGAACAACTTATTGCAGAAATCAAAACCTTAATTGAACGAGTAGATCAATTTGATAACAAAATTGCAGAATATGGCAGTAAGTTACCGGGCTTTGAGAATGTAACTAGTATTAAAGGTATTGGTACCAATACAGCAGTTACCTTATTAAGTTCAATCGGAAATATAAATGACTTTGCCGATGAGAAAAAGCTGGCGGCATATTTTGGGTTAGTACCGCGAGTAAATAATTCAAATGAGACAGTAAATCACGGTCGTATAACCAAGCGCGGTGATGGGCTAGTAAGAAAATCCCTGTTGCAATGCGCCTTAATAGCGATTAAGTACAATCAGAAATTATGTGGTTTTTACAACAAAATAAAAACCAAACGAGGTTTTGCTAAGGCTATTGTAGCCACTGCCAGAAAATTATTAACGATAGTTTACTATACGTTAAAAAAAGGTTGGTATTTTACGGATTTTGTAAAAAACATTCGTGAAATTCGTCCAATAGAAAAAAGAATTATCGGTACCATCTAATGAAATAATTTACAAATAAATTAGATGGTTAAGTTTAATTAGGTGTGTTTAGTTGGTAAAGTAACTTGACACATCATCATAGGAGTTTGTATGAAAACATGGATTAAAAACCCGAAAGCAATTTTGGCGGATAATGCCGCGAATGGCTTGGTAATTGAGAATGATAAAATTATTGAGCTGGTAGCCAAAGGTGCAACGCCTTCAGTTACTATTGACAAAACTATCGATGCTAGTGAGCACGTGGTTATTCCAGGGTTAGTCAGTACGCATCATCATTATTACCAGACTTTAACTCGTGCTTTTCATGATTCGCTGGACAAAGAGCTTTTTGCATGGTTGACGACCCTTTATGGTGTTTGGAGTGGTTTGACCCCCGAGTTACTTTATACCGCGAGTAAGACGGCAATGGCTGAATTATTATTATCAGGCTGCACTACTTCAGCAGACCATCATTATGTGTTTCCAAAAGGCTTGGAGAATGGTACTGATGTTCAGGTTATGGCAGCACGTGAAATGGGCATGCGTTCAATGATTACACGTGGCTCAATGAATCTGTCCCAAAAAGATGGGGGCTTACCGCCAGATTGCGTCGTTCAAAGTGAAGATGATATTCTAGCTGACTGTGAACGCGTAATCAATAAATATCATGAAACTCATGACGGTTCGATGATTCAGATTGGGTTAGCTCCTTGCTCACCGTTTTCGGTAACCAAATCAATCATGGAAAAAACAGCAGTATTATCAGAAAAATATAATGTGCGCATGCATACACATTTATCTGAAACCGAAGATGAAAATAAATTCTGTGAAAAAATGTTTGGTTGCCGTCCAATAGATTATCTGGAGCAGGTTGGCTGGCTAAATGATCGGACTTGGCTTGCTCATGCGATTCATTATACAGATATAGAATTAGCAAGGCTTGGTAAAGCTGGGGTAGGAATGAGCCATTGTCCATCTTCAAATATGATCCTATCATCTGGAGTATTTAGAAGTGTGGTGGCGGAAAAAGCCGGTTGTAAAGTAAGCATTGCGGTGGATGGTTCAGCGTCAAATGATCATTCGAATATGATGTTGGAGTTAAGGCAAGCATTTTTATTACAACGCTTACATAATAGCTCTCAGATTAGCCATAAGGATATTCTTCGCTGGGGAACTCTTGGCGGCGCACAGGCACTCGGACGGAGTGATATTGGTGAATTAAAAGTTGGTAAACAAGCAGATATAGCAATGTTTAAACTAGATGATATTCAGTTTTGGGGTGCTGATGATCCATTAGCGGCATTGATTATTTGCGGTGCAACTAAAGCTGATATGGTCTATGTCGCCGGTAAAATTAAAGTAGAAAGCGGCATGCTGGTTGGGATTGATATGTCTCAATTACGTCAGGAGCAACGGAAAGCTCAATTAGAGTTGATAAAACGCTAAGAAGATTTTATACTTCGCCGGGACATTTATAGTTCCCGGCAATTTAATCGACTAATCGTTGACTCTATTATGAATTAAATCTAGCACTGCTTTGGCACCCTCAGTACTGCCATCTTGGAGTAGGGTATAGTGGAGCTTATAAAACTCGTCAATCATTGCCTTACGCTTTTGCTGATTATTAAATAATTCAATTATGTATTCACTCATAGAATCAGGATTGGCATCTTCCTGAAGGAACTCTTTAACTATCTCCTTACCAGCAATAATATTTGGCTGACCAACATAGTCAATAGTTACCATTCGTCTAAGCATCCATTCAGTAAACTTATTAATTTTATAACAAATCAGCATTGGCTTTTTGCATAGAGCAGTTTCGAGGCTTACCGTGCCACTTTTGGCAATCACCATATCACTAGCTTTGATTGTATCTCGGGTTTGATTTAATACCAGTTTATATTCAAAATCTGGTTTATTTTCATTTAGGTAATTATCCATAATTGCGAGAGTATGTTGACTAGCAAAAGGATAGATAAAAAGACAGTTAGGTATTTTTTCTGCTATTTTGTGACAGGTCTGGCTTAAAATTTCTGCAAGACTATTTACTTCGCGAATCCGGCTACCGCTAAGGATGGTAATAATTGTTTTATCTTCAGGCAGATTCAATAATTTACGATACTTTAAAGTATCTATATTTAGTTCAATATCATTTGCCATTGGATGTCCAATGAATTTGGCTGCCATTCCAACTTTATGGTAAATCTCTTCTTCAAACGGAAAAATGCATAACATTAAATCAGTCGATTTTTTTATTTTGAAAATACGTTTGTAACGCCAAGCCCAGATCGTTGGGCTAATATAATGTACAGTTTTTATACCAGCCTGTTTAAGCTTGTTTTCTATGAAGAAATTAAAATCAGGTGCATCTACACCAATAAAAACATCGGGCTTATATTCTAGAAGTTGTTTTAAAACAGAGTAGCGGACTTTTAAAATTTCCGGTAAAGATTTTATAACTTCAATATAACCCATTACCGACAGGGTTTCCATCTTATGCCAAGATTTAAAACCATTATCCTGCATCATTTTGCCACCAATACCAACAAATTCAACTTCGCCTTGATATTGATTTTGGATGGCTCTAATTAAAGAAGAGGCTAGCATATCGCCTGAAGCCTCTCCTGCAATCATGGCTATTTTTAACATTAACGGACTATGCCACGCGTTGATTGATTGAAAAAGCTAACAAAGGTTTGTAGCTCAGGATGGTCAATTGCCATTTCTTCAATGATTGCTTTGGCTTCACTATATGAAAGTCCGTTACGATACAGGATTTTATAAACCTGTTTTACGTTCTCAATTTGTTCTAGATTAAAGCCACGGCGTTTCATGCCTTCAATATTTACACCCTTAGGTTCAGAACGGTAACCTGAAGCTAGTACGTATGGAGGAATATCTTGATTTACTGCTGATTGTCCACCAAGCATTGCATGCTCACCAATTAGACAAAACTGATGGATTGGCGACAAGCCACCAAGAATTGCCCAGTCTTGGACTATTACATGTCCGGCAAGGGTAACACCATTGGCAAGGATGGTATTATTTTGGACGATACAGTCATGTGCTATATGTACATAAGCCATAATCCAATTATTATTACCAATTACCGTTTGTCCATTACCTTGAACTGTACCTGTATTAAAAGTACAATATTCGCGGATAGTGTTATTTTCGCCAATGATTAATTTAGTGTCTTCACCCTTATATTTTTTGTCTTGAGGTGCTTCACCAATAGATGCAAAATGGTAAATTCTAGTATTTTTACCGATATTTGTATTACCTGTTAGATTAACATGATTACCTACGAAGCAACCATCACCAAGGACAACTTTGGGACCTACGATTGAATATGCACCAATTTCAATATCTTCACCCAATACGGCATTACTATCAATAATTGCGGTAGGATGTATTTTTTTAGCCATTTTAAACCTCTCTTCTGGCGATCATGATTTCAGCTTCAGCTGCTACCTGTCCTTCTACTGTGGCTACTGCCTGAAATTTGGCAATACCACGGGTTACTTTTAGTAGTTCAATATCAAAAATTAACTGATCACCGGGGATAACCTGACGTTTAAAACGTGCTTTATCAATTGAGGCAAAAAAAGACTGTTCATTTTCTTTTTGCATGCCATAGATTAGTCCAAAAAGTATTCCTGAAACTTGTGCCATTGCCTCTATCATTAATACTCCTGGCATTACAGGGAATCCAGGGAAGTGTCCAGTAAAGAACTCTTCATTCATGGTGACGTTTTTTAATGCTTTAATGTGTTTTGCACCATCATGACTAATTACCTTGTCAACTAGTAGTAACGGATATCTATGTGGTAACCACTTCATAATTTCCAGTATATTTAACTCGGTCGAAGTATTTTCACTCATCCAGTTTGCTCCCTATTTTGTCAAAATTTGCTTGTAAATCACGAACTTTGGTGTTTAATTTATCTAGATTACGAATGTGGACAAATATTTTTGCCCAATCTCGGTATTCCATAGCTGTCATGCCATTTGAATACAATGCTGGTTTGGTTATGTCTTTTCCAACATTACTGCTGGCGCCAATTACAGTGAAGTCACAGATTGAAACATGATCGGCAATTCCTGCATTACCTGCAAGCATACAATGCCTACCAATTTTGCTGTTCCCGGCAATTCCAACCTGAGATGCAATACCTGTATGCGCACCGATTTTTACATTGTGTGCGATTTGTACTAGGTTATCAATCCGGACACCATCTTCGATAATTGTTGCTTCAAATGTACCACAGTCTATGGTAGTATTTGAACCAATTTCGACCCGATTACCAATTTTTACCCCACCGATTTGTGGGATACGGTGATAGTGATGTTTTTCGTCTTTTGCATTACCAAAGCCATCAGAACCAATTGCACAACCACTATGAAAAACGCAATCATTTCCAATCGATACTTTATCATAGATGGTTACATTTGGGTAAATTGTTACATTGTCACCAATAACCACATCATTACCAATGACGGTGTTGGCAAATATCTGGCAATTATTACCAATTATCACATTGTCACCAATAACCACATTATGTGCAATTGCCGGATTGCTACCTAGTTTTGCAGAGTCACTAATAAACGCTGATTTTGCAATTCCTGCTGCCATTTTTCTTCGTGGATGAAACAGATTACTAACTTGACTAAAATAATAGTATGGGTTAGGTGTGATAATTTTTGGTATATTTATATCGCTAGCATCTGCCTCATTTATTATTATTGCTGCTGCTTTACAATCTGACAGATGTTTTTTATATTTACTATCAGAGAGAAAGGTTATTTGAGTTTCGCTGGCTAGATTAGTTGGGGCTATATCATTAACTTCGATATCTGCACCTTCTAATCTGCCGCCAAATAACTCAATTAATTGAGAAAGTTTATATGCCATCTATTTCACCACTCAGATTTATTTAGAAGGAGTTGTAGCTGTAGCCGAAGTAGGAGCTGGTGCAGCACCTGGTTTACCTACTGGAGCCGGGATAGTTTGTGGGCTATTTAATTGTTTGATAATATCAGTTGCATCAATTGTATTTAACTGATCCATTACTTGATCTGTCAAATCATATTTGGCTTTTGCAAATACTAGTTGATTAGAGGTAAGAACTAAATCATAACCTTTTTTATCACTAATGTCTTTAAGAATAGCATTGGTCTTGGTCATTAAAGAACCAAGTGCGTATTCCTGTGATTTTTGCAGATTTTGCTGGAAAGCCATATATTGCTGTTGGAATTGCCCTTGATCTTTGCGATACTTATCTTCTAGACTTTTTAATTGAGACTGATCTGATTTGCTAAGTTTATCAAAGCTAGGTGCTTTGTTAGCAATTTTTTGCATCTGTTGCTGTTCAGCGATAATATTATTATTCATGGTTTCAAGCTGTTTTTGTTGTGGACCATATTTGTCTTTTAGTGCCTGTTGAATTGCTTTTGCCGGCTTCGCTTCAGTAAATACACGATCTACATTAATGTATCCGAGCTTGAAGTCATCTGCAAAAGCCATTGAACTGGCACATGCCAACCCTAAAAGTGCAAATTTTAGTTTTTTCATAGAGTGGTTCCTCAAAAAATTAAAGTGACTAAAATATTAAATCAGTGAATTACTTTACCTTAATTGACCATATTTATGTTAAATAATTATATCTAGAACATTGAGCCAAGTGTAAACTGGAAGTTCTGGATATTGTCGTTTGGTTGGTTAAACATTGGTATTGCATAGCTGAGCTGAATTGGTCCCATTGGTGATATCCATACTAATCCCAAACCATAACTGGCACGAACTGCTTGTAATGGATTGATTCCAAATGGGTCTCCCCCATATAACGAGCCTATATCATAGAATGCACTTAGACGGACAGTTTTATCTTCTTTTACCCCCGGCATTGGGAAGAGCAGGTTATTACTCAGGAATACCCAACGAGTTCCACCCAGTGATGAACCATCGGTATCTTTTGGTCCTATACTACCAATGTAGTAACCACGAATTGAATTTGGACCACCCTCAATAAAGTTTTGATAAAATGGCACAATTTGCCCATCACCATACGAGTTAATGAATCCTAGTTCTCCATTAGTCTTCCAAGTCAAATCCTGTGAGATAGGGAAATACCATGCGTCTTTAGAGTCAAATTTATAGTATTGCGCGCCAACGCCAGGTGCTGTAATTGTAAAACTAGTATTATAGGTAGCACCGCTTGTTGGCCACAATGTGCTATCTGACGTATTTCGTGCCCAGCTAACAGTTACCGGAATAGCATTTACCGAGTTACCATACTGGTTAGTAAACTGGATAAATCGGAGTGGTGCAGTATTGTTATTAATACTAATTTGATTATTTTCAAAGCCAAGACTTAAATTAATTCGATCAAATTCAGAAACCGGAACTGATGTTCGAATCCGTCCACCAAGGGTTTGAGTTGAGTATGGGCTAATCCCTACTAGATTTGGTGTAAATGTAGTATCGTAAATATCATAACCAAGACTGGTTCCATTAGCCAGGTAATATGGATCAGTAAATGAAAGTGAAATACTGCTATTTAATTGACTGTATGATGCATTGATTGATGCAGATTTACCCGACCCAAATAAATTACTTTGTGAAATACCACCATTTAAGATAATACCTTGACCTTGGGCAAAACCAACCCCAAAATTAATACTACCAGTATTAGTTTCAGTAACTTTTACATTTAAATCAACCTGATCATTGACTCCAGGTACTGGAGTGGTTGCTATATCAGTCGTTTTAAAGTAACCCAATACATCTAGGCGGTCTTTAGAGCGTTTAATAGCTGCGGCATTATAAATTCCTGCTTCCTCTTGTCTGAATTCGCGACGAATAACTACATCTCTGGTTTTTTCATTACCACTAATATTAATATTACGGACATAGATTTTCTTACCGGGGTCAATAAATAGAGTATAGGCAACTGTATTTTTTTTGCTATCAATATCAGGCACCGGATTTATGCCCGCAAAGGCATAACCATATTTACCCATTGTTGTTTTTATTGACTGAATATCTTTATCTAGTTTTTCCTGATTAATTATCTGCCCAGGCTTAACGGTAATTAATTTTTGTAATTCTTCTGGTGGAATATCTTTATAGTCTCCCGCGATTTTAATATCTTTAAAGCGATACTGGTGTCCTTCGTCAATATTTGCAGTTATATAAACTAATTTTTTGTCTGGTGTTAACTGAACTTGAACGGAGTTAAGGCGGTAGGTGATATATCCTTGATTTTGGTAAAATGCTTTAACGGTTTCTAAGTCGCCATTAAGTTTATCACTTGAGTACTGGTTGTCTTTATACCAGAAACTAAGCCAGTTGCCAGTTGTCAGGAACATTTGCTTCTGAAGTTTTTGGGAACTAAATGCTTTATTGCCAGTAAAAGTAATGCCGCCAATTTTTGCGGTTACACCCTCGGAAATTGTGATTTGTATATTAACACGATTTCGTTCCAGCTGAACCACGGTGGGAGTGATAATTACGGAATATAATCCACGGTTATAGTATTCTGTTTTTAGACTCATCACAGCATTGTCAAGAATACTTTGATCAAAGATAAGTCCATCAGCAAGACCATTTTCTTTTAACGATTTTACCAATTTATCGTGATCAAACTCGTGGTCGCCAGAAACAGAAATACGGGCAATAACTGGGCGTTCTTCAATATCAACAATTAAAGTATTTCCCTGTTGCTCAACCCTTACATCCTGAAAGAATCCGGTGCTATATAATTTGTGTATTATGTCATTCGCTTTACTTGCGGTTAAGGTATCTCCAACTTTGACTGGTAGGTAACTATAAACTGTTCCCATCTCAATCCGTTGCAAACCTTCAATACGAATCTGCTGAATAACAAAGCCATTATTGTCAGCATAGCTACTATTTAGGATAAATAGTGAAAATATTGTACTAAGTAGTTTAAGTCGTAAGTTCATTACAGATTAAATAATTTTAGAAAGTCATTATATAAAGCCAAGAATGTTACCCCAAGCACAACAATCAGCCCGAATTTAAATAGAAGTTGCTGAATTTGTATAGCCATAGGTTTTCCTGTTAACCACTCAATACTATAAATTAATATATGCCCACCATCTAATACTGGTATGGGCAGTAAATTCATGATAGCTAGACTTAGGCTAATTAATGCAAGAAAATCAACAAATGATTTTACACCCTGATGCATCGCCATTTTTGATGCTTTGGCTATTGAAACAGGTCCACCAAGATTATGCCAAGAAATATCGCCATTTAGCATTAACCAGAGTGCTGTAATATTATTATACGCCAGATTTAAACAGGCATTATATGCATATCCCAGACTATTTATTGGGTTATAGTGCTTGATAAAGCTGTTTTTTTCAATTAAGCTATTGTCTAAGGTAGGCATTATACCAATTTTGCCAATTATTTGTCCATCTTCATCATTGATTGAGTCAGGTATAACGGGCAGAGATATTTCAGTATTATTTCTTTTTACAATAAATGTTAATTTTTCACTTGGCGAAGATTTTATTAATTTGCTAATTTGAAACCAGTTGTTGATTGATTCCCCGTTTATTTTTAAAACAATATCACCCTCTTTTATTCCTGCTCTAGTGGCTGCTGATTGTGGTTCAGTATAGCCAATAACCGGGATATACTTGAACGGATATAAACCTAAATCAGTAAGTGAATAATCATTGCGGTTATTTTTATATTTATTAAAGTTAAGCTGTAGTTGCTGGTTTACAGATTCTATTTCTAGTGTAAAATTTATTTGGTCTGTATGAGCAAGGTCATTACGAAAAATTGTTTCTGCCTGAGACCAGCTATCTATTGGTTGTTCATTAATTTTTTTAATTGTGCTTCCAGGTGCTATTTTTTCTAGGTTCTGGACTAGGGGGGTGGGATTAATGCTTGCTATAATTGGTTTTAGATTATAAACTCCATATAATCCAATAAAATAGTAAGCTATAAATGCAAATAAGATATTAAATAGTGGTCCAGCTAGGGCAATTAGAAGCTTTTGATACGGTGGTTTATTGTTAAAGGCTAAATGTTTTAGTTCTGGTGTAACTGGTGCTTCTCTTTCATCAAGCATCTGTACATAGCCACCAAGTGGGATTGCACCAATTTTCCATTGGTTGTTTTTACCTTGCCAAGAAAAGAGCTTTGGACCAAAGCCAATAGAGAAGGTGATTACCTTAACTTTAAATAATCTGGCAAATAAATAGTGCCCAAATTCATGAATAACTACCAAAATCCCTATTGTTAATAAAAAACCAAGCAAAGCCAAAACTATTTTTCCATAAATTTCGAATTTATAAAATTAAAAAGGTAGTACTTTTCGGTACTACCTTCTTTTACAGGTCAGATATTATACACTATCTAGGCATTAACCCGCAGACCAGTTTTTTTAGACTTGGCAGGCTTTTTCTTTAGTGCTTCTTTTGCTGCTGGTGCAGGGTCAAGTCTGGTTTGCTGATCCCAAGGAACTGGCTTATATTCGAGTGCAATTTCCAGAACCTGCTCAACTGTTTTAACAGGTATGACTTCAAGTTGTTGTTTGATGTCATCAGGAATTTCATCCAGATCTTTAATGTTCTTATCTGGAATCAATACCGTTTTTATGCCAGCACGAAGTGCTGCTAGCATTTTTTCCTTGAGTCCACCGATTGGTAGAACCTCACCATATAAGGTAACCTCACCAGTCATTGCAACACTTGATTTAATTGGCACATGATTCAAGCTTGAAGCAATTGCAGTTACCATTGCAATCCCGGCAGATGGACCATCTTTGGGGGTCGCACCTTCAGGCACATGGACATGGATATCTCTATTTTCATAGAATTTCTCATCAATTCCCAAAGGATTACTTCGGCTACGGACTAGGCTGATTGCAGCTTGAATTGACTCTTTCATCACGTCGCCAAGTTGTCCAGTCCTGATAATATTTCCTTTTCCTGGGATTGCGACTACCTCAATAGTCAATATATCCCCTCCAATTTCAGTCCATGCAAGACCAGTAACCCTTCCAACACGATTTTCTTTAGCACTGATACCAAAATCATTAATTGGAATACCTAGAAAATCTTTTAATGTGTCTTTTGTAATCTTAATCTTCTTGCCCGTAACTTTTTTAGTATCAAGCATCGTTACCACTTTACGGCAAAGTTTACCTATTTGTCGATCTAGACTCCGTACGCCAGCTTCCGCAGTGTAATACCGAATTACATCCAGAATCGTTTCGCTATCAACTGCAATTTCTGCTGGTTTTAAACCATTGTTTTTGATCTGGCGTGGCAATAGGTATTGCTCGGCAATTTTTAATTTTTCCTGTTCGGTATAGCCAGATAGGCGAATAATTTCCATTCTGTCGCGTAGCGGACCAGGAATGTTCATTGAGTTTGAAGTGCATACAAACATTACTTGTGATAAATCAAACGGTACTTCAGTATAGTTGTCTACAAAAGCCCGATTTTGTTCAGGATCTAAAACTTCAAGTAGCGCAGCTGCTGGATCTCCACGGTGATCAGCACCAATTTTATCGACTTCATCAAATAGTAACAATGGGTTTTTTACTCCGATTTTACTGATATTTTGCAAAACTTTACCTGACATCGCGCCAATATAGGTTTTACGATGTCCACGAATTTCTGCTTCATCATGTAAGCCACCAAGAGCAATCCTCACATACTTACGGTTTGTCGCTTTAGCAATTGATTCACCAAGTGATGTTTTACCTACTCCAGGAGGTCCCACAAAGCATAATATTGGAGACTTATTATTTTCTGTACGGCGTTGGACTGCAAGATATTCGATAATCCGTTCTTTAATCTTATCTAACCCATAATGATCTTTATCAAGGATTTTTTGTGCTTTATCAAGGTCTGAACTAACTTTGGTAGATTTATTCCATGGTAGCTCAACTAGGTGTTCAATATAGTTTCTTACCAGTGCACTTTCAGAAGACATCTGTGGCATCATTTTTAGTTTTTTCAATTCAGCTAAAGCTTTTTTTTCTGCCTCTTCAGTCATTTTTGCTTTATGAATCTTATTTTCAAGTTCCTGAATTTCATTTAGTTCTTCAATCTCACCCAGTTCTTGTTGAATTGCTCTCTGTTGTTCGTGGAGGTAATATTCTTTCTGATTTTTTTCGATTTGCTGTTTAACTCGTCCTTGAATTTTTTTCTCGACAGTCAGAATTTCGATTTCCCGATTTAATTCTTTAAGTAGCATAGTCAGACGTTTTTTTAATGATGAAGTTTCAAGTAGTTCTTGGCGAATTGTAAGATCTACTATCACATGCGTTATTATCACATCTGCAAGCTGTTCAATATTGGCAATTTTAGCGATAATTGATACAACTTCATCTGGGACTTTTTGGTTTAGTTTTGCAAATTCATCGAATAGCTGAATAATTTCGCGACGTTCAGCCTCCTGCTCTATTTTACTGATATCCTGTTTGGTTTGAATCTCTTGGATTTCAGCGGATAAGAAACCATCTTTTTCAACAATTTTAGTTGCTTTAGCGCGGATTTTACCCTCAATTAGAACTTTTTTGGTTCCATCTGGTAATTGTAGAATTTGTAATATTTTAGCTAAAGTTCCGGTAGTGTGGAGATTTTCTTCCGTTACTTCATTATCTGTGGGATTTTTTTGACTAAGCAGGATAACTTGCTTATCTTTCTTGTCAGCAACTTCAAGTGCGTTAATAGATTTCTGTCTACCAACAAATAGTGGAACTACCATATTAGGGAAAATTACCACATCTTTTAACGGTATAATTGGCACTAGGTTATCAGATAATTCAATCTCTTTAGTCTTGTCGTTTTGGTTATTATTGGTAATCATTGCTCTTTCCTTAATCTATGGTGCTTATGCTAAAAGATAAAACGTATTTGAACCAATTTGGCTATACAATATTGTAACCTAACTGCGGGTTGCTTTTATGACAAAATCATTTTCCGCAATGCTTGAGAGTAAATCATCAACTTCTTTTGAGGATGAAACGCTAATTGTTAGCTTGACAACTACTATACTATGGTTGTCACTCCGTTCTTGAAAAATCTCTTCCATGTTGATTTGCCGTTCTGCAATTATTGCAGATAACTTATTGAATACTCCCGGTAAATTATCAATTGTAATTGTCAATTTTGATAGGAATTGTGCCTCGGTATCATTGATGAGGATTGCTGGAATTAGCTTGTCTAAGCCAATTGTTTTATTTTTGCGACAGTCGTAGCTATGTAGCTCAAGTTCACCTTTACGAGTGAGTTTTGCATAGATTTTTTCATCTGGTAGCGGGCAACAAACATCGTCCTGGATGATTGCTGAATTACAGTTACTTAACTTTAATTTAAGTGCATGACCCGGGGTTAGTTCGAGTAGTTCGCTGACAACCTGAAGTGCGGGAATTTCGTTTACCCCAATTTTTTGCTCAAAATCAGTAAGGTTAAGTCGGCTACTATATTTTGTGTCAATAAGTTTTTGCAAGATTTCATCGTTTACAATAATCTCACTACCAGCAATATGTAGACCAGTATTTAAGAGGTGAACTCCATTACTTACGTCTTCATCATATTTTTGTTCTTTTAAATATTGCTTGATTTTGCTAATTGCTCGTCCAGTAATTACTGAGTTTAGCCAATTTTCATCCGGTTCGCTAAACTGTGATGTTGCAACTTCGACAACATCACCATTTTGGAGTCTATGATCATGTTCAACGGAGCGCTGATTAACTCTTGCGCGATTAAAATGATCGCCAATATCGGTATGAATTGCATAGGCAAAATCAACAGGAGTAGCTCCTCTTGGTAAGTGAATAATTTTACCTTTTGGTGTAAAGACATAAATATTTTTTGGAGAGAGGTCTTTTTTGATATTTTCCAAAAAGTCGCTAGCAGAGAATGTGCTACTTTGTATTTCCAAAATATTATTTATCCAACTAGCAGTGTGCTGTTTAGCACTTCCGCCGTAGTCAATGCCGCGCTGCTGTTTAAGTAGGTGGCTAATAATTCCATGTTCGGCAATATCTTCCATTTCTGTTGTACGAATATGGATTTGTAATGGAGCTCCGGTTGGACTCATCATTGTTGAATGTAAAGATTGGTAGCCATTACTTTTGGGAATGGCAATATAGTCTTTAAATTTACCCGGTATTGGTTGGTAGAGGTTGTGGATTACACCCAGTGTTAAATAACAATCTCCAATAGTTTCAACTATTATTTTGACTTCAAAAATATCGTAAATCCGGTCAAATGATTGCTGCCGTTTGAGCATGCGGTTGTATAAATTGAAAATCGTTCTCTGGCGGAATTTGAATTCGGCCTTTATGCCATTTGATTTTAAGGCATTGCTAATATTGGTTAGAATTTCTTGGGTGAGTGGTAAGCGGTTTTTTTGCGCTACTTCAACCGCTGAATTTAGTACTTTATATCGCATGGGGTAAAGGTGTTTGAAGCTTTCTTCCGCAAGTTCTAGGTGTACTTTGTGTAAGCCTATACGGTTTGCAATTGGTACGTAAATTTCCATTGTTTCCATAGAAATTTTTCGTCGTTTCTCCGGCTTCATAGATCCTAGGGTCAGCATATTGTGCATCCGGTCTGCCAGCTTGATCAAAATTACCCGGATATCTTTTGCCATAGCCAAGACGACTTTCCGAAAATATTCGGCATGGGCTATTTCTTCTGACTCAAAATGTAATTTATCGAGCTTAGTTACGCTATCTACAAGCTCCGCTATACTAGTGCCAAAAATTCTGGTGAGCTCTTCCTTGCTAACTGGGGTATCTTCAATTACATCATGCATCAATGCACCAGCAATTGTTTGTTCATCAAGTTCCCAGTCTGCGATTAAGGTTGCTACTTCTATCGGATGTGTAATGTATGGTTCGCCACTTTTACGAAATTGTCCGTAGTGTGCGTGATTGGCTACCTGAAAAGCGAGATCAATGGTTTCAATTTTTTTGCCATGTAAGTGCTTTCGGGCTGTTGAAAGCAAGGTTCTTCTTAGGTCATCTACAAGTTTTTGATATTCGCCGTGATTGATTTCCATTAGTACCTCGCTACTTAATTAACAACTATTCAACGCGACCAAGAATTTGCTGATCTACTTTATGATCTGCTATTTCTCGAAGTGCAATTACTGTTGGTTTATCACCTTCTTCATGTTCAACCATAATATCGCTACCTTTTTCGATCTGGCGTGCACGTAGTGCAGCAGCAATAGTCATGTCAAAACGGTTGTTAATTGTTTCCATACAGTCGGCAACTGTGAATCGAGCCATTTTAGAGTTCCTTTCCACTATTAAGGTCAAATTTTTGTTTTATTATTTCAAGCTTACGCGCCGTCTTATTGCGACCAGCTCTTATTATACTACATAGATCTTGCAGTGCAGTATCGAAATCATCATTTATTATAATATAGTCAAATTCTGCTGCATGAGCCATATCCTCTCTTGCTAAAGCCAATCTTTTTTCGATGACTTCTTGACTGTCGGTTTTACGGTCTCGCAGTCTCTTTTCTAAAATCTCAAGTGATGGTGGCGCAATGAATATCAAAACAGCATCATTAAATAGCTTGCGGATTTGTCGTGCACCTTGCCAGTCAATTTCTAATAGAATGTCTTTTCCTGTCGCAAGAAAGTCTTTTATAGTAGTAATATTGGTTCCATACATATTGCCATAAACTTCGGCATACTCCAGAAACTCATTTTTATCTATCATGTTTTTGAAGTCGTCAATACTAGTGAAGAAATAGTTTACACCATGTTCTTCGCCCGGGCGGATACCTCTGGTTGTGTGGGATATCGAGAGTTGGACATTGCTGTCAAGTTTACATAAGGCGTTTACTAGCGTTGATTTACCGGCTCCTGAAGGTGCGGCTATTACATAAATTTTACCCCGATTCATGTCGTGATGACTTCCTTTCGTCTTGTCTATATTTGAAATCTATGCTTTAGTTGCAATTTTCATCAGACATGTATCTATGGTACAATCTGCTGCTTCTTACTAAAAGGTGTTATTTTAACAAAATAAGGCGATTTTATGTTAATTGATTCTCATTGTCATATAAACTTCAAAGAGATTGCTACGAATCTTGATGCTTATATGCAACATATGGTAGATAATGATGTCCGTTATGCATTATGTGTCGCAACGCGACCAGATAATATTGCTGAAGTTATAGATTTGGCAGAAGGTAAAAATAATGTTTTTGCAACAGTTGGAATTCATCCGGATGAGAAACTCCCTGAATTTGAACTTACAGAAGAATTTCTTTTTGCATATTCTCAACACCCAAAAGTGGTAGCGATAGGTGAAACCGGGCTGGATTATTACTGGAATAAGGATATAGACATGAGCTGGCAACATAAGCGGTTCCAGACTCATATTAATGTTGCTAAACGCTCGGGATTGCCTCTTGTGATTCATACCCGTGAGTCAGCGGAAGATGCTTGGAAAATGCTTGCGGAAAATGGAATTAATGATTGTGGTGCCGTTATTCATTGTTTTACCGAAAACTTGGATTGGGCGCGCAAATTTCTCGATCTTGGTTGTTATATCTCATTTTCGGGTATTGTGACTTTTAAAAGTGCCAAGGATATTCAGGAGGCTGCTAAATACGTTCCCTTGGATCGTCTTCTTGTAGAAACCGATGCACCATATCTTGCGCCTGTACCTCATCGCGGAAAATTAAATCATCCGGCACTCGTGCTGCATACAGCGGAGTTTATTGCGGATTTGCGTCAAGTAAATCTTGATACAATTGCTGAAGCAACTAGTAATAATTTCTTCAATTTATTTAAAAAAGCCAAAACCTATATAACTGGAGGTAATTGATCTTATGGTTCCTGTGATTACAATTGATGGTCCTGCTTCATCAGGGAAGGGTACTGTAGCTAAATTATTGGCTAAAGAGCTTGGTTTTCACTACCTAGAGTCTGGAGCGATTTATCGTGCGCTTGGATTGTGGGTTTATCGTAACTACGGTGATACTTCAGTGGGGGAGAGTCAAGTTGTTGATCTGGTTTCAACTATGCTGCTTGAATTTACTGATTTAGGTGTGATTCTTGGTGGTGAAAATGTTACTGATGCACTTCGCGAGGAGTTTGTGGGTATGCTGGCATCAAAGTATGGTTCAATTCCAGAGGTTCGTGCTAGGCTTCTGCAGTTTCAACGTGATTTTGCCAAAGAGCCAGGGCTGGTAACTGATGGGCGGGACATGGGGAGCGTAGTTTTTCCAGCCGCAAAGCTCAAGGTTTTTTTGACTGCTTCAGCCGAAAAACGTGCTGAACGCCGTTATAAGCAGTTGCAATTATTTAATAAATCTGTTACAATTGAGGCTATTTTGCAAGATATCATTGCGCGAGACGAGCAGGATTCAAACAGAAGCACTGCGCCATTGTCATATGATTCTTCATTTAAAGTTCTGGATAATTCTGATTTAACTATAGAAGAAACTATTGCGGTTATTTCTAAGTGGTATCAGAAATCCTGATTGTGGAGTTATGGGCAACTGTCTATAACAAAGTTTAACTTTTTATTTTTTATGGTCCTAAACATAGTGGAAAATTTTGCAAGCCTATTTGAACAACACCTAGCACAACTTGAAATGCGTGAAGGTGAAGTTATTGATGCAACAGTTGTAGCTGTTGATAATAAATATGTAACAGTAACAGCTGGTTTGAAATCTGAATCATCAATCGCACTTAGCGAATTTAAAGATGAATTAGGCAATCTTGAGGTTAAAGTTGGAGATGTAGTAAAAGTTGCTATTGAAGCAATTGAAGATGGTTATGGCGAAACTCGTTTATCGCGTGATAAAGCACGTCGTATTGCAGCTTGGGAAGAATTGGAAGGCGCGTTGGAGCGTGGTGATGTTCTAACTGGTGGTGTATATGGTCGCGTAAAAGGTGGTCTTGGTGTTATGTACAAAAATGTACGTCTATTCTTGCCAGGTTCACTAATTGATGTACGTACTGTACGTGATTTCACTCCATACGAAACTAAGCCAGTAGAATTTAAAGTCATTAAAGTTGATCGTCGTCGTAATAATATCGTTATTTCACGTAAAGCAGTTCTTGTTGAGCGTAATGGTGAAGATAGTAAAGCTATTGCTGAGAAAATGCAAGAAGGTAATGTTGTTCAGGGTATCGTTAAAAATATCACTGACTACGGTGCATTCGTTGATCTTGGTGGAATTGATGGCTTGTTATATATTACTGATCTTTCTTGGAAACGTGTTAAACATCCGTCTGAAGTATTAACTGTTGGTCAAGAAATTGAAGCTAAAGTATTGAAATTTGATCAAGAAAAACATCGTGTTTCTCTAGGTTTAAAACAACTTTCTAATGATCCTTGGTTTGGTGTTGCTGAGCGTTTCCCTGTTGGAACTCGTTTACATGGCAAAATTTCAAATCTTACTGATTATGGCGCATTTGTTGAGCTTGAGCCAGGTATTGAAGGTTTAGTTCACGTATCTGAGATGGATTGGACTAATAAAAACGTTAATCCTTCTAAATTGGTTAAACTTGGTGATGAAGTTCAAATTCAAATTCTTGAAATCGATCCAGAAAAACGCCGTATCAGCCTTGGTATGAAACAATGTCAAGCTAACCCTTGGGTTGAATTTGCTGAGAAAAACCAGAAGGGTGATCGTGTTGCTGGACAAATCCGCTCGATAACTGACTTCGGTCTATTTATTGGTTTAGCTGGTGGTATTGATGGGCTAGTTCATGTATCTGATATTTCATGGACATTGTCTGGTGATGCAGCTATTCGTAACTATAAAAAAGGTCAGGATATTGAAGCAGTTATCTTGTCGGTTGATATTGAAAAAGAGCGTATTGCTCTAGGTATCAAGCAGCTTGATAACGACCCATATGCTAATTTCCTAAATCTTAATGATAAAGGTTCTATAGTTAAAGCTACAGTAAAAGAAGTTAGTGCTGAACAGGCAACAGTTGAATTGGCTGCTGAAATTGAGGCTACTCTTCCTGCTCGTGAATTTTCATCTGAGCGTGTTGATGATTTAACTAAAGTAGTTAATGTTGGTGATGAGCTTGAAGTTATGATCACAAATATTGATCGTAAAACTCGTGCTATCACGGTGTCAATTCGTGCTAAAGATTCAAAAGATGAGGCTGAGGCAATCAAGAAAGTTAAGCAGGCAGATAAAACTGCTGGTACAACTAACTTGGGATCTTTACTACAGGATAAATTGTCACAAGGATAATTATGAATCGCTCAGATATTATTAAGAGGATCTCTGAGCTTTATCCAAAGCTAAGTCGTAAAGAAGTTGAAGCTATTGTCAAGGAATTATTTGCTACAATGGCTTCAAGTATAGCAACGGGTAAACGCATTGAGATTCGTGGATTCGGATGCTTTTCACTAAAACATCGTGCTGCTGGTAAAGTTCGTAACCCACGCCATGGTGTTGCGATTGATTCAGGTGAGCGTCATGTGGTTTATTTCCGCGCAGGGAAAGAACTCCGTGAACGTGTTGATGTATTTAGTCGTTAGTTCTACATTAAAAAGTCCCGTTTTAAACGGGGCTTTTTAGCTACCATGAAAAATAATTACCCGCAAAAAATAGAACCGATTGGTATAAGACAAACTGCAATTGCTCTTCTCGTTATTCTAGTTTGTGCTTTGTTAATTGGTGTTTTAATCTATAACCGTAAAAAACATAAAACGCCAGTTTATCTAAAACCAGTGATTCCCAAGGTAATTAAAGCCAAGACTGCCTCAGATCCTGATCGGATGGAATCAACAACTTTTGTTTTCCCTTTAGTTAAATAGTTCATTTTATAAAAATTCTGTTAAAATCCAGTTTAGAGTTTGTATTGAAAGAACTTATATGATTGGATTCCTGAAACCAGCAAAATTTATTCAGCCATTACCGGATAATAAAATTGATGTAAACTATAAAAAATATCGATTACAGTTATTTTTGACTGCCTATATTGGTTATATGGCATATTATTTCGTTCGAAGTACACTTGCATTAGCCAAACCATACCTACTTAAAGATGGGTTTTCTATTGAGCAAGTTGGTTATTTAGGCTCTGCATTGGCGGTTACTTATGGTTTAAGTAAATTTATCATGGGTAATGTTTCTGATCGCAGTAATCCTCGTTATTTTTTAGCTTTAGGTCTGATTCTCTCCGCACTTACTAATGTTCTTGCTCCATCATTCCTTACCTTTGGTGCCCTGTTTGGTTTAATGCTCTTAAATGGCTGGGTGCAAGGAATGGGCTGGCCGCCATGTGGTAGAATAATGACGCACTGGTTTTCTGATTCCGAGCGTGGTACCAAAATGTCCATCTGGAATACTGCACACAATGTTGGTGCTGGATTATTACCATTTATTGTTGCTATTGGTGTTGGTTTATTTAGTAACTGGGATGGTTTATTTTATCTGCCGGCTATGGTTGCAATTGTAATTGCTTGTGGGGTTCTATTCTTTGCAAGAGATGTCCCACAATCAGTAGGTTTACCTCCGATTGAAGTGTACCGTAATGATTTCCCATTAGCTGAAGTTGAACATGATCTTAAAGATCGCGAACAGGAGATGACAACTAAACAGATTCTATTTGATTACGTGTTAGTTAATAAGAATGTCTGGTATATGGCATTAGCCAATGTATTCGTTTATTGTGTGCGTTATGGAGTCCTAAATTGGGCACCTACTTATCTAAATAAAGTTAAACATTTTAGTAATGTTTATAGCAGTATGGGCTTTGCCTTCTTTGAATTGGCAGCGATTCCTGGTACTATTCTTGTTGGTTGGCTATCGGATAAGTATTTTTCTGGACGGCGTTCGCCACTTGGTGTTATAACCATGGTATTGATTTTCTTTGGGTTGATTGTTTATTGGCAATCAACAAATCAGTGTATTACGATAGCAGCCTTGGGTGTAATAGGTTTTCTTATTTATGGACCAGTAATGTTAATCGGTGTTGCTGCACTTGATTTGGTACCTAAAAAAGCTGGTGGAACAGCGGCTGGGTTTACTGGCCTATTTGGCTATTTCTTTGGAACTATGGGTGCTGAAGCTCTGATGGGGTATTTGGTACAAAATCATGGCTGGGATAGTGGATTCATTATGCTTTTGATTTCAAGTGTACTAGCAATATTTTTCTTTGCGATTACTTGGAATATTCATAAACGTAGTTAGATGGTAAGATGGTTATGCGTTGGTTTTTAGGGTTCTTGTTTGGTATAGTAGCAATTTGTTGCCAAGCTAGTGATTTTTTGCCAGCTTGGCAAGCATTTCAAGTATCAGCTAGAGCTGAGAGTTCAGCTGCTATCTGGCTTAATTTTAATATTGCGGATGAATATCATATTTATCAAAACAAGATTAAGATTATTCCAGAGCAAGCTAGTAATGTCAAACTGGGTGAACCAGTTTTTCCTGATCCAATTATTCTTAAAGATAAGGATCTTGGTAAATTTAAAGTCTATGAACATAAAACTTCGATTCGGATTCCAGTTACTGATGCTGGAAATGGTATTTTAAAATTAAAAGTTAATTATCAAGGGTGTAAAGGTCTTGATTTGTGTTATCCCGAACAATCTGCTACTCTTGATATATATTTAGCTAATGCTTCAGGTAAGATGAATAATCAGCAAATAGATGCTCCAAAACTCGATAATCAAAGCTCGGGAATTTTTGCCGCAGATAGTAGCTCAGAAAAAATTACCAGCTATTTTCAAAATAGCCCAATTGTAGTTATTGCTAGTTTCTTTGTCTTGGGCTTGTTAATTGCTTTTACTCCATGCGTGTTTCCTTTATTACCTGTTTTAGCTGGGGTTATTGCTGGTAATAATATTTCAACGAAGAAAAGCTTTTTCCTTGCATTTTTTTATATCCTTGGTGGAGCTGTTTCTTACTCTATCGGTGGAGTCATTGCGGCAGTTTTTGGTTATAATCTTTCAGTCTTTTTACAGAATACTTGGGTTATTTCGGCTATTGCCATCTTGTTTATGACTTTTGCCTTGTCTCTATTTGGTGCGTTTGAGTTACAATTACCTGCTGGATTACAAAATAAAATTAATACTCGCTTAAATAAATATAATAGTCATTCATTTTTTGGTGCCTTCTTAATTGGTGCAGTTTCGACGCTAATTTTATCACCATGTGTGACTGCGCCATTAGCTGGTGCCTTGGTTTATATTAGTAGCACTGGGAATATCTGGCTAGGTGGTAGTAGCCTTTTTGCCATGGGTATGGGAAGTGGATTACCATTAATGCTAATTGCGGTATTTGGCAAAAAGTTGTTACCAAAAGCTGGATTATGGATGCTACTCATTAAAAAATTGCTTGGTATGGTTATGCTTTTAATGGCAATTTACATGCTAGGGCGGATTATTCCAGAAGTGTATAGCCATATTCTATATTTGGTTTGGGGTATCGCACTAATTTATATCATTGCTCATGGCATTCATAAAAAAGAGCTATTGAAATATTCGTTAGCTAGTGTTGCGAGTATTTTGGTTTTGGCGATAGCAGTTAATTTAGGGTATTTTCATCATGTTGAGCAAGATTCAAGATTTACGGTTATTGATAATCAGACTGATTTAACCCGTGTACTACAATCAGCTGAGTATAATCACCAGCCAGTAATGCTTGATTTTTATGCTAGCTGGTGTATTGCCTGTAAAGAGATGGATTTAAAAACTTTTAGTGATGCAAAAGTTAATCAATTAATGAATAAGTTTAAACTGGTTCGTGTTGATGTGAGTAAAAATAATCAAAATAGCCAAAGCCTTCTTGAAAAATATAAGGTACTGGCTCCACCTTCAATAGTTTTTGTAGATAAAGATGGAAGGTTACTTGACGATTATCAGATAACAGGATTTATTTCAAATGACAGTCTCTATTTAAGTCTAAAAAATGTTTTAGCAGATAAACTAAAGTTGGAAGATTGCATGGATAAAAAGTGCTAGGTTGATTGTGTTTATTTTATCTGTAATTATTAAAAAGGGTGACCTGCATGGCAGATATTGCAGGTCAATCTGAATACAAGGTATGATTTAGTCAAAGCCTTGAAACAGCTATTATAGATTAGACAATAATAAAACATATTCCCATTTTTGCATAACTAGTTCCCATTTTTGATTTAATATTTGTGATAGTTCTAAAGAATGCAAGAAAGTTTAGTTAAATAAAAGCTATTGCTAAATTTGAATAATGACCTGTAAAACCTAGTATGCTGGGGAAAGTGTGTAATAGCCTTCTTTCCTAACCTGTTTCTTTAACCTGATTGAGCATAAAAGAGGTTTAATGCCCTTACTTTTAAAACATATAAAAGTCTAGCCGCATTACAATATCGTATGAGATTAAATTGGAGTGTAAATTATGTCAGTTAAATCAATTCCTGCGGAAGGTGAGCTGGTTATTCAAACAATTGCGATGCCGGGTGATACCAATGCCAATGGTGATATCTTCGGTGGCTGGGTCTTATCCCAAATGGATTTGGGTGGAGCTATTGTTGCCAAGTCTTTATCATCATCAGGGCGAGCGGCTACAGTTGCGATAGAGGGAATGTCATTTATCAATCCAGTAAAAATAGGTGATCTGGTTGCTTGTTATGCCAATATAATTAAGCGTGGGCGGACTTCAATCCAAGTCAGTTTACAAACTTGGACATATAACTATACTACTAGGGAATCAAAACTGGTTACTAAAGGAATCTTCACCTACGTAGCTATAGATAATAATGGAAAACCTATTCCACTGAAAATGGAAGAAAACTAATGCAAATTACCGAAATTTCTATTGCTAAATTACAAATTCCACTGATCCGCCCATTTATTACTGCCTTACGTAGGACGGAGCATGTGGAAGATATCGTGGTTATTCTAAAAACTGATACCGGACATATTGCTTATGGTTCGGCAGCTTCAACTCCAGTAATCACTGGGGATAGTCAGGAATCAATAATTGGCGGACTACAGTTACTAGCAAATAAATTTTTGGGTGCTAGTCTTGATAACTATGAAAATATTCTACGTGAGATAAATATCTCTCTTGTAAATAATAACTCTGCTAAAGCTGCCTTTGATATTGCGATTCATGATCTGGTGGCTAAAGGAATGGGGATACCTCTTTATAAATTCCTTGGTGGTGGCAAACCTGAAGTAAAAATTCTGACGACTATCAGTGTCAAGGATGTATCTGAAATGGTTGCTGATGCTAGACTATTTATTAGTCAGGGTTTTGAAACCCTCAAGATTAAAGTTGGTTTGAACCCAGATGAAGACATCATCCGCATTAAGTCAATTCGTGATGCTGTTGGGGATAGTATTAATATTGTTACCGATGCCAATCAGGGGTGGGATGCTAAATCTGCACTTAATATTATTGAACAGCTGGTGTCAGGTAAAGTCAATATTGCGATGGTCGAACAGCCAGTTAAAGCGTGGGATTATGCTAATTTAAAATATGTCCGAGATAATTCTAAATTACCAATTTATGCTGATGAGTCGGTATTTGGTATTCGTGATGCATTAAAAATTATCAGTGAAAACATAGCTGATGGTATCAATATCAAATTAATGAAATCAGCTGGAATTTATGCTGCGCGTGGGATTTATGATCTTGCTACTAGCCACAATATTCCGTGTATGGCAGGTTGTATGCTTGAGTCGCCAATTGGACTAGCAGCCATGGCAAGTTTTATTGTTAGTCGCGCGAATATCCACTTTGTTGATCTTGATCCAATTACAATGATTAAAACTAATCCAGTTATTGGTGGGGTTATACTTAATGGAGCAACTCTGAGTCTTTCAGAGAGTCCTGGTCTTGGAATAGAACATATTGATGGGCTTCAAACCGTGGCTACAAGAGCGTTATAGATTAGATATAAATTTACTACTTGGGGGTAAAATGGATTGGCACTTTTATTTACAGTTAGCAAGTCTTTCTGTGATTGTTATCTATGCAATTTTAGTATTTAGGAATGTTGAACCACTAGTTGCAACCGCAATTTGCGTTGGAATCGGTTTCATTTTTAACTGGTCATCACCACTTGAAATTGGTAAGGTAATGGAAAGTGCACTGGGGTCATTTCTGGCACTGGTTGGTTTTATAATTATGCTTGGACGTGGTCTTGGTGAGGTACTTAATGAAACTAAAGTTAGCCATACTATGGTGCATAAAATTGTTTATGGCATTGGGGTAAATACCCAGACTAGGGTAAAAATTGGTGTGGTTTTATCTTCGGTAGTTATCGTTGCTGTATTAGGAACTCTGGCCGGTGGATTAGCAATACTAGCGCCAATTTTACGCCCAATAGCGGCAAGTGTCGGATTGTCTCGTCCAAGTCTGGCAGTATTGATGCAGGCAGCTGGTGAGGAAGCTTTAATTCTAGGTCCATTTGCACCACCCGTGGTTGCCTTACTTGGTATTACTAGTATCAGTTATGGTGTAATGCTTACTCATGCGGCGATTCCGATTGCCTTAGTTACGCTTATTACTACTTGGGTTATGGCTGGGAAATTACAAACTCAATATAGTCATGAAGTTTTTTATCACGACCCGAATGAAGAACGTTTTACCCCAACAAAACGTCAAAATCTTGCAACAATAATTTTTATTTTGGCTTTTATTGCTTGTGTGGTTTATGGTTTGACTTTTAAGGCAAAAACTTCTTTTGTAATATTTGTTATGCTATTTTTGGCTCTGATTACTGGTCTATCAGGTGGAGTAAAATTAAGTAGAATTTTTGAATTATTGGTTGATGGGATGAAAAAGAATTTTCATTTGTTTTTCATCTTCGTCTTATTAGGTCCAATGCTAGATCTAGTACAAAATGCTGGTGGGTTTAAAGCTTTAACTGAATTATTTATTCCTCTTGAGAAGTTTGGTGGTAAATCCATGCTTTCAATATTAATTGGGGTAACTGGAGCTTTTGGAATGCCAGCTGCTTCAGCTGCAGTGATCAAGATGTTGCATGAAATGTTTTCACCAGCTGCAATTGAAATGCAGTTAACAGCGACTACTTTTGCATTTAGCATGCTTTTGGCAACTAGAATTACTAATTTTGCTTATCCGGGTGCAAATATGTTTGCAGCAATGGGATTTGCTGAGAGTGAAAATATCAAAGCTATGATAAAAAATGGTTTGACAGTTACCATGGTACAGGTGGTTTTCCTGATTCTTTATAGTATCATTTTATAGCAGTTTGATCAATTTAAATTTTATATAATTAACTTATTGGAGTAGTTATGCGTGTGGTTATTTGGGGGCAATTATCACAAACCGAGAGAAAATTGGTGTTGGCACGTAGCCAGGCGAGTGATGATGAAGCCTTAATTCGTCAGGTTAAAGAAATCATTGCCAATGTACGGCAGAATGGTGATAAGGCTTTATTGGAATATGCAGCCAAATTTGATGGTGCCAAGCTTGATTGCTTATTGGTAAGTGAAGATGAGTATAAGGCAATCGAGAGCCTAAGCAATGATGAGAAACAGGCGATTTTAACTGCGATTGATAATATTCGTCATTATCATAATATAAGTTGTCCGAAATCATTTGAATTTGAACGGAATGGTGCTAAACTGGGTAAATTATATCGACCAATAGAGAAAGTTGGATTATACATTCCGGGTGGGACTGCGCCGCTTGTTTCTACGTTATTGATGCTGGCAATCCCAGCTACTATTGCTGGCTGTGAGACTAAGGTTTTGGTAACGCCACCGGGTAAAAATGGATTAGTTAATCCGGCGATTTTGTTTGCTGCTAAGGCTTGTGGCATTGATGCAATTTATAAAGCTGGTGGAGCACAGGCGGTAGCCGCTTTAGCTTTTGGTACTGAATCAATCCCCAAAGTTTATAAGATATTTGGTCCGGGCAATAAATACGTAACCGAAGCTAAGATACAAGTATCGCAAACGCATAATGGTGCTGCACTTGATATGCCAGCAGGTCCATCCGAAGTTTTAGTGATTGCCGATGATAAAGCTAATCCTGTATTTGTCGCAAGCGATTTACTGGCACAAGCTGAACACGATGTTGCTGCCCAAGTAATATTGCTTACTACTTCGACTGAATTAGCCAATAAGGTACACCAGGAAGTAGAACGGCAAACTGCTTATTTATCCCGGAAAGAGATAATCAAACAGTCATTGGCTAAAAGTGCCGTGATAATTGCCAAAGATTTAGCTGAAGCCTTTGTGATTTCTAACCAGTATGCGCCAGAGCATTTGATTTTACAGATAGCTAATGCTGAAGATTATCTACCACAAGTTATTAATGCTGGCTCAGTATTCGTTGGTGAATGGACGCCTGAATCAGTCGGTGATTATGCTAGCGGTACTAATCATGTATTGCCGACTTATGGCTATGCGCAGATGTATAGCGGACTTGATGTAATTGCATTTATGAAAGCGATTTCGTTTCAGAATTTATCCGCTTCCGGGATTAAGACCTTGGGTCCGGTAGTAGAAACGCTGGCTGATTTGGAAGGCTTAGATGCGCATAAAAATGCAGTAACAGTTAGATTACAGCATCTTAATTCGTAAAATAAACTGATTTTTATGATGGCTTATAACTAGCACCTTATATAAAAGGGGATTTTAATGCAAAAATTACAATTTAAGATAGAAATTAATGCTCCGGTTGCAAGAGTTTATAATCTGATGCTAGGGCTTGACAATAAACAAAGCTACGAAGAATGGACGGCAGCATTTAATCCAACCTCGACCTACGAAGGAAGCTGGTTAAAAGGCAGTAAAATCCTTTTTATTGGCACGGCGAAAGATGGAAAACGTGGAGGCATGATTGCTGAAATTGCCGAGAATATTCCCAATCAGTTTGTTTCTATTCATCATCGCGGTATTCTTGATGGTGATCAGGAAATTACTGAGGGTGAAGCAGTTGAACTCTGGGCTTCTGGTTTTGAAAATTATACCTTTGAAGAGCTTGATAGTATTAGCCTTCTAACGATTGATGTTGATATCCCAGAAGAGTATCTTGATTATATGAATGGTGTGTGGCCAAAAGCGTTGGCACGTCTAAAAGAGCTTGCTGAAAATATGAGTTAATCTGACTAAATTGTTTATTTATTAAACAAAAAATAGTAATATTATGTTACCAAAATTTATGTTAGACAAAATTTTTCATAAAGAAATCCCTAATGAAGACACTTAAATTTCAAAAATTTAGATATTTTATTACAGAAAACCATACTCTACTTAATGAAAACCAATCAAAAGATGAGTTTCTGTCAAAAATTTTCAAAGCAAGATATAAATTTGAGTACTATGGTAACAGTTATGAATATACATTTAGATATTTTAGTGACTCCTTAAACGTTGTATTGGGGACTATTGGGCGTTATTCTGAACACCCATATTATGATGATACATTAGCTAGAAATACTAATAATGAATATGAGTTTGCATTTGTAATCATAAATTTAAACCATAGTGTTGAAGTTGATAAAAATGCTCAAAATATATATTTACAGTGTAATAAAGGTTTATCAACTAATGTATATTCTCTGTTAAAGGCACTAGCTGGAAAAATAAATAACAATGAAGATCATAAGATATTTATTAATCCAGAAAATTTAGCAAAGGATCATTTTTGGGATGCTATTGAAGGTCATCTTGTTACAAAATTAATAATAACGTATGCACCAAAAAATTTATTTAGCCATAAAGCTCTGACTGACCTATCTAAGGAACTTGCTGAAAATATGAATGCTCAAGAAACCAAGATTGTTATTGAAAATTCCTCAGCAAGCTCAACTGGTTTAGAACTGAATAATAAAAATAGTCATAAATTTATGGAGGAAGTTCTAGATGATACTTCAAAAGGTGCTGCTAGTTTAAAAGTCTACTCTAAACGATCTACTTGTTATAACTCGGAATCAAATAATGAGATAATTGAAAGGTCTGTAGAAATATTTTCAGATAATTTAACTAATGAAAGTACAATCGTCAATATAGTAACAGAGTTATTTAGTAGGGATTAGTGTATGTATAAAATCATTAGCTTTACAAGTGCTTTATTGCTGCCGATAATTGTATCTGTATTGACATTTAGAAATGTTAACTTAATAAATAGTACTAATAAATTTTTAATAGAAAATACAATAACAATTATAGGTATTATTCTGAGCGTTAATTGTGCTACAGCACTTGGTGTGTTTAATATGTTCTTAGATAGAGCAGAAAAGAATAAAATTTATATAAAATATCTCATTCCGATAAAGATGCAAATTAAACATAACCTGACCTTATTAGTGGTGTTGTTCTTCCTTACTATTTTGCTAATTATGCTTGAGAAATCTGGTATTGAAAATCAATATTTTGTAATGTGTGTAAATGCTATTTTAATTTTTAATTTAATTTTGTCTGGATTTGCATTGTGGGAAATAGTTTGTTTTTATGGTTTTGGAATTCCGCCAAATATTGCTGATAAGTAATTTAGCTATAGCAATTGTGCGTCGTCGTTTTCATGAGTCGGCGGATAATCTGGTATTAGTTAAAGATTATTTAGATGAGATTTATCTATTGGATAATAGTGATGCTAATTTTTCATTACAAACCTCGATAATCGCGGGTAATAAAACTAACTCTTTGAATTGCACTCAAGAATGGGCTAGGCAATTAATTAGGCGGCTATAAATAATAAAGACAGTGGGCTAATAAAACATTCTTATTAAGTCACTGCAAGTATATCAAGAAAAATTTTAATAGGTGAAATATGAGTAATAAAATGGAATGGTTAAATGGTATCGTTCGTCCGGAGATTCTTAAACTTGCAGCATATAGCTCTGCTCGTTCAGAGATGGGTGATCTATCCGGAATGATACAGATGGATGCGAATGAGAACCCTTATATTCCATATCCACAAAGTATTGAGGTGAGTAAGGCAAATCGTTACCCCGATCCGCAACCAATAGCTTTATTGGCAAGGTTGGCTGCTATTTATGGGGTGAAAAACGATCAAATTCTGGTTGCACGCGGCATGGATGAGATTATTGATCTAATTATCCGTGTATTTTGTATTGCGTATAAAGACAAAATTTTGATTACTCCACCAACCTATGGAATGTATCAAGTTGCGGCGGATACTGCTGGTGTTGAGGTTGTAAAAGTGGCATTATCGGAAGAAGATGGTTTTGAATTTCCACATGCTAAAATTATTGCAACGGCTAAAGCAGAAAAAGTTAAGATAGTTTTTTTATGTACGCCAAATAATCCGACTGGAAACATAATTTCTCTGGATAAAATTGAAGCTATTGCCAAATCATTACCACAAGCAATTATTGCTGTTGATGAGGCCTATATTGAATTTGCTGATACAGAGTCAGCCGCTTCTTTATTAAAAGATTATCCAAACCTTGTTACAATGAAAACCCTTTCCAAAGCCTATGGTTTTGCAGGTGTTCGAATTGGTAGCCTTTTGGCTCATCCTGATATTATTACTGTGTCACGTAAGGTCTTAGCTCCATATCCACTACCAGAGCCTTGTGTTAGATTAGCCCATCAGTTATTATCACCTTTAGGGTTGCAGCTGGTACACAGCCGGACTGAAATTCTTAAAGCAGAGCGGGAACGAATGCTGGAAGTGCTACGGCAGTTGCCAGGAATAGAAGAAGTATATCCTAGTAAGGCTAACTTTATTCTTTTTAAAGTTGAAAATGGAGGCAAAATATATAAAGATGTCCTTGCTAAAGGTATAGTAATTAGGAATCGTGCTAAGGATGTTGCCAATACTTTACGTATCAGTATAGGTACTCCAGAAGAAAATAACCTTGTATTAGCGGCATTAGGTGCAAAACTTGATAATCTAGCTAAGGTTGAACGCACAGCTACAGTTATTAGAAATACTAATGAAACCAGAATAACTGTAGAGGTTAATTTGGATCAAACCAGTCCAATACAAATTCATACCGGGGTAGGCTTTTTTGATCATATGCTGGAGCAATTGGCTAAACATGGCGGATTTAGCCTGAAGCTTGTTGCTGAGGGTGATACACATATTGATTATCATCATACGGTTGAAGATGTTGCGATTGCATTGGGTAATGCCTTACGTCAGGCGTTGGGTGATAAACGTGGAATCAACCGTTATGGTTTTGTCCTGCCGATGGATGAATCCTGTGCCTTTGCTACTATTGATCTTAGTGGTCGTGGAGTTCTTGTTTATGAAGCAGAATATCAGACTCCATTGATCGGTAATTTTCCGGTAGAAATGGTTGAGCACTTTTTCTTGAGTTTGTCAGATCAGCTACAGGCAGCGATTCACCTAAAAGTTAGCGGAGAGAATGCCCATCATATGGTAGAAGGTTTATTTAAGGCTTGTGCTAAAGCGCTAAATCAGGCAATTAAACAAACTGGTGATAGTTTACCTTCGACCAAAGGATTACTCTAAAAAAAGATTTTATGGTTTAGGAAAAAATACGTCCGACAAATAACCCCGCTGCTTAGTAGCGGGGTTATTGTTTTTTATAGATGAATAATATTTTATGAGGCAGGACCTGGTATTATAACTTGGACTAACTCAGGATTGCTTGTATCAACAACAATTCCTCCATTGCCAGGTAGAGTACCGGCTGCCTTATCTTTGAGATAAACCTTGAACTCTTGATTATCAACTTTTATTTCAATTGGACTTTTAACCTCATTAAAGTTACCAGTATTATTTGTAATTACATTGCTATTATATTTGAGCTCTTTTGTTACGCCAGTAGTTGTTTGTCCAAGAATAAAATGTAGTTTATATAAATTATGATCATCATTATCAAAATTACTTGGGTCAGGCGCAGCCGAAGATCCAGGGAAATCTATGGTAGCTTCATTTTTATCCTTAGCTTTCTTGACAATAATTCCTGCAAACTCGAATGAGCTAGGAGTTACAAGTGATGGGTTAAAGTATAAATTAAGCTCTTTATCATTATATTTAACTTTAAATGGAACGCTGACATCTGTCAGTACATCACCGTTTTTAAGTGTTCTACCACTTGCCATATCAATTAAGTTAGTTCCAGAGCCAACATTAACTGTAACTTTATAATGATTCGGGTCTACAAATGGATTCGGTATATGTGTTCCAGCTAAACTACCAAGTGTGATTTTGACTGTCCCTGGGTTTACACCATTTGGATCGTGCATAGTTCCATCTTGTCCTAAAGCATCATCATAAGCAAAAGTATAGATAGGTACGCCAAAAGAGTGTAGGGCTTTAGAGTATAAATCATACCATGGTCCAGTTTGTCCGGCATTAAGTAATGGATTATCAATATAAAAATCACTATGATGCGTTACAAAATAATTTTTATTTAAAATAGTTCCTTCTGGCACAGGTAATAATCCAGCATCAAATGCACTGGTAATCTCGCGCTCAATTATTGAGTCTGGTGTATATGCACCGCCAGCACTTCCATCTGCATTTATTATGCCTGCTCCACCAAAGTAGACCCGTGAACCGCGATCACCTGGCTTATTAATTACTACTTGATTACCGTGACCGTTACTAAAGATAAATTCATTTTGTGCATTTACATGTCCCTTAAATATATAACTATCCAAATGAGTTTTTCCATTAATTTCCGTGCAGTCAATGGTTAATTCATGACCTGGCAGGCTATAATATGCCCATAATGAATCTATATAACTAAAACCATACGTACTAGGGTTTGAGAGATAGTTTTTATCAAAATTAAATGATTTCTCTTCTTCTTGAGTTCCAGAGACCATCATTTTTGATGGAGACATGAATCTTAAGATACTTTGATTTCCTGAGAAATCAGCATAACGGAGAAATAATTTGCCCCACTCATGAGTTGGGGTTTTATCTTTGCTATTGACTAATTCCTGAAGCTGATTAAATACCTGTTCTCTTGGTTCTGATATCCCAACTCGTTTAAATTCAGATTGTGAGTCTGATTCTTCCATTAAAAGTGGCATAGAAAAATAATCTACTGCGGTTGGGTTATCCCAAACACCATTATTATTGAAACTATATTCAATTTTATCAAAAATAGTATAGTAGCTTGGATTAGTTCGATCTGCTGGGTTAGGGTCAACTATACGAATATAACTGTCATGCCCATCTTTATCTTTTGATGTAACTAATGTAAAATCTAAAGGTCTGGCTACCGAAAAAAACATTCGCCCAGATGATACATGAGGAATATATACTAATATATTACCAGCACTATCATGATGAAGATCTTTTAATTTGACCCTAGCGTATTTCATAATGTCAGTGTCTTTGTTAACTTTGTTGCATTTACCAATGCCATTACTATCAAACTCCATTACGCAGTCTTCTACCTCTGAGTCTGGCGCATCACTTATAGGTATGCCTGCTTTAGCTAGAATATAGATATCTTGGTTTACTTTAGTATTATCAACAATTTCAACTGGTAAATACCCGGCTTTTGCATTTGGATCTATTGGGGATGATTTTAATGAGATTTTGCCTGTAGTAGCTGGTGATTTAGCACTGCTATTTGCCAGTGTTGATGAAGCTGTGCCAGACCCACCATTACATGCGGTTAGTAGAACACCAGCAGCCAATATTCCGAGCTTTTTCATAATACCCCTCTTGTGTGAGTTAATTAACAAGGTGGATTATACTAATTTCGATATATTTTGCACAGCTGCCAAAATGGCAGCTGTGCAAAATATATCGAAATTAGTATAATGTTTCAGGTAAAAGAAAAAGTGTTTTTTATAGTATCTTGAAAAATCTAGCTTGAAATCAAATTTTTTCTTAGAGACTGTTTGCTAAGTCTAATGTAAGCGAGAGATCATGATAAATGCGATAAAAAATTATGAAATTTGAGGCGAATAGTTATTCTTAACTGAGTACTTATAATTTTTTAACCATTTGGTTATATTTCGTAGCCCTTTAGGACTTAGCAAACAGGCTCTTAAGTTATTCTAGTATAAACGGATATTCTTAGATGAAAATTTGTTTCTATAGTTTTAACTACATGCATTTTATGATACAATAGAATTACTAACTGTTTTACAGGTTATTTTTAAGGGGTCAAGAATGAAAAGTGGTCTTAAAAAGAGTAAATTAATTACATTGCTATGTATTAGTGTATTTAGTCTTGCGGTTGCTGCATGTAATGGTGGCAGCACATCGTCAGCGGGTACACCAACTCCAGATGAGGATGATACAAAGCGGAGCGGTTATCTGGGATGGATTTTTGGTGGGGCCCACCTGCCATTGTGGGTTTATAAGGGATCAACTTTAGTTGCTTATATAGATAGTTCTAATCAGAATGCATGGTTAGGTGAATATAAAAATGCTACATCTGATGGAACATATGAATATTTATACCAAGATAGCAGTAGTAGTACTGGGTACACAGGTTGTAACGTTCAAGTAAAAAATGGGCGGTTTGTTACTACAAATACTGGTGCACAATGGTGTAAAGGAGTAGTTGCATCATTTGATTCAATTAATGGTCAAACTGGTAATGAAAATACAATCCAATTTGCAAACGCTTCGTCAGATTTATTTCCAATGATGCCACCAGTTACAGCGTCATTAACCGCTCCAACGTATGCCTCAAGAACGCTGACAATTAATAATAATACTCAAACAAATTTAACTTTGTATTTTACGGCGAGCTGTAGTACTAATGGTAGCGCAACAACCCAACCTTTAAATGCAGAGAGTACATATGAGTGGATGGTACCATCTCAAGGAGTGATTAGCTGCAATATAACTGTGCAAGCATTACAGCCACCAGCAGGGGCATACTCCTATAACACCTTGTTTGAAATTACAGCCCCTGGTATTAATGAATTAAATGTCTTTACTAATGTTGATGTTTCAATGGTTAATGGTTTTAATATGAGCTATAGTTTGTATCCTAAATTACCTACTGATACATTTTCCGCGCAGTTAGGATATTTTCAACGTGATACGTCGCCCAATAAACCAACCCCGCAATCAATATTTCTATTTAACAAGGAAAATCCTGCATCACGGTTTAAGCCTACTGGACTACAAACTATATGCGATAGCATAAATACTGCCATGCCACCATCAGTTTTTAGTGCTACTACTATAACTACAACTTCAGGTGGTTTTGAAGTATGGCAAAATCTTGAATCACAAACTTTTGTTGGTTGCTACAGCCCATTAACTATTACGGCAAATTTCTTAAGTCCAGCAAATCAAAATGTAAAAGATGAGTATAATTGTGCTGGAGCCTATAACACTTATCAAACGTGTACAGTTGCTGAAAGCAGTCCGTATGTTCAACTTATTCATAGTGACCCAAATACAAAAAATGCATATGCTTATCCATACGATGATTCATATGCTGATTTTTCTATTGATAGACACACCAGTCTAGTGTGGGATATTGATGACTTTGCTAATTAATAACAGTAAGCTGAACTAAATATCTTAGGATTGAGCAATAAAATGCCAGTATTATTAAATACTGGCATTTTATTTAAACCCACGGGTTTTTATTTCAAATTTTTTAAAAAAATATGACTCCCGTCATTTTTGGACGGTTAGCAAATGATTTATTAGTTGATAGAATATCGTTAGTAAATAGCTAAACCCAATTTTAATTTTAACGGAGAGTCATCATGAAAAAATTAATTACTACTTTAGGAATGTTAGTTAGTGCAAATGCTTTTGCTTATACTGCTACTATTGCTAACCAAAGTAATCTTGATCTAGTTGTAAAAACAAATGGTACGACAGTTTGTACGGTTGCCGCTATGAATAAAGTTGACTGTAATAATCTGGATGCTTATACTAACTATGAAATTAATTATAAACTAAATGCTACAGCAGAACAGCGCTTAGCTTCAATGAAAAAAGATAGCTATCAAGTTTTACAAGCAACTGCGAGCACTTCTAGCTCAGCATTAGCAAACTATAAAGTTCAGTATACGGCTTATATTGGCTCAACTGCTAATTATTCTGGGTCATTTGATAATTTTCTGAATTCTCAAAACCAGGTTGTAGCAGGTGGCTTCTGCCGTGCAGATGGTGGCGCAGGAATTACCTGTCAACTTTCAAGCTACGATAATTTAACAAAGGTAGATATTGTTGCTGTAAGTGACTTTAAGCCCGCACCAGCTCCAGCACCAACGCCAACACCGGTTAAGACTACTTCAGGAATGTATATTGCTGATTATGGTAACTGGGTAAGTGGAACTCTTTACACTACATTTTGGAGTAACGATGTTAATGCTCAAGTTTACCCAGAAGTAACCGATAATGGACAAACCTATGTAGCTTGTTATGGAATTGATTCTAGCATAAAAGACCAGTCACCATCTCAAGTATATCAAAAACAGAATTGGGGACCATGGATTCCATTTAATAATGGACAGGCACAAAATGTGTGTGATGCACCTGCTCTTAAGTCTAGGGCTGTAGCTGGAACAGCTATGAAATTCTGGTAGACTGGAATAGTGATTAAGAAAGAGATAAAAAGCTGCCATCTTGATCTGCTCCCTATAAAGTAGACAAGTATAAAGAAAGCCCTTTATACTTAACTACTCGTAGGGAGTTTTTTTATGTACACACAAAATAAACATCGCAAAACATATACCCGAGAATTTAAATTGCTTATTGTTAATAAGTATCTAAATGAGGGTAAAACAGGTCCCCAACTTTCTGTAGAATATGAATTAGAGATAAGCATAATAAAAGATTGGATAAGGAAGTTTCGACTTTATGGTGCTTCAGGTTTAGAAGATGGTCGTGGCAAGCATAACAACCATAGCTCTCACGGCCGACCAAAGAAAGAAAGATTTAATTCAGAAGTTGAGGCGTTGCGTCATGAAAATATGAGGCTAAAAGGAGAGCTATTTCTACTAAAAAAGTTGAAGGAGCTAAGAGACAAACAGGAAAAATAAAATCTCTGTCTTTTAGTGTTATTGAGAGCTATATTTCTACATCTGGTTTGTCTATTATATCTGCTTGCAAATTTTTTGGTGTATCCCGGAGCGGATATTACAAATATTTATTAGCCAACCGTAATAAAGCTGTGTTAACAGAAACTATGGTAATGGATAGTATCAAAGCTATCTACATTAAAAGTAAAGGTCGCTATGGTTACCGTAGAATACGTGATACTTTAACATCAAAGCAAGGTATGGTAATAAGTTATAAGAAGGTTTTACGCTTAATGCGCAAACTTGGCCTAAAGTCTAGGATTAGAAAGAAGCGTAATTTTTTTGGAAATGAAAATTTACTGGCAGCTAATATTCTAAACCGGAAGTTTCAAAGCAATTTACCTAATAGAAAATTAGTTACTGATATTACTTATTTAAAGGTTAGAGGAGTAAATTATTATCTCTCCGTAATTTATGATTTATTTAACAATGAAGTAAAATCATATGAGCTAAGTAAATACAATGATAATCCGCTAGTAATAGAGACTATCAAACGAGCATTCCCAAGTATGAGTAATGATCAGCTTATTCTACATAGTGATCAAGGTTCACAGTACACATCTATTGCCTACACATCTTTATTAAAATCACTAGGTATAACAAAGAGCATGTCCAGGAGAGGTAATTGTTTGGATAATGCATGTATTGAGAGTTTCTTTGGACATTTGAAAAGTGAGAGTATTTATTTAGAGCAAATAAGTACTTACGAAGAATTAAAATTATTAATTGATGAGTATATCTATTTTTATAATAATGATAGAATACAGCGCAAATTAAGAAAAATGGCTCCGATTGAATATCGAAACCATTTTGAATCTACCAGAGGCTTTTTATAATCTGTCCACTATTTGGGGAGCAGATCAATCTGGCAGCTTTTTATATTGTGGCTTCTTGGGTATTAGCTGTAACTAAGGCTTCACCGATAGTCACTTGCTCAGATTGTATGCTTTTTATTTGATTATGTTTTATATAGCTTATTTGTTTTAATCCATTAAAGATGCCATTATGTGACTCTGATACCTGATTTTTGCACGCAACTAGACAGGCTATAGTTAAGATTGTAATTATGAATTTTTTCATGACCTTTTCCCTTGATTTACATTTTTTGATAGCGGTATTTTATTCTTTCTTCTTTAAAATGGAAATAGTGTTTTTGCGCGGGTGATAAGCGTTTTTAGAATAGAGTAAAAGTACTATTTTAAAAAAAACTACTTTCGGTGAAAATATCGTCAGCAAAAAACAAAAATCTTTAAAGGGAAGAAATTATGAAAAAACTTTTAATCGCACTTACTTTAGTTACTGGTGTAAATTTTAACGCATTTGCTGATAATGATGACGTCACGCCAATTCCTCCGGCTCCTCCTGCACAGTTTGCTACTGATGTTGCTAGTTGTGAAGCTGTTGGCGCACATTTGCTAGTTGGAACGGTAGAGGCTACCCCAGCATATGTAGGGAGCAAAACCATTCAGCCACTAGTAGTTGATGGCAAGGCACAAAATCAAGGGATTTTACTTTCGCATACGCATATCTTGGTACAGCCACTTAATGATAGCAATCCGGCAGATGCTTATGAAATTGCTGCTGATAATGTTTTTGCCGCTGGTTATGATCAGGCTCAACCAAATAAGGCTGTTCCTGCACCATTATCTAGCTTACAGGTAGGGCAGGTTATTGAAGCTTGTGGTTTGACTTATTCTCAAACACCGTTTAAAGGTGGCTCAGTTTTTCAGGCGAATAATGGAATTCACTGGGTTCATTCGAATGATCAGCCAATTTCTCCAGGGCACACCACCAATGGCTGGCTTAAAGAAGTTGACTCTAGTGGTAATGTTGGAACTAATCTTGAAGGGGCATCAGAGTACTTTTGCTTATGGCATAGTCCGACTACAGACTGCAATCTGCCTGCTGATGCACCGCTTGTGCCATATACGCCACATGGTATATCAATCGCCCAATCTGCACTTCTTCCTTGGTAAATAATAAATCAGGTACACATTATCGTACCTGATTTTTCTATTGGCTCAACTTAGCAAATCTCTTAAAAAATTCCTTTTAAGCACTATCCTATTTCATCTATTTTACTGGTAATTGATTTATATTAATCATGCGTGGGCTAGTTTACGATTAATTTGGGGAATGTCATCAAATTATATTATAATAACGGACTGTCTTAATAAAAAAATTGTTATAAGGTCTAATTATGTCTTTAATTCCTAGCGCTTTTGCTGATGGTGCTGCGACTGCAGCTACTGGCGGAACAAATAGTTTGTTGTCATTTTTACCGATGGTGGTTATTTTTGTTTTGTTCTGGTTTTTGTTAATCAGACCACAACAACGAAAAATGAAGCTTCATAATCAAATGATTTCTGCTCTTGAAAAAGGCAATAAAGTTCTTACTACTGGTGGGATTGTTGGCAAAATAGTAAAAATTGATGAACAGTTTATGGATCTAGAGATTGCTGATAATGTAGTTATTACCATTCAGCGCAGTGCAATTGCTGGTAAATTTGATGCAAATAATCAAGTTGCTGCAGTAGCAAGCAAATAATTATGATTGATGCTAGCCCGATTTAGTGGTGCTAGCATCTTTTTATTTCTGGCTTTTAAATAGCTTTTTTATGCTGAAATAAATTTGCTAGTTTTCTGGTTTTCGGGAAACTATTAAATTTTTTTATATTATATGGGTGAATAAATGACTAAATTTCCGGTCTGGAAATATCTGATTATTATTGTCGCAATAATAGTTGGCTTATTATATACTCTGCCAAATTTTTATGGTGAAGTACCAGCAGTACAAATCTCAAGTAGCCGAAGCTCAGTTCAGATCGGTGATGATTTAATCAAAAAAACTACAGATGCATTGTTGGCTCAAAGTGTTCAACCGCAAGGTGAAGTTTTTGATGGTAAAACATTAAAATTCAAGTTTAAAACAACCGATGATCAATTAAAAGCTCGCGATATTATTGCTCAGACTTTGGGTGATAATTTTATTGTTGCGCTAAATTTGATTTCTGCCTCTCCAGACTGGATGAGTAAAATGAATGCGAATCCAATGTTCTTGGGCTTGGATTTACGTGGCGGGGTTCATTTCTTACTAGAAGTGGATATGGATGCAGCTATCAAGAAAACTCTTGATAAATATGTCGGTGAAATTCGCCGTGATTTACGTAATAACCAAATACGCTATGGTTCAGTTGCTGTTGATAATGGTTCATCGGTATTAATTCAATTACGTGATGAAGCAACAGCAGCATCAGTTATTGATCAATTACGCAAAGATTTACCTAAATTACAGGCGGTTAAAGATGGTGATACTAATGTCCGTGTGGTCGTTTCACCAGATGAAGTGCAAAAAATCAAAGAAGCAGCTGTTAAACAAAATATCCTGATTTTACATAATCGGGTAAACGAATTGGGTGTTGCTGAGCCAATTATCCAGCAGCAAGGACCTGAGCGGATTGTAGTTGAATTGCCGGGTGTACAAGATACAGCCCGGGCTAAAGATATTCTTGGGCGTACTGCAACACTTGAAGTACGCATGGTTGATGATGATAAACCTACGTTAACTCAGGCTTTAAATGGCAATGTGCCAGTTGGTGAGGAATTACTTGATGAGCCAAATAGTGATGGTAGCATGACTAAATTGCTCGTGAAAAAAGATGTAGAATTGACGGGTGATAATATTAATGATGCGCAGGCTGGTTTTGACGAAAATGGTTCGCCAGCAGTAAATATTAGCCTTGATGGAACTGGTTCTTCGATATTCAAACAAGTTACTGGAGATAATGTCGGTAAACGGATGGCGATGGTACTGGTTGATCATGGTAAAAGTCAGGTTGTAACGGCACCAGTAATTCGTACTCAGATCGGTGGTGGTCAGGTACAAATATCTGGCGCTATGAGTGTTCAGGATGCGAATGATGTAGCTCTTTTATTACGCTCAGGATCACTAGCAGCACCAATGAATATTATTGAGGAACGTACTGTTGGACCTTCACTAGGACAGGAAAATATTGATAAAGGTTTCCATTCAGTATTGTGGGGATTTGTAGCCATTGCCATATTTATGTGTGTTTATTATATGGTTTTTGGTGCGGTTTCCGTAGTTTCCCTTGGTGTGAATTTATTATTGCTGATTGCTGTTTTGTCTATGCTACAGGCTACATTAACTTTGCCAGGTATTGCAGCAATAGCCCTGACTCTAGGTATGGCTATTGACTCAAATGTACTTATCAATGAGCGGATTCGTGAAGAGTTACGGAATGGGCAGAAACCACATGCTGCGATTGAAGCTGGTTATGAACATGCTTGGGCAACAATTCTTGACTCAAACGTAACCACCTTAATTGCTGGATTGGCATTGTTGGCTTTTGGTTCAGGTCCTGTCAAAGGTTTTGCAGTTGTACACTGTCTTGGTATTTTGACTTCTATGTTTAGTGCCGTTTTGGTATCTCGTGGTATAACTGGTCTTTTATATGCGAATAAGCGTATAAAAAAACTACCGATTTAATTAAGGTCTAATAATGGAATTTTTCAAGATAAAAAAAGATATCCCGTTTATGAGTTACGGGAAACTTACAACTAGTATTTCACTACTTACTTTTATTCTAGCGCTATTTTTCTTGTTTACTCGCGGGCTAAATCTGTCGGTAGAATTTACTGGTGGAACATTGATGGAAGTTCAGTATTCTCAGGCTGCGAATTTGGATGCTATCAGGAATAAGCTAAATGGTATGGGGCTTGATCAAGCTACAGTACAAAATTATGGTAGCTCAAAAAATGTAATGCTACGGTTACCAAATAAAAAAGATATCAATGGTGCGTCTCTTTCAAATAATGTGCTGGCAGCACTTAAATTGGAGGCTCCTGATGTTCAATTAAAAAGCGTTGAGTATATCGGTCCACAAGTAGGTAAGGATCTAGTTAATAATGGCTTGATGGCAATAGCTTTTGTTTGTATTGGGATTATGGCATATTTGGCATTGCGCTTTGAGTGGCGTTTTGCGGTATCGGCAATTATTGCTAATATGCATGATGTGGTGATAATCCTTGGTTGTTTTGCGGCTTTTCAGTGGGAATTTTCACTAACCGTACTGGCTGCGATTCTGGCGGTTCTTGGTTATTCGGTGAATGAATCCGTGGTTGTATTTGACCGGATCCGTGAAAATTTCCGAACTATTCGTGGTGGGACTGTTTCACATATCATTAACAATGCGATTACAGCAACGATAAGCCGGACTATCATTACTCATGGTTGTACCGAAATGATGGTATTATCAATGTTATTTTTTGGTGGTGCAAGTCTACATTATTTTGCACTAGCATTAACTATCGGGATTTTATTTGGTATTTACTCTTCTGTTTTGGTTGCTTCACCGCTAGTTATGTGGCTTGGAGTTTCGCGAGAAAACTTGGTAAAACAAACTAAACGTAAAGAAGAGGCTGTAGTTTAAGCTTTAATTTTGCTTAAAGTAAATAGCTATAATTTCTATTGGAGTTTCTAGGTTAAAGTGATATTATCGTGCCTTAATTTATATTTGAATATGTGAGGCACAATGAAAAAAATATTATTATCTTTAGCTTTATTAAGTACACTAAATTTTGTATTTGCAAATGTTAGTAGTAGTGCAACTTCAATTAATCAAGCAACTAGTAAGGCACCAATTGGAGTTTCTCCGGTAACAAGTTTTTTTGCTGTTGATGGCAAAATTGGCTTTACTTCGGCTCGTGGTGGTGTTTTTTATTATAATTTTGCAGATAGAAAAGCTACCCAAATAGGGGATTTTCTTCCAGATAATGAGTATATCTGGGAAGCAATAGAATTAAACCATAATTTATACGTAGCTGCCAGAAATGGTGTTTATACTTGTAATTTGAGCGATTGTAAATTTACTAAAATATTTAATAATCTTTCAGGTCATGATATTTGGGATATTGCTAATAATAATAGTTTATTTGCTCTTGATGATACTGATCATTTGGTTTATCAGTTAGATAACACAAAAGTTACTGCCTTGCCAAAAATTCAGAATGGTGATATTCCAAAGAAACTATTTGTAAGTTCTAGTGGTGTATATATTGGTTCAGAAAGTGGTAATCTTTATAAATATAATACCAGTAAGCAAAGTTGGCATAAAATAGCACAAGTTGGTAGCTTAATTTGGACGATTGCTGAAGTTAAGAATCAGTTAGTATTAGGAACCCAATCTGGCGATGTTTTGGTTTTTAATGGTAAATCATTAAAATCATTGAATCTAAAAAGTACTCAAAATAAAGCCGTTGGCTATGTCGCTGCAGATAAAAAATTTATATTTGCCAGTAATGACCTTGGCGAATTATTTCAGTATGATGGTTCACACTGGAGCAAAATTAATGCTCAGTTGGATAATAATATAGTTTCTGGCTCTTTGTTTGTGAATGGTAATTATTTATATTCTGGAATAAAAGATAATAAACTAATTCGCTATGACTATGTAAATAAAACTGTCGTAGTCAGCCACTAAAGCTGATTAAATTAAAGAAGTGGGCGTTATTTACGCCCTTTTTGTTTTTATAAGGGAAATAAAGATGGAATTAATCAATGTTGTTTTGCACCTCGATAAATATATCGGTGTAGTCCTTGCCAATTATCATGATTATTTTTATCTTCTGTTTTTCCTTGTCGTTTATGCTGAAACTGGACTAGTAGTTACGCCTTTTTTACCTGGTGATTCATTACTTTTTGTTGCTGGCGCTTTTGCTGGTGCAGGACAATTACATATCGGTTTACTTGCGCTTATTCTTATTTTAGCAGCTTTCCTTGGTGATAATACCAATTTCTTTGTTGGGAAATTTATCGGGCAGAAATTATTTTCCAATCCAAATTCAAAAATATTTAGAAAAGATATTTTGGATAAAACCCATGAATTTTATGAAAAACATGGTTCAAAAGCTATAATTATTGCTAGATTTATTCCTTTGGTACGGACTTTTGCACCATTTGTTGCTGGGGTTGGACAAATGACTTATCGTAAATTTCTTTTATTTAGTATCATTGCTTCATTATTATGGGTGGTTATTTTCCTATTTGGTGGTTATATGTTTGGGAATATTCCAGTAATTAAAGAACATATGTCATTGATTATTCTTGCAGTAATGGTGATCTCGGTACTACCAGCATTAAAAATGATTTGGGACACTAAATTTAAGAAGTAGAAGAAGATTAACAGGTAATAGTTGCAATGGAGAAAAATGTGAAGCTTAGCCGGATTCATCGTCTTAGTGATAATCTCGTTAATCGGATTTGTGCTGGCGAGGTTGTTGAGCGTCCAGCTTCAGCGTTGAAAGAAATTCTAGAAAATAGTGTTGATGCGGGTGCGACATCAATTACCATTGAATTGGCTGAAGGTGGCAGTAAACTCATCAAAGTTAGTGATAATGGTAGTGGAATTATCAAAGATGATCTACCGCTGGCTCTTGAGCGTCATGCAACTAGTAAGATTGATAATGAAGATGATTTATACGCGATTAGAACACTTGGTTTTAGGGGCGAAGGCTTGGCATCGATTGCTTCGGTATCTTGGTTTAGTTTGGCAAGTAAAGTCGCTGGTGAGAGTATCGGTTATCAGCTTAGTAGTCATTTTGGTGAAGTTCGCGAGATTACACCAGTTGGGATTAATTCTGGAACGGTAGTTGAAGTCAAAGACATCTATCATAATATTCCTGCCCGGAAAAAATTTATGAAGAGTGAAACTACCGAGTATCAGCATTGTAGGACTGTATTTGAACGAATTGCTGTTTCATACCCACAAATTGCAATGAAGATTAGCCATAATGCTAAGGAGATCTATAATCTTACTGATGGTGACTTATTAACTAGAATAAGTAGCTTATTTGGCAATCAATATAAAGAGCGATATTTTGCAATTACTGAATTTGCTAGCGAAGAATTAACTCTTAGTGGCTATGTTTATCATCCTGCCTATCTTGAAAATAATAAAAATGTTCAGCTATTTTTTGTAAATGGGCGTTATGTTCGCGACAAAGTCATTCAAAATGCGATCAAACAGGGCTTTTCTGGAGTATTACACCATGAACATAATCCGAATTATGTATTATTCTTGACGATAAATCCTGCTGATATCGATGTTAATGTTCATCCTAGTAAGAGTGAGGTCAGATTTAAAGATTCAGGTGCAATTCACAGTTTTATTAGCCGATCGCTAAAAAAATCACTAGCTGTACCATTAGGGAATAATACTGCTATTTCCGAATCTGCGAATAATAGCTTTAAGGATGGTGGGGCAATCTGGCAGCAATCAGAATTTAACCAGCCGCTAAGTCAAAATAATACTGCTTCATTCCCCTCTTCTGTAAATAATTCTTATACTAAAGATTATCAAAGTTATTCGCCGCGTACGAATAATAATCAATACAATTCACCTCAAAATATTAATCATAATTTGGTACGTGAGTGGTTAGGGGATAGCTTGCCTAATCAAAGCCAGTTCTCGCAACAAAGGTATAAAGAAGGAAGTCTTTTTGAAGAGAATAATGCAGATGAAGGTGATCAGACTTTTCCACCTTTGGGACATGCGCTTGCCCAATTAAAAGGTATCTATATTCTTTCTCAGACCAAAGATGGGATGATTGTCGTTGATATGCATGCGGCACATGAGCGCGTGATTCTTGAACGCTTAAAGCAACAACTTGGCGATAACTCGATTTCGGCACAACAGCTATTGATGCCAATAGCTTTGAGTGTTGATCCAGTGCAGATTGAGGCGTTCGAACGGCATAAAACTGAATTACAGATGCTTGGCTTTGAGATCGATGTAATCGGTGAAGGGCAATTAGCTATTCGTGCAATTCCGATGCTTCTTGATGATGGTCAAACTGAGCAACTGGTTTTGGATGTCCTTAATGATTTCATTAATTATGGTAAATCTAATGCGATCATTGAGCATCAGGAAGAACTTCTTTCAACGATGGCATGTCATTGTGCTGTGCGCGCTAACCATCAGCTGACCAACGCTGAAATGAATGCCTTACTTCGTGAAATGGAGCGCACAGAGCGTTCAGCTTATTGTAATCATGGACGACCAACCTGGTTTAAGTTGACTATGAATGAACTCGATGGCATGTTCATGAGGGGGAAGTAATGCTATTATTTCTTGTGATAATGAAATTCAGGTGTGTTAAAGTTTTAGTTTAAATTAAATAAACTGACTATTAACTTTATTTAGTCGTGGAATGAAATTGCTGCTATGGATTCTTAGATAGTCTATCATTTTATTACTTAGAAATCCAGAAATAATACTTGTTTCATAATCACGTTCAGCATTTGGCAAATCAGTAATTTTATTCATAAAGCTTTTTCTTGAGTGTCCAATCAGGATGGGTAGTTGGGCTTTATGAAATTTTTCAGCATGATTTAGTAAATACCATGACTGAGTAGCAACTTTATTAAAGCCAATTCCGATATCTAAAATAATCTTGTCTTTACTAAAGCCGAAATTTAATAGCTGGCTTTTTTTTGTTTCTGCCCAATCAAGTATTATTTCTAATGGATTTTTTTCTAGTGGGATATTAATCTCACGATTAGCTGGGATGGTAAGACTATGCATGCAAAGATAAGTTTTATTCTTCTCAATTATCTGTTGCAGAGTTTTATCAGGTAATTCACCACTTTGATCATTAATAATATCAATTAAATCGATAAACCTTTCGATTGTCTCAGGCTTATAACTATCAAGACTTAGCTTTAGCTTATATTTATTACATAGCTCACGGATCGGGATTATGATTTTCTCTAGTCTACGAATTTCTTCTTGGCTATCAATTTTTGCTGCATCAGGTCTGGTTGATTCCGCACCTAAATCAACAATACTAACCCCATTGTTGGCAGCAATTTCAATCTCAGCCAAGATTTTTTCATGATTATTATAGAGCTTGCCAGCCTCAGAAAATGAGTCTGGAGTATTATTGATAATTAGCATGTATTCGGTCAGCTTATGGTGTAGGCGAGTGATATCCTGATTAGCAAATGTCAGTTGCCAGCCATCAGCAATGGTTTTAGCGTTATGATCAAGTATTATCTGCTGGTGATCACCAGTTAACTCAAAAACCCCCCAATTCAGTAATAGTTCAAGTGGAGTTGCTGGGGTTGGATTGATCTCACAAGGGCTAAGTTCAGGACATTCAGCAGCTAGACTCGCATTATTAGTTGCAATAAGAATATATATCTTATCTTCTAGCTGAAATAATGACGAATTTGTATATTTATCATATATTGGTCTTAGCCAATTGCGTAGGCTCGCGCGATTATCTGCACTTAGATAATAGAAAATGGTTTCCATAGACTTAACTGATTTGCTCAATGATGAAATTTTCGCTATTTGCCAAGCTATTTTTAATTTCTTTTATACTAATATTTAGTTTTGGATGTAACCAATCTGGTTCAATTTCGGCTAATGGTGTAATCACAAAATCGCGTTCATACATTCTTGGATGAGGTATAGCTAAAAACAGATTATTGTAAATTTTTGATTCATAAAGTGCTATATCAATATCAATAATCCTTGGACCATTGATAAACTCTTCTTTTTTACCCAGTAATTTCTCAACCTTCTTGGTATTAATCAAAAGTTCCTGTGGTGTATAGCTTGTGTAGCCACTGATACAGGTATTGTAAAAATCTTCCTGTTCGCTATAGCCTTGTGGTTTACTTCGATAAAATGATGCAATTTTAATATCGTCGATAAATTCACCAAGCAGTTCAATCGCATTTATTAATTGTTGGCGCGGATTATTCATATTTGAACCTAGCGCCAGAGCTACTTTAAATTTACGTTTCTGTGTAAAATGACAACTTATATGCTTTGCCTTAACCCCATTAACAAGTGATTTACTAACCGTAATTTCAACTTTATTTAATAGTGGATAATTTAATAATAGCTGGTGTGCCAGCTGTTTAGCAAGATTTTCTACCAGATGAAAATGATTGGCAGCAATAACACTTTTTACATAATCACAAACTTCTGAGTAATCAACGGTGCTTTCGATACCATCTGCATAATCAGGCTTACTAATATATAGCTTCAAACTTACTTCAACTGGCTGAAGCATTCCGCGTTCATAGCTATAACAGCCAATAAGTGCATTTGCAGTTATTCCATCAATATTCAGGTACATCTGTTCATTATTCATCATCATGGTCTTCGTTTTTCAATAAAATCTGTTTTTAGCTATTCTAAAGATTATTTATTATCAATTAGTTAAAAAAGGTAGGTGATTTATTAATTTATGTTCAGTCTAACGGATAGTTCTCTGAAGATTAAATGTAATAATATGTCATGATTATAAATCTCTTAAATCTTAGTGTGTACATATTTTTGCTGTAATTAATTTTATTTAGGCAAAATTGGGGGGGAGATAGTTGAATCTACTTCCTCTTGGCTTTTTAATGTAGATAAGGTCACCTTTGTAATGGTTATATAATTTGATTTAATAAAAAAGTAGTTTTTTCTTACCCCGTCCATTTTGGATGGTTATAATAAATTTATGATTGAATTATAATAGCGTTCATCCAAATTTGAATAAACATTATACAAAATTGTCTATTGTGCAAGGCGATAACAATAGTTATAATCTAGCCTTAAAATTTTAATTTAAGATATTTGGTAGCAATTATGTTGCTGCATATCTGAAATTAGAACTTTACGAATAAAGTTTTACCATACGGTAAACTCCATAACATAATTGAGGAAAGCGTATGTCAATTAATAAAAATAATTTCAAAGTAATAATTAGCGGTTTTATCGTATCAATTCTTCTTGTTGCATGTAATAGTGGTGCGACAAATAATGGCAATGCTAGCCCAGGAGTTCAGCTAGCAAGCAAGAGTTATAATGAGGACAATGAACAAATTCTAACTAAAGTAAGGGTTTCATATAGTGCTTCAAACTCAGCAGCAAATGGTCTATCGGATAGTTTTAATGCCAATTTATATTCAATAGCTAAAGGAAATGGTGTTTACATTGCAGTTGGTGATAGTGGTCAAATACTGTATTCTCCTGATGGCTATAGTTGGAATAAGGCTAATTCAGGAGTTTCGGTTAACCTTCACTCTATAGCATATAATTCTACAAATAGCTTATTTTATGCAGTTGGCGATAATTCTACGGTGTTATCTTCGGCTGATGGTAAATCTTGGACGTTGTATAAGACATTAAATCCAGTAGTTAATTTGTATTCTGTTGTTGATGTTCAGGGTAATCTTGTTGTTGGTGCAAGTGCGAGTACGATTTTTGAAATCAAAGCTGCGGGGCGTGGTACAGTTAGTGTTAGAAATACAGTTGATAATATGAAGTTGATTAGTGCTACCTATGGGAATGGTATGATGTTACTCGGTAGTGATGATGGGAGTATTTTATATAAAAGTGCTGCTAATTTTGATACTGCTGTATGGTCTCGAGCAACCAAATTTACAGGAATGGCTATTAATGGATTATCTTATGATGCTCTTGATGGGTGGTTTATTGCCGCTGGTTCAAATGGTAAAGTTGTCTTTTCTGAGAATTCAATAGCTTGGACGACTCCAGTTACTGCAGCTGAGGGCTATAGTTTAAATTCAATTATTCTAGATAATATTTCTAATCAATTTATCTCAGTTGGTGGTACAGCGGCAAGCTCAACTATGGTGGCAAGCGGAGATTTTAATGCTTGGAGTCAACAGACATTGCCAATAAATAATGTCTCTCTAAATAGCATCCAATGCTTTGATCAAGGTGATTGTTTTGTTGTTGGTAATAGCGCCACTATTCTGGTTGGAAAAAAACGTAATCAGCCAGCTTCTCTTCCGGTCTGGGAACAAGTTACAGGCAATCAGTTGGTCCTTGCGTCTGGAGCTAGCTATACGAACCAGAGTGGCACACAAGACGTTGTATTATTTAAAAATGCTTCACGTACTTTTGTATTACAAAAAGATTCAAATTTAGTTTGTTATGGGACAAGCGGACCTCTTTGGGCATCAACAACTAACTGGCATACTACTCCAACCCCAGGCTCAATGCAGATGCTGCTAGATGGAAACCTTCAGGTCAAGGGTGACTATAGAACTTACTCATCGAATACAAACAGTCAAGGTGCATATATTCTCTATAAATCGGACGACAATAGTATTGATATTGTTAGTGCTGATGGCAAAACAGTTTTGAAGAAACTTTGCTAGCCAAATTATTCTAATATCTAAATAACAAAGTTTCATCGTTTCAGATAGGAATAGCGGGAGTGCTCCCGCTATTTTCTCCAATAGTAAGACTTTTGATGGAAATAATTCAAAACGGTTCAAAACTTTTACTGCAAATTAACCTCAGTAGTCTTTTAACTAATTAGCGTAAATATTATTGTCAATTTTGGACGGTGTTTTCATTTTTTGGCTATATTTATAGTTGTGTTTTTAGAGAGTTTATACAAGAAATTTGGAACTTATGAAAAAATCCTGTATCTATGTTACGATGCCATTATCTATCCTGATTACAGGTCGGGTTCGGATTGTATTTCTTCTCTTGGCAATATTTCTTATGAATACCGCTATTTGGGGACGAGAGCTAAGGGCTCCTGCAATGATTACTTTGCAAAATAAAACTAACCGGACTATTGTAATCCGACCTAAATTTAATGATAAACTGGTATGTGTGTATAATTGCCACGATATTCAGCTAGAACCAATGAGTTTTACCCACCTTGATGTATTTGTCGCTGAGGTAAATACTAATGCGGATTTATATTTCTATGATAAAAATTTAAATACTTTGTTGGGCGCTGTCTCTTTATCGGTTACATTGGGTGGTACGGAGGTAAATGATTTCCGTGCGGTAGTGATTGATACTGGTGAGTATATAAATGGTCAGGGTATAATTTATTATCAACTATTAGCCAGCTCATCTGATTTTGAATATAATGGCAGATCTCAGGATAAATATACTTACTTAAATATTTCATTAAATAATCCTTCTGAAAATATAAAATCAGCTAAATTTAGGGTGAAATAAGCTAAATTTATAGTGAGTACCAGTAAAAAATCGCTTTTCTGCCTTGAATCTAAATTCTGTAGTTTATGTCCAATGAAAATTTGTTATAATCACCGACAATTCGAACTATTTTCTAATTTGTATGTCTAATATTAATAATTACGGATGTGAGCATAGTTGATTAATCCTCCAAATATATTGAAAGTTGCCATAGTTTTTGTGGCGATATTTCTTACTTCCTGTTTTTTTGCTCCGAGCATGAATTTGACCGGGCTAAATACTCATATGACTAGGGTAACCGAAATTAATAATATCACAGTTATTATTAATCCGATTGATCAGTATTTGGTTGAGTCTGGTACGATTGCTAAAAACAGCGATTATGTCCTAGGTGCTGGTGACATTATTAGTCTTTCAATCTGGGGGCATCCTGAAGTCTCTATTAGTAATATGACTAATTCGATAAAAGCAAATTATTATGACCCTAAATCCTCTCCAACAAAACAGGTTGATCTTACTTATGGTTTGAGTAATCCTTCGGAAAATAAGTCGGATAGCTACCTTATTGATAATAGCGGCAATGCTTACTTGCCTTTTGTTGGCAAAATAAATTTGGCAGGTAAAACTACTAGTCAGGCTCGTGATACTTTAACTCAGGCTTATAAAGATTTTATTATAAATCCCAATGTTAATTTGAAAATTACCGGGTTTCGTAGTCAGAAAGTATATGTTATGGGTGAGGTTCAGCAAAGCCAGATTTTACCGATAACTGATGTTGGTATGAATCTTACCTCAGCACTTGAGCTTGTTGGTGGAATTAATCCGGTAACTTCAAATGTTAACCAGATTTATGTTCTACGCAAGAAAGACCCTAAATCCGTTGAAGCTTATCTTCTTGATGCTGGTTCGGTTACCGCGATGCTTTATGCTCAGAAGTTTTTCCTAAGAAATGAAGACATTGTCTATGTCTCAACTGCAGGTATAGCTCAGTTTAATCGAGTGATGACACAGATATTACCGGCTGCAGAAACTATTTGGTATACTGAGAATAGCATTCCAAATTCGGTTATTCCAGGAATAACTAACTAACAATTATGATATAGTTATATTTGATATTTAGCTTTGTAACGTAACAAATTGATAAGATTTAAATTAGCCTTATGAAACCAGTAAAAATTCGTGTTTTTGAATTATCTAAACTCATTCTTCTTATAAGAAATAATACTTTATTAGTTACGTTATGTGTGCTAACTGGTATGGTTTTGGGGACAATTTTTTGGCTAACTTCGCCGCCAATTTATCAGATTACATCTTCGATTCAGGTTGATAACTCTGATACTAATGCTAATTATCAGGTCGCAGACAAGGTACTTGACGATAATCAGCCCATATTTACCAATAATGCTCCAGTTTCCGAAAAAAGCATGGTTTATTTGACATTACCTTATATTCTGGATCCTGTAATTGATAGTCTACATCTAGATATAGAAGTTCAGCCAAAGTTGTTTCCGGTTGTTGGCAAATATATGTTTTACAAACATTTACGAGAGAAGAAGCCAGGGCTTGAGTCTTCGCCATTTTGGGTAAACCGAAATAGTGGCTATTCTTGGGGTGGTGAGAGGCTTGAAATTCCACTTTTTTCGGTTCCTGAAAATATGTTTGAAAAACCATATACTATTAAAGTACTCGATAGCAAACATTATCTACTTTTAAATAAACAGACCATTGTTTTAACTGGCGTCGTGGGAGAACTAGCTAGTAGTCAGGATGGGAATCTTCGGATTCGTGTGGATGAAATCAAGGCTCATCCGGGAACAATTTTTTCGCTAAAAAAAAGAGATGTTATCAATGTAGAAAAGAGTCTAACACAAAGACTCAAAATCAATGAAGTTGTTAAAACGAAGAAAGATACAGGTAATTCAACTACAGGCATTATTGAAATTGATTTGGCAGGACCTGATCCTAGTCTAGCCAAGGAAATCGTAGCTGAATTAATAAATACACTTATAGAAAAATCAAGAACTAGTAAACTTGCTAAGATAAATGCAACACTTAATTTTATAAATAATGAATTACCTAATGCAAAAGAGAAGCTTGCAAAATCAGAAAAAACACTATCCTTATTTAAGGAAAAAAACCATTTAACTGTACTTGATGAACAGGAAACATCTTTACTTAAAAATATTTCTGATTTAGACCAGCAAATTACCAATAATAAGGTAACTTTGGCAGCACTACAAGGTGAATATGGCCCAAAGCATCCAGTTATCAAATCATTGCTATCTCAACAAACTGATTTATCTGCGAAAAAACAAATGCTAACAACTGAGCTAACTAAATTTCCAGCCAAAGAAGTGGTATTAATTAAATTAAAAGCAGATTTGGAATTAAATCAGCAATTGGTTGCAAAACTGGAATCAAAACAGCAAGAATTATTATTAACTGCATCTGGGCAGATTAGCCCAATCACCATTCTGGATTATCCTGATATTCCTGAGTTACCGGAGTCATCTCATGGCAAGATGATAATTTTGATAAGTGCCATCTTGGGATTTATTGTTAGCGTCTTCATCATACTAGGGGTATGGATGTCAAGAAAAAATCCAGATCCATTTATTATGGAGGAACGGTTTGAAATACCAGTTTTTGCTATTATAAGGTATGTAAAATACAAAAATAAAATAAAGGGATTGACTTTCAAGGAGCAATTAAAGCTAGATTCTGTACATTCGGTTCAGGCAAACCGGGATTTTAAAATTCTGACTGCTGGAATACTGGCTAGCCGGAAAAATAGTCGGATTTTTCAATTTTTTTCTACTTGGGCAGGACAGGGTTCTACATTTATTGCATTTAATTGTGCCTTTTTTCTTTCAAAACAACAACAAAAAGTCTTACTGATAACTGTTGGTACCGAAGACAATTTTTTTACTAATAAGAATGGCAAAGATGAAGAATATCTAATTAATAGTAACCTACATACTATCTGGTTAAATTATAATGATAATGCTTTTGAGATAAAAACAAAAATTCAGCAAATAATAGATGCTTCAGAAAGTTATGATATCGTTTTGATTGATTTGCCTAATATTTATCTTGATGCGGTACTGGCTACGAGTTTATTCTTTAGCGACTACAGATTTTTGATAACTTCGCCATATCAGGGTGTTAGGGCATTAACAATGTCAATTAGATTATTAAAAGTAAATAATATCGAGATAACAGCTGCTATTTTTAATTATACTAAAAAATTGATCATACATGATATCTACTCAAAAGTATTATAAGCCAGATAATTCAGTAGAAGAGTTTTTTACCATTTCAATTTTGCTCTTTGTTCTTTTTCTGCCAGATATACGTTTAAGTAGCAGTTTTGCAGCACGACCGGAAGATATTTTAATTTTATTATCATTTATCTATCTTTGCTATAAACGAATCATCTTTGATACGTTTTTTATCCGTATAATTATTCTTATGGCAATAGTGATGTTTGCTTCAATCGGACTTAATAATCGTCTGATATCACTTAATTCATTTGAATTTTACAATAAAATCATCAAGGGAATGGTTGCGTATAATATATGTCTTTTATACATGCAGGATTCTGATGGGTATCACAAAGTATCAAGAATACTTATTGTTTCAATAGCTATTCTTGCGATACTAAACATTCTTCAGCTGGTAAAGATTCCTGGATTAACTAAAGTATATGGTATATACAGTAATCAGATTCAAATGGATGCATTCGACAAAGTTGCTTTATCCTCAGCAATCCCAAGAATTACCGGGCTTATAGGTAACCCAAATAATAATGCTACGTTTTTTTTGATAGTTTTGGGTTATGTTTTGGATGTGTTTTTTCTTACACGAAGAAAGGTTTATATTATTTTAATAGTAGCATGCATCATTATAATAATGTTAACTCAATCAAGAACGATGTTTGCAACCACTGGGGGATTATTTGCCATAGTATTATGTTTGACTGGTAATATTGCAATAGTGCTTTTTGCCGTCATTATATATTTCATTATTCAGATTCTTGATATAAGGTATCTTGCTTTAATATTTGATAGTAGTAAATTATCACAAACTCACTCATTTACCGGAAGGGTTAACGAGTGGGAAGTATTACTAAAAATGATTAAACTCCAACCTATTTTGGGTTATGGAGGATATAAAGAGTATTTTTACATTACCCAAACATATCCTGAAAATGAGTATATTCTTGGCTGGTTCAGATATGGAGCTGTTTATTTGTGTTTATATTGTTATATGTTTCTTCATCTTTTGTTTAATGGAATCTCAAAAGTCTTAAACAAATTTTCTGGTGGCTATTTTATGCTTAGTACCAGCCTAGCAATGATAGTTGGCTCAATAAGTAATACTCCCTTCAATAATCCAAGGTTATTTGTATTGTTTGCATTTGTAAATGCTTTTTTTGAGTCGAGTAGAGTTCATGAAGAGATCTAATGGTTAAGCGTATTTCTAGGATAGCTTTATGACTGTAAATTATCCACGCAGGAACTTCTTAAAGAGTGCTGGAATTATTGCCTTGGGTGCTGGCAGTACTACTAATTTTGCCTTAGCTGAAGCTAAAAACAAACGCGTATATAATCTAAAGGACTTTGGCACAGTTGCTAAAAATGGAGATTCTACTGAAGCATTCATTAGAGCATTTGATCAGCTCGCAAAAACTGGAGGAACATTAATTTTACCTTCTGGGGCATATAATATCAATCAAAGCCTAAGTTTGGAAGTTACTAAAGATATAAATATTATCGGCAATCAAACTATACTAAGATTTAGCAAAGTGAAAAACTACGCTATCGAGTTTTATGGTTCACGCACTGATTTTAAATTACCTAGTATTAAAGATTTTGAATCCCTAATAGTTGGCACTACAGCAAATGCCGGGAATCTTGTCCTACGCCAAGATAATTTTTTATTTGATAATCTAGAACTTAATTTATCCAAAATTGATGATTATAGCTGGGTAATGACATCCGAGCGTAGTTACTTTACCAAAGATATGTTAGGTAAAAATCTTGTTGGGTACAATACTAATCTAACATTTTATATAACGAAAATTATTGACCCAAAAACAGTGGAAGTTATTCCGGGTAATAATCAACCTAAAGATAGTGATCTAGGTTTAATTTCTGCATGGGCAGTTGCTGATTTATGGTGTAAGTCGCGTTCATACTATATGAGGGGAGAAATTTTGACTCCAGAAGCTATTAGTCATAAAAAATTTGCTGACGGAATGGCAAGTTATAAGCCTGAAAATTTGAATTATTATACATTTATGAGTGGGAAATTACGGCTTCAGGGGGTGAATGTTATTGCTAATAAAAACCGTTATGGTATTAAATTTCTTAATATTGCAGGGTTGGAGCTTAATAATCTCATGATGTCAGGATTTGAGGATAATAGTTTAAGTATAATCGAGTCAATAAATGTTAAAATTGGGGGGTGTAATATCCAAAATGGTATATCTCAGCGAGAAAGTAATTATGGCTGCTTGGTTGACTCCTGTCAGGACATTGAAATAACCAATTCTAGGTTTTCTGGAGGGTTTCATTCTTTATCTCATGGCGGTACTTTTCCATGCCGAAATATTAGGCTATCCGATCTCTACTTCTCTGGTAGTAGTAATTTTGGACTTGATTTTCATGGTAATTGCTCAAATGTTATCATGAGCAATATAAACTGTGTGAGTGGCGCATATATTGGTGCTGTTAATGTTAGTATTAGTAATTCAAGTTTTTTGATTAGTAATCAGAAGTTAGCAGCACTGGTAATTGGACCAGAACGGGATAGCGATTATTATACTATAAATAATTGCAATATACGGAATGGAATAGGGAACGCGCTTGCCATTTCTAGTCAATTTTGTATTGCTGAAATTAATAAGATTTCCCTTAATAATAGTAAAATCATCAGCCCACAAAATGGGGTAATTTTTCAGGCTTACCCATATGGAAAAAATCCTGTAATTAATTATCTGGAGATGACGGATAATACTTTTGGAGTTAAACAGGAAAAAGTGAAAACAATTAATAATCACAATCTATTCATAATCCAGCAAAATAATGCTTTTTAAGATTATGCTTAGGCTTTAATCAAACTTTAAACAGATTTAATAATTTAAAAAAATTCAGGCTTAGCTTGATGGAGTAAGTTCAGACATGGAAAAAAGATTTATACCATTTGCCTTACCAGATATTGGTGAAGAAGAAATTAATGAAGTTGTATCGACCCTGCGTTCTGGCTGGGTGACTACAGGACCAAAAACTAAAGAATTTGAACAAAAATTTGCTGAATACGTAAATGCTAATGTTGAAGCGATTGCAGTAAATTCGGCGACAGCTGGCTTACATCTTGCGCTTGAAGCGTGCGGGATCACTGATGGTGATGAAGTTATCATCCCAACTCTTACCTTTACTGCAACTGGTGAGATTGTACGTTATCTTGGCGCTGACCCGGTATTTGTAGATTGCGACCCAAATACATTATGTATTGACATCAAGCAGATTGAAAGTAAAATAACTAGCCGGACGAAAGCAATTATCCCGGTACATATGGCGGGGCTTGCCTGTGATATGGAGGCAATTTTAGCAATCGCGAAGAAACATAACCTTCGAGTTATCGAAGATGCGGCACATACCTGTCCAAGTAAAATTAATAATGTTTATATCGGGCAGCATGCCTCAGATGCGATAGTTTATAGTTTTTATGCAACCAAAACGATTACTACTGGTGAAGGCGGGATGATTGTTACTAGTAATCCAGAAATCGCTAAGCGTTGCAAGGTAATGCGCCTACATGGAATAAATCGTGATGCTTTTGATCGTTATACTTCTAAAAAACCATCATGGTATTACGAGGTAGTTGCGCCAGGTTATAAATATAATTTGACCGATATTGCGAGTAGTCTTGGGCTTTGTCAATTAGCCAAAGCTGATCGTTTTCAAGCCAGACGTGAAGCAATGGCAGAGCGTTATTTTGCTGAATTAAGCGATTTACCGCTAATTTTGCCACCTAAAGTCAAAAATCCAGCAACTGATCTACACTCATGGCATTTATTTTGTTGTCAATTAAATACTGATAAAATAAGCCGGGATGAGTTTATCCAACAAATGAGTGATCATGGCGTTGGTACTTCAGTACATTTTATTCCATTACATTTGCAACCCTACTGGAAAGAGCGTTATCAGCTTTCTCCTACTGATTTTCCTGCTGCCAGCCAATATTATAAAAATGCGATAAGTTTGCCATTATATACAAAAATGTCAGATGAAGATCAGAGCTATGTAATTGCTGTCATTAGACAGATTTTAGCTTAGCTATAAGTATAATATCGTGTTAGCCAAACGAATTTTTGATATTGTTTGTTCCTTCATTGGGTTACTGATTCTATCTCCAATTTTTCTTGTTATTATCGTATTGATTAAAACTGGTTCTAAAGGACCAGTTTTTTTCCGACAAACTAGAATTGGGCAGTATGAAAAGCCATTTCAGATTCATAAATTTCGTACCATGATAGTCGATGCCGAAGCACGTGGACTCAAAATAACGGTTGGTGTCGATCCTCGTGTTACTGTGATTGGACGTTTTTTACGGAAAAGTAAACTTGATGAATTACCGCAGCTCATTGATGTATTTCTAGGTAGTATGTCGCTAGTTGGTCCGCGCCCGGAAGTCCCTGAATATGTCCGATATTTTCCGCCAGAAGTTAAGGCGGTAGTTTTCCGGGTGAAGCCGGGGATAACCGACTATGCATCGTTAAAAATGATCGATGAGAATGAGATATTAGCAAAGTCAGAGAATCCAGAAAATGCCTATATAAACGAAATACTACCAGAGAAACTGGCTTATGCGGTGAAATATGTCAAAACCAGAAGCATGACTACTGATATTTATTTGATTTTTCTAACGATATTTAAAATTTTTGCCCGCTAAAAATATTTATTTGGGAATTGAGATGGGGTCAATATTAAAAGATAAACTAGCCTATTTGTTTAAATGGGAAATTTTGGCATTACTCCTTTTGGATTGTGTCTTGTTACCAGCAGCGCTCTTTACTGCTGTCTGGCTTAGACTTGGTGCTGAGTGGGATCCTAAAATCACACCTCACATCTGGTTGTTTTTTTGTTTGCCACTGTGGACGATTCCTTTATTTATCCAACTGGGACTATACCGGGCGATTATAAAATTTCTTGACGATACTGTAGTCTATATTGTCTTTATTGGGGTTACTGTTTCAGTACTAGTTCTGACAGTATTTATTCATTTTTCTAATGCTTTGGCGTTTCCCCGGACGGCAATTATTATCTACTGGTTATTTGCACTGGTGTATATCGGTGGTAGCCGATTTATGCTCCGCGGAATTCTACGCAAGATTGGTTATAATGCTGAAGCCCGTCCAGTCGCGATCTATGGTGCTGGTAGTGCGGGAGTACAGCTGGCAACCTCACTTACTCATGGTAATGAGTATGCGCCATTGTTATTTATAGATGATGATGAATCAAAGTGGTATAAGACTATTCGCGGCTTGAAAGTCTATCCTCCCAATGAGTTGATATTAGTTACCAAGCTATATCATATAGAAGAGGTTTTATTGGCAATTCCTTCTGCACCACTAAGTCGCCGTCGTGAGATTATTAATCAACTTGAAGAAAACTCAATTTATGTCAAAACATTGCCCGGGCTTGCAAGTATTATTAGCGGCGAGGTGAAATTTTCTGATATTAAGGATGTTGATATTGAGGATTTATTGGGTAGGCTGCCAGTGCCACCCAATAATGAGTTACTTACCAAAAATATTGTCGGTAAAAGTGTATTAGTGACTGGCGCAGGGGGATCAATTGGTAGTGAATTATCAAGGCAGATCGCAGCGCTTAATCCAGAGCGTTTGGTTATTCTTGATTCATCAGAGTTTGCCTTATATAATATTGAACAAGAGTTACGTAATCGTTTTGCATATGTTAATCTTGTTGTAATACTTGGTAGTGTTACTAATGAAAAATTGGTTTCAGCGGTTCTTAATCGATATAAAGTTAATACGATTTACCATGCCGCAGCCTATAAGCATGTGCCGATGGTAGAGGCTAATCCACTTGCTGGGCTAGAGAATAACGGGCTAGGCACTTATGTGGTTGCTGAAGCAGCCTTAAATGCTGGTGTTGATAATATGGTACTTATTTCAACGGATAAAGCAGTTCGCCCAACAAATGTCATGGGTGCGAGTAAGCGGCTTGCTGAGCTTATTTTACAAGCATTTGCTGAGAAGTCTGGACATACGGTATTTAATATGGTCAGATTTGGTAATGTATTAGGATCATCGGGCTCAGTTGTCCCGTTATTTAAGCGACAAATTAGGTCGGGTGGACCAATTACCGTAACCCATCCAGATATAATTCGCTATTTTATGACTATTCCTGAAGCAGTACAACTGGTTATTCAGGCGGGGAATATGGCGATTGGTGGTGAAGTATTTGTACTTGATATGGGGGATCCAGTTAAAATTGTTGACTTAGCAAGAAAAATGATTTATCTGAGTGGACTAACTCTAAAAGATGCTGAGAATCGTAGTGGAGATATAGAGATCAAGTTTACTGGCTTACGTCCAGGTGAAAAGCTCTATGAAGAGCTACTAATTGGTAATAATCCCGATAAAACCCAACATGAGCGGATTATGAAAGCAAATGAGAAATTTATTGCTATGGAGTTATTGAAGCCAAAATTACTTTTAATGAGTGACTTTATTCGCTTTAATGAAATACATGCTGCACTAGATTTACTGAAAGAGTTGGTTATTGAATATACGCCGGGGATTGAATAAGGAGTAAAAATTTGCGTTTAAAGTATATATTTTCTTTAATAAGTGGTTTATTGGTAGTTGATGTTCCGGATGTTTATGCTACTAATAATAGTAATGAGTCGGCAGTATTCGAAAAAACTGGTGAATCAAGTGTTACCTTAGCCAAATATGACGGGATAGTTGGTAATGCGCCTAAGGATGTTACGGTTTCTTCTGCTGGTGTTGGTATTCAGGAGACCCCCAACAATACGCAGGCATATCTATTTTTCTCACAAACTTTAGCAAATCAGATTTATTATGAAGTGCGAGTTTGGGGCGCGTACAACTATATGACTCAGAATCCAATTTTTGATTCCGTGCCAGTATCTAATATTCAAAATCCATTAGGTACTGGTTTTAGTGGCTTTTTGGGTTATAATTTTCATGTGAATGAACACATAGACATGACTCCATATGCCCGGATGAATTATTTCAAAAATTTTCAGCTAGTTTATGAAGACAGTAATGGTAACTATATTAATTCAACAACACTGGCTGGCTTTCTGGGGCTAAAGATTTCATTTAAGGAAACCAAATACTTTACGCCATATCTTAATTTCTGGATGGGTTTTCAGCAAGTGGCTTTGATAGGTACTCTTCAGGAGGGGGAAACTAACCCGGGTGTTGTTCAGACTGCAACGGTAGATCAAATTGTTGCAAATACCCAAATTGGCTTTGCATTTAAGGTATCTCAGTCAATGAGTCTTATCCCGTATTGGCAATATCAGACTGCTGCTAATTATCCGGATAGTGTCGCGATGGCTTCTCCGTCTGACGGAGGGTTTGGAGTAAATTCACAGACAAATTCGATTCAGATGATTGGCGCAAAGTTTAACGTAAGTTGGTGATTTTTAGAAATGGTCGGGGCGGTGGGATTCGAACTCACGACCCCTTGTTCCCAAAACAAGTGCGCTAACCAGACTGCGCTACGCCCCGACAAAACATTGCAGTTACTAAGATTAGTCCACAACGCTAGGGAGTAATTATAGCTATTTTAACTAATGCTGTCAACCAAATTTATGTTTTTTGAGTTAAAAATTATTTGCGGACATCAGGTTTATAATAATATAGCTTGTCTTTGCCAATCGATGAAATATCTCGATTACTTATTTTACCTTGTTTTGATTCTCTTTTTATTTTGCGTACAATAAAATTACTTACTTTGCGTAACATATAAACCTTTGCCTTATTTTTGATATGTTGTTTTGTTGTCTTTAATCATCAATTGCACATGTTTTTAATTGACCATTATTATCGAATTGGCATTTCATTTCTACCTCCGTGGTAGCCTTAAATTTTATTTCCTGTCCCTTATTTTTGGATATTAATCTATGCTTTTTTTCTAATTCTTCAGTATTACAGTTTTTTGTAATATCTGCGATAGTTGTTTTACTGGTAATCTTGTAATTATTAGCACAAGTTACCGTTTGAGTATCAACATTTACTTTATCATCAGCGTATGCTAATGAGGACAGAACTCCTAGAGTTAATAATAATGCTTTCATTGTTTAAAACCTTTTAGGGTAGCGTATTGCATACAGTGGCTGTATATCTTGAATAAGCAAGGAGATAGTTAGCCAGCATAAAATTAAATAAATCATTAAACAGACATAAGCTACTTGTTGAGTTTTCAATTATTGGTTTCTGAATATCTGTGATAAGAAATCTATAAGCCTGATTAATCAATATCATACTTTCATTATTACCACCTTTATCTGGGTGATGTACTTTTGAGAGTTTACGATATGCCTTTTTTATAATACCCAGATCCAATACCTGATTATCATTTAATCTTAATGCTTGACATGCTTCAATTCTATTCATGATAATCCCCAGCTTAACAACTTGTCTTTATGTCTTAAATTACTTCCATTTTACAACTTAAGTCTTCACACAGATCTTTGAAGGTCATACTGTGAAAAGCTTGCTGCTCAATACATTGTAATAATACTCCAGTTTGAAAGCCTTGTCAATACTTGAGTTATTAAAACTGCATAATTTATTGGGTTTTGTTGTTTAATGTAACGTTTTGGCGTTTTATTTTGGATATAGCTCTCCTAGAGTATTCTTCTTGATGGGCTTTTTAATTCTGGATTCAATGGATTTAATCAATTCTGGGATGCTATCAAAATTGTCAAATTTTTCATCATTATATGTTGCAGAATTTAATTTCTGAATTAGATTTGCCAACTTCTCATGAAAAATTACACTATTAATATCACTAATAGTATAGATTTTTTTATCCGAAAATGCTTGTGCCCAGTTAATCAGAGCGTTACAGGTTGCGCTAATGTTTTTGCTATTGCAGGCTTCTTTTAATGTAGTGATGTTAATACTCTTGTTGCTAGCAAAATCTACCACGCTAATATCAGTACTTGATTGCTGCGGATTACTAATTTTTCTTTTACGGGATAGTTTTAACATAAAGCCCAAGGTTATTAGCCATAATCCGGCAAATAAGAAGGTTAGATATTTCCAGAGCGGGTTTTCAGGCTTAATTTTAGTAACAGTTTTTTCGCTATTACCCGTATTATTAGCTGAAGATATTTGGCTAGCACTTAAATTTTGGTTGGCTGGTGTAGTGGGATCCGCAGTAACAGTATAAGTTTTGGCAGGGATGGTGACTGTTTTAAGTGTATCAGCAGTGATGTCCCACCATTTAATCGTAATCGTTGGAAAAGATAGCGTTCCTGCCTTGGTTGGGATATAGGCGATTTTGAAAGTTTTAGTTCCGGTTAATTCGCCATTGTTGCTATTAGTGCTACTTTGCGCCTTATCTGGATAAGCATTAACTTCAGCTGGATTATTAATCTCCAGTTCTGGAATCGATGTGGCTGGTACGCCCAATGCTTCAAGCGAGATGGTATGGGTTAATGGCTCACCCACCTTAAGTGTGTCGCTAGAAATAGACCAACTATCAGTAGCTTTCACATTTTTGGCAGGAAACCACTGGTTAATCGCAATATTAGCCGGGACAGCTTTTACCTCCAGATTAACTGGTTTTGAATTTGCCATAAATGGTTTATTTGCCATCATTGGGAAGAAGCTGTTATTATCGTTATCCGCAATTGCTCCTCTTATTTTGGCAGGAGGAATGGTTAGTTTACCAGATTTATTTGGTGTTACCATAAATCTTTGCTCGACAACCTGATAAGTCTTACCATTTTCATTACTCTGGTATTGAATTGGTTTACCTTGAGCCTCGATTTGCGCACCATCAATATTTAATGGTTCCATGCTAAGATTAGATAGCGATACATTAAAATATAGTTTTACTGTATATAAAAATGGTACTCCAACATACAGGCTTTGCTTACCAACTGAAGCTTCAAGATAAACTGCACTATCTTTGGCATCGGCGACCTTATTATTACTATCGCCTTCGCTTACTTCTATGCTAATTGGCGCGGTTGCATCATTACCAACTTTTATTGCTGGGATTAGCTGTTTTCCCGGATTTTTTGGAATAAGATTAACTGTTAGCGTATTTTGTGAATTTACTTTGCCATTAATAATATTTGTTTGGCTGCTAGTCGATGTTCCATAAATTTCAAAGTTGCTTTTTAATACATCCAGATTCGGCGTATCGTTTGAGTCGGGTAGATTTATAGTTAGGGTAAAACTCTGTCCCAAGGCAATCTGACTTCTATCGACACTAGCTGATACAGTGGCAAATACATTGCCTGCAATCAATAATAGTAAACTGCTAAAGAGGATCTTTTTATTCATTATTACTTCCTTGCTGTTGTTGTTCTTTTTGGTAATCACGTAAAAATTTATTTCTTAATAGTCCACCCGGATCATCTGGTACTTGTGAGAGGATGGCTTTTAATTCTTGCTGCTGTTTCTGCTCTTCAGGTGTCATATATTGGCTAGTAGCTGCATTGGTGGCTTGTTGTCCCTGCTGTGTTTTTTTATCTTCTGCTTGCTGCTTAGCCTGTTGTTCCTGAGCCTGCTTTTGCTGCTGATTTTTATCGTTGTTTGCAGACTGTTGCTGGCTTTGATTATTCGCTTTTTCTTTGGTATCATCTTTCATCGGCTGATTCTGCTTTTGACTATCTTGTTGCTGTTGTTGCGATGATTGATTTTGATTGTTATTATTTTCTCCATTTTGCGGTTTATCTTGTTGTTGTCCTTGAGATTGTTGATCTTTATCTTGTTGTTGTTTATTATCTTGATTATTATTAGCATTATTTTGCTGGTTATTCTGTTGTTGATTTTGCTGACCTTTAGAATTATTGTCCTTATTCTGCTGCGACTGAGAGTCTTGCTTATTATTTTGATCTTTTTTGTCTTGATCTGATTTGGAGTCAGAGTTTTGCTGCTGATTCTGCTTTTGCTGTTGCTGAAGTTTTTTCAAGATTTCAATATTATCTTTAGCATCCTGATTATTTTTATCCAATTTCAATGATTGAGAGTATGCATCGATTGCTTCCTGATATTTTTGCATATTGGCAAGAGCATTACCCTGATTATAATAACCTTGAGCTGATTTATCATTTTGAAATTCTCTATAAGCCTTATCATATTGCTTGTCTTTATAATAGGCAATACCTTTCCATTTCTCGTCATGGAATTTTTCTGCGGCTTCTTTCGGTTTATTTGATTTTAATAATTGTTGAGCTTGCTGATCTTGATTAAACCATAAGTCTTTCCAGCTAAAAGCCAAACTTAATTGCGGTAAAAATATAATACCCAAGCAAATATATTTTAGTTTAATTCTTCTATTCATCTTTCACCTATACTTTTTTAGGATATTTTTTCTAGCCAACCTTTTCTAGCAATAATTACTACTAGAATCAGTAATAGCCAGATTAACCAGTGTCCTTCGTCTTTCCATAAGCTTTTGGTTTCCATTTGCGCAGTAGGTTTGCCATCCTCAAGAACATTATTATTGATAGAATTAAGAATTGCATCTACATCGCTATCATCGTTGCTAAAGGCTATAAAGTTACCATTCCCTTTAGTTGCGAGAGCCTGTAACTCATGGCTATCAAGCTTAGAAAAAACTACATTACCATTTTTATCTGTCGCAAAACCACCACTAGCATTACTAACTGGACCACCTTGGGCTGTTCCGATTGCAAGAACATTTATAGTATATCCATTTGCTGCTAGTTTTGCTGCCTCTCTTTCATCTTCAGGAGTAGGGCGGGTATCTGTCACAAGTATTATCTGTCCACGGCTAAAACCAGACTGACTTAGTAGCTGTGCTGATTTTTTTAATGCTTTAGCTATGTCTGAACCATCCACTGGTACAATTGAAGAGTCAAGGACTGGAACCATACTAGCGATTGTATTTGTATCGTTAGTTAATGGTGATACCACAAACGGACTACCAGAGAAAACCACTAATCCTGTTTGGCCTTCTTTTAGCTGCTTTAAGAGATCAAGAACCTTATATTTTGCTCGTTCTAACCGAGAAGGTGGAATATCAGCAGAATTCATTGATGGTGAAACATCGAGCGCAATAATTCGGGCAACATTTTTCTGATAAATATTTTCTGCATATTGTGACCAAGTTGGTCCACATAGTGCCAGAACTGCTACCAGCCATGCCGATAAAAGAATATGAGCCAACCATGAGCTTTTTTCTTCACGATAATCACTTATTAGGTGTGGTAATAAGTGTGGATCACAGTATTCTGCCCAATTATTATTAGTTTTAGGACTTCTCTTATGATAATACAAATAGAGTATAATTGCAGGGATTAGAGCAAGAAACCACCATGGGCGTAAAAAATGAAAATTAGTTAGCATGGCGAGTACTCCTTAATTTAAGAAGAATACACAGATAGCTTAATAGTAAGGCTACGCCAAGAGTCCAGGGATATAATGGAGTTACTGGGCGTACCGTAACTGAATCTGATTTTATCGGTTCAAGTTGATTTATCGTTCCATAAATACTTTGTAATTGCGATACATCTTCGGCACGGAAAAATTCACCACCTGTAATTGCAGCAATTTGTCTTAGACTATCAATATCTAGATCACTAGATGGATTAACGGTTCTACTACCAAATAATCCAGGTACTTGCATACTAGTGGCGCCAATTCCAATGGTATAGATTTTTATATGTGCTTCTTTCGCTAATTCAGCAGCTTTTAATGGAGCAAGAACTCCAGCATTATTGCCGCCATCAGTTAGTAAAATTAGTGCTTTACTTTTACTTGGGTAGTCAAGAAGACGCTTTACTGCTAATCCAATTGCATCGCCAATCGCGGTTTGTGGTCCAGCGATGCCAAGCGTAGCATCATCAAGCATTTGGGCGACAGTTTTCCGGTCAAAGGTTAATGGAGTTTGCAAATATGGTCTGGAGCCAAATAGAATTAGCCCAAGCCTATCACCAACCCGATTATTGATAAATTGGCTACCAACCTGTTTCACCATATCAATCCGGCTGATATTATTACCATTAATCACCATATCCGGAGTTTCCATACTACCGGATAAATCCACTGCCATTAAAAGATCACGTCCACTTTGTGGAATTGATAACGGTTTACCCAGCCACTCTATTCCACTAGCAGAGATGACAATTAAAATCCAGATTATTAGCCATAAGTATTTTAGCCAAGATAAGCGATTACCTTGTTCTTCAATCGTTAAGCCATCAAATGTTTGTAATAGCCGATTAAAAAATGGGACTTTCAGTGCGCTGGCATTTTTATGAGTGCTTTTGGGTAATAGCCAATATCCGATAAATGGCAATACTACTACTGCAAATAGCCAAGGATAAGCAATCTGGATCATATTACACTCCTTAGCCATTTTTCAATAAGGGTAAAAAAAGCCTCTTTATCTTCTAGTTGCTGTTTTTGGTATATTTCACCCAAGTAATGTCCACAACCAGTGGTAAATTCGCTGGTTTTGCCTGTTTTATCAAGAAATTGCAGCCAATTTTTGCCAAAGAGTAATTGCGGTTTTTGTTCCGGGAATTTGGCAACGGCAACCCGTTTCAATAAAATTGAGCATTCTTCAATAGTTTTTTCATCGGATGTAGTTACTGCATTAGCTTTAATTTGCTTTAATAGGCTAAAGATTTCCTGTTGTTGCTGTTTTTTCTTATGTCGGCGTAGCTGCCACCAGATAAGCACTGCTACTAAAATAAATATGAGCACAATAACGATATACCAGCCAGTTGCTAGTGGGAAGATAGATACTGGAGCTGGCAGATGGACGTCTTTTAGTTCTGCTAACGGATTAGTATTAGTATCCATATTTTAAAATTCCATGATTAATTTTTCCTACCAGATTATCATTGGTAGCCAGTTTTACAAATTGCATGCGATTTTTGCGCGAGAAATTTTCTATTTCGCTAAGGCGTTCGTTAAAATTATTACTATATAAATGGCGATTATTTTTGGTTGCGCTAATTTCGAGTTTACGTTTACCATCGTCGGTAAAATTATAATATCCATGATCGGGGAGATTAGACTCTAATGGATCATAAATAAAGACATTGATAATTTCGGCTTTGCGATTGATTATATTGAGAAAATTCTTAATGTTGGCGGAATAATCATTAAAATCGCTAATGATTATCACTACACTGCCGGATTGGATTTTTTGACTCAAGAGTTGCAGATTATTTTCAAGTCCACCCTGATAGTGCTTGATGCCCTGATTATTATGGAGGATATTAAACATCTGAAGCAATGACTGACGGCTACGTTTGGGTTGGATATATTCGGCATTCTTATCATTAAAAATAATCCCGCCCACCTGTTCATGATGATCAAGTGCTGCGAAACCAAGTAATGCGGCTACTTTGGCGGCTAGTACATTTTTGAAGCAGACTCTCGTACCAAAATGCATTGCCGAAGACTGATCAATAACTAAATAAATCAACCTTTCACGTTCTTCACGATAAATTTTAGTAAATGGTTTGCCAAGCCTTGCTGTCAGCGACCAGTGAATAAGACGCACGTCATCACCGGATTGGTAATGCCGAACTTCTTCAAAATCCATTCCCCGTCCACGGGCTGGAGATAATCTCATCCCTGCCTGAACTGAGTGAACTTTGCGATTATTAAAAAACTGGATTCCAGCTGCATGATGCTTTAATGCCAGCAATTCTTTTATAACCGGACGTATTCCATTATTTAGATTTTTTTCCTGACTCATTGTTGCTACCCTAGTAAATTTTGCTGTAACGACAAGGCTTTTATAGCTAAATAAAGTTGAAATCAGCGTTATTCAGATAACTATAAAAGCCTAATTAGGTCAGTTTATGGAATTGGAACCAGATTAAGTAGTTTATCAATTACCTGATCGCTAGTAACTGATTCAACTTCGGCATCAAAACTTAATAGAATCCGGTGACGTAACACTTCATGAATAATGGCATGAATATCATGTGGAGTAACATAATCCCGCCCATCAAGCCAGGCATGGGCACGGGCCGTTTTTTCAAGCGCAATTGTCCCACGTGGACTACTACCAAAACGAATCCATTTGGCAAGCTCTTCTGAATATTTCTCCGGATATCTGCTAGCCATGATAAGTTGAATTATGTATTCTTCAACCGCTTTACTTAGATGGATTGCGTTTAATTCTTGCTGCGCTTTAAAAATTGCTTCCTGACTAAGTGTTGGTCGGTTTTCGTTTTCAGTTTTATTAAGATTGCGATTAAGTGCAAGAATCTGTGCTTCAGCATTGCTATCTGGATAGCCGATTTTGACATAGAGCATAAAACGATCAAGTTGTGCTTCAGGTAGGGGGTAGGTTCCTTCCTGCTCGATAGGATTTTGGGTTGCCATTACTAAAAATAATTGCGGTAGAGGATAGGTTTTTTTACCGATAGTTATCTGTTTTTCACCCATTGCTTCAAGAAGAGCTGACTGGACTTTTGCTGGTGCCCGGTTAATCTCATCGGCAAGAAGAAAATTATGAAATAATGGTCCAGCCTGAAACTGGAACGTTTGCTGTTCTGGTACATAAATATCGGTACCAGTTAAATCAGCTGGTAGTAAGTCAGGTGTAAACTGTATGCGGTGGTATGAACACTCAATGCAGGAAGAAAGAGTTTTAATTGCTGTAGTTTTGGCTAAGCCAGGCGCGCCTTCTACGAGTAGGTGCCCACCTGCTAATAATGAAATTAGCAGCCGTTTGGTAAGGTCTTTTTGACCTACAATTTTACCATCAAGATACTCTAATAATTGTCTAAATTGCTCACGTTCTGTCATAAATCCTCCGGGAATATGTGTTTTAAAAACCTTTCATTTCGTATATAGAGTCAAAAATCATTCTTGCAAGTCTCAGAGTTGATTTATAGCATAAAAATGCTTATTTTGCAATTTTTTGATGTGGAGAATTAATATTTTTGATTATAAGCAAATTGCGCTGCTTATTATTTCCTCAATGTCGCAATAAAAGCTTATCCGATAATTCCCCTCTATCAATACGTTTATTTACGTTTAGTTAGTCTACGAGTAGAAGGGGTTATTATCCATTAGCTAATCGCGGCTTAATGGTGAAATTTTTAGCCCAATAGCTAGCAGATACGTGGTAATTGCTCACCATTTAACCAATCAACCCTACGTAGTCCACCAAACAGAGTTTTCATACTTACTTTTACTTGACTTGCTGGGTTAACTTTGGCAATGATTCTACTTTCTTGCCCCAAAGGATGGTTTTTCATAAGCGAACAAATTTCATCTGCATAATCTTTAGCAACTACCAGCATAACTTTACCTTCATTGGCAATATGTAGTGGATCAAACCCAAGAATTTCACTAAGTCCGCGCACTGATTCATTTACTAGGAGCTTTTCTTCATCAATCTCAAAGCTGCAATTATAAAATGTTGCCCATTCGTTTAAAACCGCCGAAACACCGCCTCTAGTTGGATCACGCATAATCCTTATATGCTTTTGATATGGAGCAAGACTAGCGATAAGTGAATTTAGAGCCGCACAATCGCTACTAATATCTGAGGCAAAATTAAGCCCTTGGCGTTTAGACATAATTGCCATTCCATGATCGCCAATTGCCCCATTTATGATGACTAAATCATCTGTTTGTGGGCTAGTTGCCACCCAGTCATTTTCAACTACTCCAATCCCACTGGTATTAATAAAAATTCCATCACCTTTGCCTTTTTCAACTACCTTAGTATCGCCAGTTACGATTTTTACATTTGCAGTTTTTGCCGCTTTCGCCATTGATTTGACGATTTCACGTAGTTGAGCTAAAGGAAAACCTTCTTCAATGATAAAGCCTGCAGCTATATAAAGCGGGGTTGCGCCACCAGCTGCTAGATCATTGACAGTGCCATTTATTGCTAGCGAACCAATATCACCACCATTGAAAAAAAGTGGAGAAACTACATAGCTATCGGTAGAAAATGCTAGTTTACCATTTGCTGGCGGCAAAATCGCCTGATCACCTTGCTGAGCGAGAAATTCATTATCAAATTCTGCTAGCATTAAATCATGAATTAGCTGATTCATTGCCCGACCACCCGCACCAATAGTTAAATCGATATTTCCTTTGTAGTTTATCTTCATTTGTCTAATTCTCTTTATCTAGCGGCTAATTAATGAATATTGAAATGCGGCAGCACATGCGCCTTCGGAAGAAACCATGCATGCTCCCATTGGATTTTCTGGAGTGCACGCCTTTCCAAAAAGCTTACAGTCTTTGGGTTCTTTGATTCCACGTAGAATCTGTGGACATTCACATGATTTTACATCATCACTCTGAAATTCTGGAAGATTATAGTAAACCTCGGCATCAAAATGCGCATACTCCTGCCGAATCTTTAGTCCACTTTTAGCGATTTGCCCCAGTCCGCGCCAGCTAAATTGTTGGCGTTTCTCAAGCACGCGAGCAATTATTTCTTGTGCTTTTAGATTTCCTTCTGGATTTACTGCGCGGGTATATTGATTGATAATATCCGGTTTATTTTCATTGATCAAATCTATTAGGTATTCGATTGACTGCAGTACATCAAGTGGCTCAAATCCGGCGATTACTACCGGCTTTTGGTATTCCTGTGCTACTTCACGATATGCATCGCTACCAACGATAATACTTACATGAGAGGGACCAATAAAGCCATCAATATTTACCTCGTTATCATCAAGGATTGCAGTCATAGCAACTGGTGTTAAAACATGATTACAGAATACCTTGAAATTATCTAACCCCATCTTTTTTGCTTCAAGAATTGCGTGTGCGGTTGGCGGAGTTGTGGTTTCAAATCCGATAGCAAAAAATATTATCATCTTGTCTGACTGGTTTTTCGCGATTTCGAGCGCATCAAGTACCGAATAAACTATTTGTATTTGTGCACCACGCGCTTTGGCTTTTAATAAACTATCTTGTTTATCACCTGGCACGCGTAGCATATCCGCATAGGAGCATAAGATCACATCTGGCTGATTTGCAAGCCAGATTGCCTGATCGATTCTTGGTATCGGTAGAACGCATACCGGGCAACCCGGACCATGAATAAGCTTGATATTTGCTGGTAATATTTGATTAATTCCATAACGGTGAATGGCATGAGTGTGTCCACCACAAAATTCCATCAGATTATATTTTCGCTCTGGATTTATTTTTCGCTGGATATTTTCAATAAGTTTTTTGGCAACTTGTGAATTTCTAAATTCGTCAATGTATTTCATTATAATTCTCTTCATTTAGTAATTCAGCAAAGTACGCTAGTGTTTTTCTTGCATCGTCCTCATCTAGTCGATTTAAGGCATAGCCTGCATGAACAATAACATAATCGCCAATTTTAACTTCGTCCATCAGTAGGGCAAGAGAGATTTCTTTTTTTACTCCAGATAGTGAGGTAATAGCCATTTGATTATCCAGAAGCTCAATAATTTGGGTTGGGATTGCTAGACACATTTTCATTTAACCATAAATATGTATTGATTTTGTGACCTCATGTAAATATAGTCGATTTATCGTAACTACTTGGATTATCTCGCAATAGCGGTATTGCAAGGCTCCTTATTTATTTTGTAAACCGCGTTGCCTTGCGCCTTGCTACATATTCCAGCGGTTACAGAGCTGCATAGTATGAGTAATTACGATTTATTTATCTTAGTTGAGGTGTACTACCACTATTTTAGCATTGTATTAACTAGGGTTATTGCTTTTATCTTCGCTATACTGATTATGCTCATGCAATATCATTGTGACTGATTTATTTTTTTATTTACTTGTTGTAGCTCAAACTAGCTATATCTAAGCCATTTAATGATGATTTATATGTATGGGGTAAGCTGCTATTTAAGAGCAGAATTTTGCCAAATTGTGTATAATATGCGCTTGAATTGTGCGGTGCATTATTTAAGAGTTTCTGCATAAGCAATTTTTCTAATACCCTATGGTGACCTAATGACCAACTATCGAATATTTGTTGAGAAAAAGACCAAGTTTAATATTGAAGCAAGTCAATTAATTGCTGATCTTAAACAAAATCTACATCTAAAAAATCTCACTTCTCTCCGCTTAATTAATATCTACGACCTTTTTAATATAACTTCCGCTGATTTAGAGCTGGTGAAAAATACCGTTCTAGCTGAACTGCCTGTTGATTTGATAACGGAGAAGACTCCCGAACTGGGACGCTCATGGTTTGCCGTTGAGCCATTACCGGGACAATATGATCAGCGCGCAGATTCTGCGATTCAGGCCTTCAATCTTCTCTCTATTAATAATCCCAACCTTGACATCACTACTGGCAAATTAATAATCACTAATCCCGAATTGACTGATGATGAGTTGGCAAAGATAAAGAATTACTACATTAATCCGCTGGAATACCGCGAGAAAAATTTAAATGAGATTAAGCCAGTATTTATAGATAATCAGCCCGTAGCCGTTCCACGTTATAGTGGATTTAATCAGTTTGATGAAGCTGCTCTTAACGGTTTTAGAGCTTTGCATGGGCTTGCCATGACGCTTGCTGATTTACAGTGTGTGCAGGATTATTTCAAAAATCAGGTTGGGAGAGATCCTAGCGAAACAGAAATAAAAGTTCTTGATACTTATTGGTCAGATCATTGTCGCCATACAACCTTTGAAACGCATTTGATTGATATTCAATTCGCTTCTGGTAAATATAGTAAACTCTATCAAGAAACCTATAATCAGTACTTACTAAGTCGCGAATATGTCCATGCCAATAAGATAAATAATAAACCAGTTACCTTGATGGATTTAGCAACTATTTGTGGTAAGCAATTTAAAAAAGCTGGTAAACTTGATGATCTTGAGCTTTCTGATGAAATAAATGCTTGTTCAATTCTGGTTGATATTGAGATTGATGGTAAGCCACAAAAATGGTCGTTGCAATTTAAAAATGAAACCCATAATCATCCAACTGAAATCGAGCCTTATGGTGGTGCATCTACCTGTGTTGGTGGTGCAATTCGTGACCCATTATCTGGGCGTTCTTATGTATATCAGGCTATGCGCGTCAGTGGTGCGGCAAATCCTCTTGAAGCAATTGAAGATACATTGCCGGGTAAATTACCACAGAAAAAAATTACGACTAAAGCCGCTCATGGTTTTTCGAGTTATGGAAATCAGATCGGACTTGCAACTACTCATGTAAAAGAAATTTACCATCCGGGCTATAAGGCGAAGCGAATGGAGGTTGGGATGGTGGTTGCAGCTGCTCCCTATGCCAATATTCGTCGTGATCAGCCGGAAGCTGGTGATGTAATTATCCTTCTTGGTGGACGTACCGGGCGTGATGGCTGCGGTGGTGCTACTGGCTCATCCAAAGAACATACTATTGACTCGGCGGCGCTGTGCGGTGCTGAGGTACAAAAGGGTAATCCGGTTATTGAGCGTAAAATTCAGCGCTTATTTAGAAATCCTGAAGTTACCCGACTAATTAAGAAGTGTAATGACTTTGGTGCTGGTGGCGTATCAGTTGCAATTGGTGAACTGGCGGCTGGAGTTGCCATTGATCTTGATAAGGTTCCCACCAAATATCATGGCTTAACCGGAACTGAACTTGCGATTTCTGAATCGCAAGAGCGGATGGCAGTTGTGATTGCCAGAAATGATATGGCTAAATTTATTGAATTAGCGAATGCTGAGAATCTTGAAGCCACATTTGTTGCCGAAGTAAGCAGTGAGCCAAGAATGACCATGACTTGGCGCGGTGATATGATTGTTAATCTTGAACGTTCTTTTCTTGATACCAATGGTGCCAAATCTGAAGCAAAAATAATCGTTGCTGCTAATGAGAGCAATGATTTATTTAAGCAAGAATCAGTTACTAATACCTTAGCTGATCAGCTAAAAACCATGCTAGCAAATCTTAATGTTTGTTCACAGCAGGGCATGGTCGACATGTTTGATGCTACGATTGGTGCTACTACGGTATTAATGCCTTTTGGCGGTAAATATCAGTTAACTCCTACGCAAGTATCGGTGCAAAAATTCCCATTGATTGATGGGCAAACTGATGCGGCTTCGATTGCCAGCTTTGGTTATGATCCATATTTATCAAGTAAATCTACCTTCCATGGTGCTTATTATGCAGTTTATGAATCTGTTGCCAAAATAGTTGCAGCTGGTGGTGATTATCAGAAAATAAGGTTTTCTTTTCAGGAATATTTTGAAAAATTAGGCACGGATCCATATAAATGGGCTAAACCATTTAATGCATTACTAGGTGCGTATAAAGCACAGCAAGAGCTTGAATTGGCGGCTATTGGCGGTAAAGATTCAATGAGTGGCACGTTTAATGAAATTAATGTTCCACCAACTTTGATTTCATTTGCCGTTGCACCGACTTTAGCTAGTGGGATAATCTCGCCAGAATTTAAAGCTGCAGGTAATTATATCTATGCTTATTTACCAAGCTATGACGAAAATAATATCCTTGAAGCTAAAGAAACGCTTAATGCTTATAAATTAATTCAGGAGTTAATTGCTACTGGTATAATCAATGGAGCCATGGCAATCGGCTTTGCTGGTATTCTTGAAGCTATAAGCAAAATGAGCTTCGGGAATAAACTTGGCTTTGAATTGGTTGATGGTTTAGAGTCATTGGGCTTATTCAATAGTTATTATGGTGGGCTGGTGTTTGCGACTAATGAAAAATTATCATCTAGCGAATTTATCCTTTTGGGGAATGTAATCGCGGAGCCTTTAGCTAAATTAGGTGGCGAAGTAATTGCTCTAGATGAGTTGATTGCTATTTGGCAAGGTACGCTTAATCCTGTATTCCCAATAACGAAACCTGTTAGCGATGCCAATTTTGCCAGTGATTTTAGTATGAGGTTACAGGGTACACCGTCACGAGTTAAAGCAAGACAATCAGTTGCCAAACCAAGAGTGGTAATTCCAGTATTCCCTGGTACTAATTGCGAGTATGATAGCAAGCGGGCATTTGATTTTGCTGGTGCTATAAGCGATATTATGGTATTTAATAATTTATCGCCAAGCTATATTAATCAGTCAATTGATAAATTAGTCAATCTGATTAATAACTCGCAGATTTTGATGCTGCCAGGTGGCTTTAGTGCTGGTGATGAGCCGGACGGTTCGGCAAAATTCATTGCTACGATATTGCGCAATATTCAAGTACGTGATGCGGTGCATGGCTTATTGGCTCGTGATGGCTTGATTCTTGGGATATGTAATGGATTTCAGGCATTGATTAAATCTGGCTTACTACCTTTTGGTGAAGTGGCTGATTTAACTGAGGATAATCCTACTTTAACTTATAACGTTATTGGGCGACATATCTCGCGTTTATCTGCGACTAAAATCGTAAGTAATCAATCGCCATGGTTAAGTTCGTTTAATATTGGTGAGATCAAACAAATTGCTATGTCACATGGTGAAGGGCGTCTTGTGATTAGCCCTGAATTAGCAAAAGAGCTAGCAGCAAATGGACAAATTGCTTGTCAGTATGTTGATCTAGATGGTCAGCCAACTTTGGATGGTATTTATAATCCAAATGGTTCTGACTATGCGATCGAAGCACTTACTTCATTGGATGGGCGGATTTTAGGTAAAATGGGACATTCTGAGCGTAAGGGCGAGAATCTTTATAAAAATATTGTTGGCGATAAAAATCAAGATATTTTTGCCAATGGTGTTTTATATTTTAATTAATAGGAGATAGGCAGATGGAAAAAAGAGCATTCTTATACGAAGGTAAAGCCAAACAGATTTATGCAACCGATGATCCAAATCTGATTATCGTTCACTATAAAGATGATGCAACGGCTTTTAATAATCAAAAAAAAGGTAGCATCGCCGAAAAAGGTGTGATGAATAATAAAATTGCACAAGCAATATTTAACGAACTGGCTAAGCATGGTATTCGTACCCATTTCAAAGAACAGTTAAATGAGCGTGATCAGCTGTGTGAAAAAGTTACGATTGTTCCTCTTGAAGTTATCGTTAGAAATCTGATTGCTGGTAGTTTGGCAAAGCGTTTGAATATCGAAGAGGGAACTAAACCAGATAATACGATTTTGGAAATCTCTTATAAAAATGATGAGCTAGGCGATCCGCTAATTAATGATCATCATGCTGTAGCGCTAAAAGCTGCAAGTTATGAAGAATTGGATAAAATTTACGCTGAAACCAGAAAGATAAATAGCGTTTTGCAGGAATTTTTTGCCAGCCGTGGGATTATCTTGGTTGATTTCAAAATCGAATTTGGTAGAACCGCAAATGGGGAAATAATCCTTGCTGATGAAATAAGCCCAGATACTTGCCGCTTATGGGATGCTAAAACGGGTGAGAAGATGGATAAGGATCGTTTTCGCCGTGATTTGGGAAATGTTGAAGAAGCCTATCAAGAAGTACTTAAACGGTTAACAAGTAATTAATATGAATCATAAAACTATACCCATCAAGCCTATTAATGAAAATAACTTTGCCTCGGATAAGATGGAAGAAGAGTGTGGCGTCTTTGCCGTTTATTCTAAAGAACAGGTTCCAGCTATTGCTTATATGGCATATTGTGGGCTTTTTGCCCTTCAGCATCGGGGACAGGAAAGTGCCGGAATTTCGATCGGGAATTTTGGGCATCTTGAAACTGTAAAAGGTATGGGGCTTGTAAACGAGGTATTTAATCCAGATCAGTTAGCAACAAAGATTGGGAATGCGATTATTGGGCATGTTCGTTATTCAACGACAGGTAGCTCAGTATTAGCCAATGCCCAGCCCTTATTTGCTCAGTCTGTATTAGGTGCAATCGCGCTTGCACATAATGGAAATCTGGTAAATGCACATTCTCTTAGACGTGAGCTTGAGCTTGATGGTGCGATTTTCCAAACTAGTAGTGATACGGAAGTAATTCTTAATCTATTGGCAAAACGTGGCTGGATGGGACTAGAACAGGCGATACATGATACTTGTAATACTATTCGCGGTGCATATGCTTTGGTTATGCTGATCGGGAATAAACTGATTGCGGTACGTGACCCACTTGGTATTCGTCCACTTTGCTATGGTAAGATGCGGGATAGTGATACCTATGTTTTTGCTTCGGAAAGTTGCGCTCTTGATATTGTTGGTGCTGAGCTAGTACGCGATGTTGAGCCGGGAGAAATGATAGTTATTGATGGGAATGGTCTTCATTCTTCCCGTTATACCAAAGAAACTCGCCGAGCATCATGTTCTTTTGAGTATATTTATTTTTCACGCCCAGACAGTCATCTTGATGGATTGGATGTTTATAATATTCGTCAGGAAGCCGGGAAGGCATTATATACTCAAAGCCCGGTTGATGCGGATGTGGTAATTGGAGTACCTGATTCTGGTGTAGTAGCAGCGATTGGTTACTCTGAAGTAAGTGGTATTCCATATGCAATGGGTTTGGTACGGAGCAAATATATGGGGCGTAGCTTTATTTTACCGAATCAGAGCATGCGCGAACAGGCGGTTAAATTAAAACTTAATCCGCTAAAGCAAGTGATCAAAGATAAACGAGTGATTCTAGTTGATGATTCACTGGTGCGTGGTACTACTGCCAAAAAACTTGTGCGGCTACTACGTGACGCTGGGGCAAAAGAAGTTCATTTTAGGCTTGCTTCACCAATGGTTAGAAGTGAATGCTTCTTTGGTGTCGATATTTCTAGTAAAGAAGAACTAATTGCCAGTAAAATGAGTTGCGATGAGATTTGTCAAGAAATCAATGCGGATAGTCTCGACTTTCTCTCATTAGATAATCAACGTAGGATTTTGGGTAGTGATCAATTTTGCGATGGTTGTTTTACCGCTAGTTATCCAATCGCACATATCGAACGAGAATAATAAATTTAGTGTAACTGCTTGGACTATCCCGCAATAGCTGTGTTGCAAGGCTCCTTATTTACTTCTTATGTAAATCGTGTCGCTTTGCGCCTTGCTCTTGCTACATATTCCGGCAGTTACAGAGCTACATAGTATGAGTAATTACAATTTAGGAAAAATTAAATAATGGTAACTTATAAAAGTGCAGGTGTTGATAAAGAAGAAGGTTATAAAAGCGTTGGACTGATAAAAGATATGGTTAAACGCACCTATAATAAAAATGTTCTAACTGAATTAGGTAGCTTTGGTGCCCTTTATGAGCTTGGTAAATATAATAATCCAGTTCTTGTTTCTGGTACGGATGGGGTCGGTACCAAGCTAAAAATAGCTTTCACCTTGAATAAATATAATACTATAGGTATTGATTGCGTGGCAATGTGTGTCAATGATATTTTGTGTCATGGTGCTAAGCCGTTATTTTTTCTTGATTATTTGGCTTGTGGCAGGCTTGATGCTGAAGTTGCAGCGCAAATAGTTAGCGGCATTACTGAAGGTTGTTTGCAATCAGGCGCAGCCTTAGTTGGTGGTGAAACTGCTGAAATGCCTGGTTTTTATCAGCCGGGTGAATATGATATTGCTGGTTTTGCGGTTGGTGTTGTTGAAAAAGATGCCGTTATAACTGGTGACAAAATCCGCGAGGGTGATGTAATTATCGGTTTACCAAGTAGTGGTGTGCATAGTAATGGATTCTCATTGGTACGTAAATTGATTACTGATTTAACTATTGACTTTAATGGTATGCCAATTGGCGAAGCTTTATTGACACCGACTAAGATTTACGTTAAGCCAGTTCTGGCGGTATTAGAGAAATTTGCAGTCAATGGGATGGCGCATATTACTGGTGGCGGTTTATATGAAAATATTCCGCGTGTAATTCCTGATGGTTTATGTGCGACAATTGATAAGGCTAAAATTAAAGCTTTACCGATTTTTGATCTGATTGAAAAACTAGGTGTGCCACGTGAAGAAATGTATGGTACTTTCAATATGGGGCTTGGTTTTGTGATGGTGGTTAACCCTGATAACGCAGCTAATATAGTAAAAATACTTGAAGAAAACGGTGAGTTCCCAGAAATTATCGGTACTATTACCAGTGGTAATGAAAAAATATGCCTAAAATAGTAGTCTTGGTATCTGGGAGTGGGTCAAATTTACAAAGTATTATTGATGCAATTAAGCATGGTGAGTTAGATTGTAATATTGCTGGTGTGATTGCAGATCGTGATTGCTATGGACTTACGCGAGCAAAAGAGGCAGGTATTCCTGCCTATCTCGTAGATAGAAAGACTTATCGTGAAGAGTTATCACAAGAAATCGATAAATTGATTCCGCAGGATAGCAGCCTGATCGTTCTTGCCGGATTTTTGTCTATTTTAGATAATGCTTTTATTGATAAATGGCAAAACCGGATAATCAATATTCATCCTTCATTATTGCCAAAATTTGGCGGACATGGCATGTGGGGTAATCGCGTTCATGAGGCTGTATTGGCTAGCGGTGAAACTGAATCCGGCTGTACCGTTCATTTGGTAACTAGTGAAATTGATTGCGGACAGATAATAGTTCAGCAAAAAGTTCCGGTTTTGAAGGATGATACGGTAGAAAGCCTACGGCTACGAGTGCAGCAGACAGAACATCTAGCAATGCTTGCCGCAATCAGAAAAATATTGGAGAAATAAAATGCAATTAGGTACGGCATTAACGAAAAGTGCTTTTAAGGTTATGTTTCTTGGTGGCGGTGAGCTTGGTAAAGAAGTCGTTATCGCATTACAACGGCTTGGTGTTGAAGTGATTGTTGTTGATCGTTATGCTAATGCACCAGCAATGCAGGTGGCGCACCGTTCACACGTAATTGCCATGACCGATGCAGCTGCACTACGCGAACTAATTATAAATGAAAAACCTAATCTGGTTGTACCAGAAATAGAAGCCATTGCAACAGAAGTATTACTTGAAATCGAAGACTCTCATTTAGCTACAGTCATACCAACGGCAAGAGCAGTTAATCTTACCATGAATCGGGCAGGAATCAGAACGCTTGCAAGTGAAGAATTACAGTTGCCTACTTCAAACTATCGTTTTGCCAAATCGCTTGATGAATTGAAAGTAGCAACTACGGAAATTGGTTTTCCTTGTTTTATCAAGCCAGTTATGTCTTCCTCCGGTAAAGGGCAATCAATGATTAGTTCAGCCAGCGAGGTTGAAGCTGCGTGGGAATATGCTAATCAGGCTGGGCGAGTTAATAAATGCGAAGTGATTGTTGAAGCAAAAATTGATTTTGATTTTGAAATTACACTTCTTACAGTACGCGCGAAAAACGCAGCTGGCAAAGTAGAAACCCATTTTTGTAATCCGATTGGGCATCGTCAGGTAGCTGGTGACTATGTTGAAAGTTGGCAGCCACAGCCTATGTCGGAGAATGCCTTAGCTAAAGCGCAGCAAATTGCGAAAACTATTACTGATAATCTCGGTGGTCTTGGTATATTTGGAGTTGAACTTTTTGTTAGTGGTGATGAGGTTTGGTTTTCAGAGGTGAGCCCACGTCCACATGATACAGGCATGGTAACGATGATTACTCAATATCAGAACGAATTTGAGCTTCATGCGCGTGCGATTCTTGGTTTACCGGTTAATCCTAAGCAGAAGGAAATTGGCGCTAGCCACGTTATTTATGCGGGTGTGGATAAAGATGCATTATCTTACGCTAATCTTGAACAGGCATTAGCAGTGCCAGATAGCGATTTACGCTTATTTGCTAAGCCAGAAGGTTTTATTAAGCGCCGTATGGGTGTTGCCCTAAGTTTTGCTGAGTCCATTGAAATTGCCAGATCTCGAGCGAAGGAAGTTGCTAACGCAGTAAAAGTAATTGCTGAGTAAGCAATGAAAATATATACCAAAACTGGTGATACTGGTGAAACTAGTCTTTATAATGGTACTAGAGTCAGTAAAGCGGATATCCTCATTGATGTGCTTGGCGATAGTGATGAATTAAGTAGCTACCTTGGGTTAGTTCATGATCTAGTTGAGGATAAGAATAGCAAAAATCAGATTAGCGAAATTATTAATACCTTATTTAGGCTTAATGCGTCGATTGCTAAGGCAAAAGGTTATGAAACCCTTAATCTGACAGAAAATATAAATCAGCTTGAGTCTTTTATTGATAAGATGGATCTTGAGTTACCACCATTGAGTAGCTTTATCTATCTATTTGGACATCCGATAATTTCGCAAATTCATATTGCCCGAAGTATTTGTAGGCGGCTTGAGCGTAAGCTTGTTACTGCTTTTCAGTTTGAGAGTATTGAGCCTAGTCAGCAGATATATTTGAATCGCTTGTCAGATTATCTATTTGTTTTAGCTAGATTTACTGCTAAGAATCTTAATGTTGAAGAAACCCCCTATAGTTTTTAAGGAAAATTGATGTTAAAAAGAGCGTTAATAAGTGTTTATGATAAAAATGGAATTGCTGATTTTGCAAGGTTTTTATTGTCTCAAGGTGTAGAATTAATTTCGACTGGTGGCACCTATAAATACCTTCAGCAGGAAGGCTTGAAAGTAACTGATATAAGTGAAATTACTAATTTTCCAGAAATGCTTGATGGACGGGTGAAAACTTTACATCCAAATGTACATGGTGGTATTCTTGCGATTCGCGATAATCCCGTACATATGGAAACCATCGCTAAACACAATATTGAAACCATTGATATGGTGATTGTGAATCTATATCCATTTTTCGATGAAGTGGTAAAAGATATTAGTTTTGAAGAAAAAGTTGAGTTTATCGATATTGGTGGACCAACCATGCTGCGTTCGGCTGCCAAAGCATTTAAAGATGTTATTGTAATTACCGAACCTAGTGATTACGCTAATATAAAAGAGGAATTGTCAGGAACTAAAGAAGTAAGCTTTGCTACTCGCAAAAAGCTAGCTGGTAAGGTATTTAATCTTACCTCTGCTTATGACGGGGCAATTAGTAAATTTCTTCTTGGTGATGAAGAGTTTCCGACTTATCTTAATATGTCATATAAAAAAGTTGATGATTTGCGTTATGGTGAGAACCCACACCAAAAGGCTGCATACTATGTGGCAACTACAGAAGCTGGTGTTTTAAAAGATTTTGAGCAGTTACACGGTAAAGAGCTATCTTTTAATAATATTCGTGATATGGATCTTGCATGGAAGGTTGTTAGTGAGTTTGATGAGTTTGCTGCTTGTGGGGTTAAGCATTCTACACCTTGTGGTGTAGCAACCGGCTCTTCGGTTAGTGATGCTTATGCCAAAATGCATGCTAGTGATCCTGTGTCGATCTTTGGTGGGATAGTTGCAATTAATAAAGAAGTTGATCTGGCAACCGCCAGAGATATGAATAATACCTTTCTTGAGATTGTGATGGCACCTTCGTTTACCCCTGAGGCATTAGCTGAGCTACAAACTAAGAAAAACTTACGAGTAATCAAGATTAAAACAGAGAAGCCACAAGGTAAATTTGAATACGTAACAGTCGATGGTGGGATTCTTATCCAAGATAGTGATAGCAAATTTGCCGAAGGTTTAAATGTTGTTACCAATACCAAACCACAAGAAGCAGATATTGCTGATTTGACTATGGCTATGAAAGTTGTTAAGCATGTGAAATCAAACGCAATTGTTGTTGCCAAAAACGGCGTTGCTAAAGGAATCGGTGCCGGGCAAACCAATCGTATCTGGGCAACGGCGCAGGCAATTGAACGGGCAAAAGATGGTGGTGTATTGGCATCAGATGCATTTTTTCCATTCCGTGACTGTGTTGATGAATGTGCCAAAGCTGGGATTAAAGCGATTATCCAGCCCGGTGGTTCAATGCGCGATCAAGAGTCTATTGATGCCTGTAACGAGCATGGTATTAGCATGATATTTACTGGTATTCGTCATTTCAAACATTAATCGCATTTGCCACAAGCTAAGTCAGATTATAGTATCTGGCTTAGCTAGCAAATCCATTTATCAATTTCGGTATCATTAATATTAAAGAGACCTGTTTTAATTAGCTCTCTAGGAATAAAGTGATGATTCATCGCAATAGCTCGGTCTAAAAGCTGATTTTTGGCATTGATCTTGAGTTTTGATTTTATATTAGCAAGATGCTCATTTACTCTACCTGAAGTCATTTTAAAGCCAATTTCACTAAGTATCTGACTAATTCTTTGATTCCAAAAATTCCTGATGTAGAAATAGATTACAAAAAGTTGTTTTTTAGTAAAAATTATTTCTTCAGGGACTGAACTATAAGGTAATTTTACTACGTTAAATACTTTCTCCATTATTAATGGAATTGATGGCATGATATATGGAGATATGCGGATCGAATAACCAATAATTTCTTTGAATTCATTAATAATGGTATCTTTATAAACGATGAAAATTTTTACAGCTTTATTAACTTGGATAACTTGAAGATACTTACTATTATTGGTTTCGGTAGGTACTGAGATGATTTCTTGCAAGAACTTACTCTCATGGAAATCTAGTCCCAGACTCATGCAGTATTCTGTTTGTGCAATTAATGTTTTCTTATCATCGAAAAAATAAACAGGGGTATCTAAATGGAAGTAAAATTGACTGATCTTATCTATATGATTGCTAATATCTTGAGTTATTAATTTAGCTTCTTGTAGATAAAGAATTCGATTTCTTTCAGGTGTGGTTGGCTTTATGTATTCTGGTGTTGCTACTGGTATAGAATAATCTTGGACTACCTTTAGTTTAAATAGAAAATCATCAATTAAATAGCTTCCTTCTTGCAATAATCCTAATGGAACTTCTGAATAATATCCTTTTTCTAAAGCTTTATCGATCAATTCTACCCTAGTATCTACGTTAAATATCTGTTTAAGATTTATAATGTGTTCATTAACTCTTGCTACAGAAATTGTGTGTCCAAATGCGCTCATCCACGAAGATATTTCGGCATACGAATGATTCCGAATCAGAAAAAATAGTATAAGGTGCTGCTTTTCTGTAAGTTTATACTCTGACGTAAGTGGTCGTGCATAGTGATTAGTATTAAATGTTATAAAAGTAAGATCCGGTATACGTGGGAAACCATAAGGTAGCATACATGTGTAAATTGCTTGTACGACAGAGTCTATAATTATTGGGAATTTATGAACAATATATAATTTTGATGATGTAGTTTGGTTAATTACTTGCAAAAAAATGTGATGAAGCTTATTATTTAAAACTTGCTGTTCTTGTTCAATGAGAGTTTTTTGGAATCTATAAAAGAAAGGACTTGAATTTTTGTCTGTCTTTTGTGTAGAGAAAAATAAGGTTTCTTCAATTTCTGCAATATTAAATACTTCTTTAAATTTAGGGCTTAGCGCTAATGGTTGATGATGTCGGTTAGTAACATAAGCTATTATGTCTTGTGTTTTGGTAGTGAATTTGAAGCTTTCCAAATAATCATTAATAGCGTTATATGACATTAATTTACCTACAAAATCTATTTAGCTGGTTGAAAATTTATTGTAACATACCAATAGTCTTTATAAAAGGCTTTTCTCAATGTCTAATAAATAATTTAATGAATTTACAACATTAACCCCCCTAAAAACTATAGGGGTTGTAGTTACTGGTATTGTTTCATGGTTTGTATTTATCATATTGTATAGCTTTAATAAATTAATTTATTGATGGTTGTTTTAGCTAAAATGCTTAAAGCAGAATAGGATATACTTAAATATAATAGAGGAGTAATTAATACAATAGGATTAAGATGCGGGGTGATACTAATTTAAGAATAAATGATTATTTAGCTGCTTTCAAGTTAATTAGTGATAATCTATATTCAGTTGCATATGTATGTGATAGTAACTATACTATTCTTGCCGTTAGCCAAAAATTTCTAGATGAGTTTTTAATTAAATCAGAAAAAGAAGTTTTGGGAAAACCTTTTTATAAATGTAAAGTTCCAAGTCTCGAATGGTATTCAAAAAATCACGCCGTTCTTGAAAAGCAGTTTCAAGAAGCTAGCCGTGAGAATAAAGTTTACATTACCCTTGATATATTGGATTATGAACAAATATCCAAGATGTATATTGTTCATAAATCACCACGTATTCTTTGCGGTGGCATTACGGTTTTCCATGTTTATTTACGTCCTTTTGGGTTACCTCGGTTAGAGGATATTATTTATTATACCCACGAACTAGATCTATATTCCAGACCTTTAAATACAGTTAAATATAAATTAACACCCAAGCAGCGTATGGTGCTATTCCTCTTTCTACGTAATTATTCATACAGTGAGATTTCTGGCTGGATGAGTGCTTTTGGACTTCAAATGTCATCTGCTCGGGTTACGGAGCATTTAACTACTTTAAAGAATATATTTGGTGCTAAAAATAGCAATGACCTACGAACACTAGCCATACAATATGGTTATCATTCAGAAATGCCAGCTGGATTCTTACCTAATGGGGCATATTGTATTGAGAACCATCTTACCGAAATAAAAGGACAAAATGATTACCCATTATTGTTATCTGATATAAATATTGGCTATAAATATTTGCCTAACGAATTAATCTCACTTAGCTCTGAGGTTGTTATTTTCGATGATCAGCGATTAAATGAAAGTTTAGAATCAAAGCTATTTCAAAGCTTCTATACTAGCAGTAGTGAAATGGCTGGCTTATTTAATAAAGATGGCAAAGTTTTATTGGTTACTATAAAAATGGTTAATGAACTATCTAGAAATTTTACTAACTTGCAAGAAATAATTATACAGAATCATCCAAGGTTAAGTGGCAGTGAACCAAATATTTTTCTGGATGTACAAATAAGTGGGAAAATTTATCTACTACAAATGCAACTTCTAGGTTCTTATGTGCATATACAGATTCGTAAATATGTTATGCCAACAGTACATAGACTAATGATTGAGGTTTTTAATATATTTCCAATGCCTAAAATTAGCTTGCCAGAGCATATGCGAGTTACCAATCGACAACATCAGGTATTGTTTTTTTATGCCCGTAATTACTCTTATAGCAAAGTAGCTACAATTTTAACTGAACTTGGTTATCCTATTTCACCACATACAATTAATGAGCACCTTGAAACATTAAAAACTATGTTTAACGTAACAAATAAGAGCCAACTAATCGATATTGCGCTTGTTATCGGCTATGCACTTATACCTCATTCAATACTTAAGCATCAAGTGTGTAAATTAGTAAATACAGATATTCATAAGTGGATATGTTAATAATTTTAATTAAGTGGGTGTTTCTTTTGTCAACAAATAAGCCCCCTAAAAACTATGGGGGCTTATTGGGTGGTTTCCATGGGATTATTTTACATAATACACTGTTGTGTATTTATAAACTTGTTAGAATTTGAGTCTTATGTGTATTCGTGGAGTAAGTTACTTCTTTTCTTTGTGCAATTAGATTCATTTTATAATCGGTAGTAACACAGTGAAATAACAATTAAAGAAGGAAAAATGATGAATAAAAAATTACTTCAATTAGCACTACTAAGTAGTGTAGGCTTAACTGTAGCAGCGTGTAATAGTGGTAGTAGTAGCCCAAGTCCAGCACCTACCCCAACTCCGACACCATCTCCGACACCAGCTCCGAGTCCTGGTCCATCAGCCCAGGCGATTCCGGCTAGTTACCAATGCTTGCCATCTAATTTACCAACAGCAAGTTCAGTTGCCAATTCTTTAAAAATTGCTTATGCTGGTAATTGCTCAGTTGCCTCAGCTCCACAATCTACGGATTTACAAAAGATGGCAGTAGCCTTGGAGACATATAAATCAAAGAACACGAAATATCCAGAATCTGGGTTTTATAATAATTGCACTGGTACACCAATTCAGTATAACCCAACAACCGGGGTAACTTTTATTGTTACAGCAGCACATTGTGTTATTGGTACCACAACACCAAAAGCAGCTGGAGCACCAACTACTGCTGCAAATATTGGTACCTATGTAGTAGACGACTTTGGGCATAATGATGCTTGGATATATCAGGGAACTAATGCTGGCCCTTTGCAACCTACCAATTTAACAGCCCAAATTTTAGCCGTTTATGTTCCTAGTCAGTATTGCCAGCAAGCAGCATATACCAAAAATGATGGTGGCACATATGATTGTAATACATCCGTAAGGTCTTGGAATGGTGATTTTGCTATATTAAAAGTCCAGGCTCAGACCGGTAAAACCGTAGATATTGCCCCAAATTTAAAATTGGCACCATCAAATTTTAGCATGATAGAAAGCAGTACTAGATTGCTTGCATTAGGTTATGGGGGCACAAACCCTAATAATGGTACACCTGCTAACCCAGAAAATACTAATCTAAATTACATAAACTATCAATACTTTGCAACAAATAAGGAAGCTGAAACTACCATTATGAACGGATGGTTTCAAAATAATAAAGTGTATTCATTAATTTGCCCAGGTGATTCTGGTGGTGGAGATTTTGCTTGGGATGGTACCAATTGGAATTTGGTTGGAGTACATTCTTGGGGTCCTATAGGGTGTGGTATAGTGGGAATGGACTGGTCAGCTGATGTGCGTCAATTTAACTCGTGGATTAACACAGTTCTAACTCAAGATACACAAGCAACTGGTTGTGCTAATCTGGGCAGTAATTATGCCTGTGCATCAGGAACTGGTAAATAGTTTAGTTGTGAATAATCAAAATAGCTCGTATTTAAATATGAGCTATTTTTAACTGAAATTTAAATTTAGGATCTTGAAAATGAAGTATATATTACAATTAATTTTGGCTATAACCCTTTTGTTGGAGGCTTGTTCTTCAACTCCTCTTAAACCTGCTGCTAGCAAAATTGTAGTTTCTGAAATACCTCCAATTGGAGCTAATTGTAAATTACTTGGTCAAATAACTGGTCATGAAGGTAACTTTATTAGTGGTGAGTGGACATCTAATGAAGAACTTGAAAAAGGGGCATTAAATGATCTTAAAAATAAAGCCGCAGATATGGGTGCCAACTATCTTGAGATTCTGACGACTCGTCAGGGCGGAACTGGTGCGTTTGGTGCAGTTGTAGGGTTTAATGATGAAACAACTATCACTAATTCTGCCAATGCCTATAAGTGCCCAGAATCTGCGCTTAATTCATTGAATTAAAATTTTATTATTTTGGTTATTCGTTATTGGAACAGGTATCAGATTTGTTATCATTGATTATATGGTTAAATAAAGAAATAAAGGTATAAATGAATGTATGTAAAGAAAATTTTAATTAGTATATTGTCTGTGACAAGTTTAATTGCTTGCAGTAATGGTTCTTCTGGAGGTAGTAATAGTGGTACTAGTGAAAAGTTTGATTATCCAGCAAGTCAATATACTAACGTGAGTAATACTTATTTTGGAACTACAATTGCGGATCCGTATCAATGGATGGAAAGTACTAATAGCCCTGAGACTCTAGCGTGGGTAAATCAGCAGAATGTTTTTACCGATAATTATATTCATAATTTGCCTGAATATAATATTGTAGCTGGTAGTTTAGCAGCATTATCTCAAGGTAGTAAATCTTTAAAATCTGATGTACAAAAAGATTTTGTCAGAGTTGGTGATAAATATTATTATATGAATGTTCGTGAAGTTGATAATACTATTCCGGAGTTCAACAATGGAATAAATAACAAGATTTCAACTGATAATATAATTTATGTGGCAGATGACAGAAATCAGAATGGTAAAGTTTTCCTTGATTTAAATAAGACTGGTATTCTAAAAGGATCAGTATCAGTACAGCAGTTTGATGTTATTAAAAATAGTCAAGAAAGCATTATTTATACAATAATCAAAACTCAGGATACAAATCTTGATTTGGGCACTATTACGGTACTGGATAATTTAAATAATAATGCTATAATAAAGACAATTAATAATATTTATGGTATGTTCACAACTTATGAGAGTGGTTTCTTTTATGTTCAGCCACAGGAAGTAACCGATATTTATACTTCAAGCTATAATTCCCAAACAATTTATTATTATCAGATTAATACCCGTCCAGTAACAATTTTTGAAGCTGGTTCAGAGATTGGGACAGTTAACCTAGAACCGCAATTGTATAATGATATGCTTTATTTTTCTACTGGTTATGCCAATGGGAGTAATCGGATTTACAGCTTCAACCCATCTAATCTGAATAATTCCGCAAAAATATTTCTTAGTGGAGATATCCCTGCTTCTTTTGATATCGTTAACGAAAGTTCAGATGGAACTTTTTTTGTTAAAACAAATCAGGGGGCGGTACAGAAACGTTGGGTTATTGTTAATCCAAATACTCCAGACTCATCTAATTGGGTTAATGTTGTGCCACCCAATCCAGAAAGCGTTATTGCTAATTCTATGACTAGTTGTGGAAATTACTATTATGTAGAAATTTTGGTAAATGGCGCAAGCAAACTGTATCGTTATGATAAGACGATACCAGCTTCAAATCCTGTAGAAATTGATGGGTTTCCTGGTTTAGGTGCTTTGGCATCTGAGGGGCAGTATAAGCCTGCTTGTGACAAGAATAATGTTTTAACATATATGTATTCAAATCTGGTTACTCCTAATGAGTTATATTCTTATGATCCCGCAACTCAGGAAGAGGGAGTAGGGCAGGGAACGGCTAGTATTCCTGATTTTAATCCGGCTGACTATGAGATGAAAGAGTTGTTTGTCCCGTCTACGGATGGAGTACAAGTTTCAATCTTTATTGGATATAAGAAAGGATTACAGTTAAATGGAAATAATCCTACTCTTATCTATGTTTATGGTGGATTTGACGCATCAACTTTGCCAGAGTTTAATCAAAATGCCACATTATTAATGAAAAATGGTGGGATTTATGTTGTCGCTCAGGTACGTGGTGGAGGAGAATATGGTACTGCTTGGTATAATGCCGGTAGGATGCTAAATAAGCAGAATACCTATAATGATGTAGCGGCAGTAGCTAATTACCTGATTGATAATGGTTATACTAATCCAGCAAAACTGGCTTTATCTGGAGCTTCTAATGGTGGTCTTACAACGGCAGCGACTGCTCTACAGAATCCAGATTTATTTAAAGTGGTGTTTCCTGCGGTAGGTGTTCTTGATCTATTACGCTACCAGCTATTTACAGTGGGGTTTGGCTGGTATCCAGATTATGGCTATAGTACAAATCTTGAGCAATTTTATAACCTGATGACCTTTTCTCCATTGCAAAATGTTCAGCATATTGCTTATCCTACGATGCTAGTTCAAACTGGTACGGAAGATGGGCGTGTGCCACCATTACATAGTTATAAATTTGCAGCAACCATGCAAAATACGGCTATAGGAGATAATCCATATCTATTACGTTCGTACTTTGGAGCAGGACATAATCTTTTAAGTCAATACTATGTAGATATGTGGACATTATTTTTTAATGAAACAAAAACCACCATTCAACCTTGATTTTTATTATTTAGGATAATTAATAGTCTGGCTTTTAAGCTGGACTATTTCTATTGGAATTATCAAAAGGGTTTTTAGTTGTCCTAGCCCCGTATAATAGAACCACTGATAATTAGATAATTTGATAAGATTTAGCCAAATTAACATATAAACATTTAAATCAAACTGTTATTTTATTGCTTATCCCGAGTTGGCGTTGATAAATCTGCAACAAAATACCTAACTATTTCCCTAAATTTAGCTTCTGAAATCTTTGAACTATTTATATACCCGAGTCCTCACTTTTTTATGCTTGAATAAGTAATTCAAGCTGAGTAAACTGATCTTTAGCAAGTTGGTAATTAAAAAATAACGCAGTTGTATAGGAAAATATCTTACGATTAATCCTGCCCAATAAGCCATGAAAGCTCCTAGCTTTAGTGGTGTTGATGCTAAATGATTCGGTTAATTGACTGATACTTGTCTCAATTCTTTTACGAATACTAGTGATACTAATGATTTCACTATCTGCAAGTATAGGACTATAACCACTTTTACGAACTTTACAAGTTAACAGTAAATCCTGATATAAGTCATCTATTAGGCAAAATACATGTATGATATAATCTTCTAATGGCATAAAGTACTCCTAATCTAATTATTTGCGTTGAAACAATGATTTTATTAGGGCTTATGCCTTTTCATTTCTAATTACCAATTTGTTAAAGATTTATCGATTGCTTAAATCTATACTAAGCATAAAAAAGTGAGGACTCAGGTTTATATACTTATTTTTATGAATCATGAAACTTTAGTTCAGCGTAGCTACAATATATTAGCACACCTTTAAATGTGCTTTGATTGTCTAGCCCCAATAATTATTAGTTTGAATATTGGGTGATTATCAGGTAAATTAAATTAAAATAAGCGTGGCAAATGATGGCTACGCTTATTTTTTTATAATAGTCTTTAATAGTACTAAAGATTAACCCTGATATGAAGACTCCAGATAGATATAGTATGTCATAGCTATTTTTATAATGTAATAGGGCAAATATGATATTTACTATAAAATAGCATGTTAGTTTGGAAACGGTTATTTTTTTTATAAAATCCTGTAATAACCCGCGGAAAACCACTTCTTCAAGTATTGGGGCGATAACTAATAATTTGATAATGGAAGTAAGATCAGAATTTACTATAGGTAAGGCTAATTTGACGTATGATATTAGAAAAAGCAGAATTAATGGAGAGAGTATTATAAAAGAAGCCAGCAATATGGAATGATGGCTTCTTGTTTTAGTTAATAGTTTATTGCATTTGGTCAACATAGCGTTCTACTGCCATGGCATCAACCAAGCGACCATTTTTACCAACGCTATTTAAAAATGCCATTGCAATAGGGCGATTATCCACTACTGCATAAAGAACCAAGCAGTGTCCAGCTTCATTGATAAACCCGGTTTTTGATACTTCAATTTGGAATTTATCTGTTCTAACCAGTGCATCACTATTCATATAATGATGAGTATAGTTGCGTCCAAGCATAACATCTGCACCTTTGGTTGTGGTATCTTCACGGATGGCTTCGTATTTGTAGGCGGCAGCTACCATTTTGGTCAAGTCAATGGCAGTTGATTTATTTCGTGGAGTAAGTCCTGTTGGATCATAGAATTGGCTATTATTCATTCCAAGAGCTTTGGCTTTCGCATTCATCTTTTGGATGAAAACATTGATCCCACCTGGATAGGCTGTTCTAGCAATAGCGTGAGCAGCACGATTTTCAGACGACATTAATGCTAGTAGCAAAAGATCTCTACGGCGCAATTGCATGCCGACTCTTAAACGAGAGAATGTATTTTTAAGATGATCAACATCGTCTTCTTCTATGGTAATGTATTCATCTAAATCTGCTCCAGAATCAAGCATAACCATAGCCGTCATTAATTTGGTAATTGAGGCAATTGATAGTTGAGTTGATGCATTTTTACTGACTAGTGCTTCCCCGGTATTTAAATCTACTGCATAACCAGCATATGAAATTAACTTGGGTTGCCGTGGGATTCCGCCACTAACCACTGGTGTAACTGGCTTTGGTTTGCGCCTTTTTGAAGTTGTAGTTGCAGGAGTATTGATTGCATCAAGGATTGGATCACCCTTATTACTACTTGAATAAGTTTTCTTCTTTTTGATTTTTTTATGTGTCTTTGCTTTGGTGGCTGAAGAGTTTTTTGCTGCGTAGCTTGTGCCTAGAAATGTTGAACATAAAATTAAGATTAAGAGTTTTTTTATCATTGTATTCTGGTATTCCTGCTGATTCCGCGTGTTTGATTAAAAGCTTTTGTTATTACTTAGTCTATTTTAAAGTTTTGAATTTTATTTTCAATTTTTATTATAGCCATAATTGTAATTGATAACAGCTGCTTTTGCTGAAAAATATACATATAATTACAATGATGTTATATACTCGCTAGTTATGACATACATATAAAGGTTGTTAAAATGACAGAATCTTTAGTTACATTAAGAGACTACATTCGTTATGCTGTGAGTGAATTTCGTAGAAATAATCTGTTTTTCGGGCATGGAACGACTAATGCTTATGATGAGGCAGTTTTTCTAGTGCTACAATCCTTATCCTTGCCATTAGAGCAGTTGGAGCCTTTTTTTGATGCAAGATTATTGCCCGAGGAAAAGGCGATTATTCTGGAACGTATTAAACGCCGGGTAGATGAACGGATTCCATTATCATATATTACTAATGAAGCTTATTTGCAAGGATATTCATTTTATGTAGATAAGCGGGTAATAATTCCGCGTTCATTTATTGCTGAACATATAGTGAATAATCAGCTTGATGAATGGATCGAGCATCCTGAGCTTGTTAATAATGTTCTTGATTTGTGTACTGGGAATGGTTCATTGGCGACCATCGCTGCACATCATTATTATGATGCTGAAATTGTTGCTAGTGATATTTCTGAAGATGCACTTGATGTCGCAAGCATTAATATAGAGCGTAATCAGGTAACAGATAGAGTTACATTAATCAAATCAGATCTCTTTAATGAGCTAGGTGATTATTTTGAAACTTTTGATCTAATCCTTACGAATCCACCATATGTTGATACGAGACGAATGGAATCATTGCCTAAAGAGTATCTGTATGAACCAAATTTGGCATTGTTTGGTGGGACTGATGGCTTGGAATTTGTTGATAAGATTTTGAAACAATCAAAATATTATCTTTCTGATTTTGGTGTCCTAGTTGTTGAGATGGGCGATAATCGTTTTGAACTAGAACAGATGTATCCCGATTTACCATTCAAATGGCTCGAGAGTGTTAGTGGGGATGGGGTGGTATTTGTCCTAACTAAAGCAGATTTGATTGATTATTTTGATTAGTACTGTATGAAATCTGTGCTTCTTGAGCAATATGATTTGTTTATCTTTGATTGGGATGGTACGCTAATGGATACCAGTCAGATTGTAATTAGTGATGCTTTAGGTGATTTGTTATTTCCTGATGTAGCTGAGATGCTTCAGTTGCTATCAGCTAGTAATAAGCTTTTAGCAGTGGCAACCGGAAGGAGCCGGGCAACGCTTGATAAAATACTGACTAGTAGTGGCTTAGAAGACTATTTTATAATCACAAAGACAGCTGATGAGTGTTTTTCTAAGCCACACCCGCAGATGATTGATGAAATACTTGATTTTTGTGGCATAAGTAAAACTAAAGCCGTGATGATTGGTGATACTAAGCAAGATATACTGATGGCACATAATGCAGTAATTGATGCTATTGCCATTTCTAATACTCAAAATGATTGGTCAGCGTTGTTACCTTCTAATCCTAAATATCTTTTTAATAACATTTCAGAGTTATACTCGCTATTAAAAAATGAAAAAACATAATCTAGCTGTAATCCTTCATGAGCCTGATATTCCACAAAATACAGGTAATATTATCCGTCTTTGTGCGAATACTGGTGCAGAACTTCATTTGGTAAAACCACTTGGCTGGGGAGGTATGAACGATAGCAAATTAAGGCGAGCAGGCCTTGATTATCACGAGTATACAAATTTAGTTATCCATGAAAACTGGGCAAGGTGTTTTGAATATTTTCGCGGACGAACTATCTGGGCAGTTGAAACCGGAAGTTCAGTCTTTCATACTGAAGTTAGTTATACATCTAATGATGTGTTACTTTTTGGTTCGGAAACCCGTGGCTTACCAGATAGTATCCTGACTCAGCTTGGAATGCAAAATGTGATAAGATTACCGATGCAAATCAGTCAACGTAGCTTAAATTTATCTAATTCTGTAGCAATTGCTATTTATGAAGCATGGCGCCAAATAAGGTTTATCGGTGGCGTTTAAGAGGGTTAAAATGTGAATAAAAAACGGTTACTAGTTATTTTGTTGCTTCAGCTTGGTCTGATTTTTAATCCCGTCTATGCAACTACAACTGCCTCTGGTTCGACAAGTAAAAAAAAGCATACTAAAAAACATAAAATAAAGCATGCTAAAAAGCCAAAAAACTATATGCAAGGTCAGGCCAGCTTTTATGCTCCGAAATTTAATGGGCGTAAAATGGCTAATGGAGATCGCTATTGGGATGATGTGTATAGTGCGGCACATGCCAAATTACCACTAGGTACTAAACTAAAGGTTACCAATATTGATAATGATTCGGATAATGGTAAAGTGCTTTATGTTGAAGTTACCGATAGGATGTCTAGTCGTTCAAAATATATTATTGATTTCAGTCCAGCTGCTGCCAAATATCTTAATGGTACTGGACGTGGACTGCGTGTGAAATTGCAGGTTGTTAATAATGCCGAATTTGAGTCACATGATATGAATCGCGATGATTAAAAGAAGATAGATTAAATAATGAAACAAAAGCTACGTATTATATTCGCTGGAACACCAGAGATTGCCAAAACATGTTTGGCAAAAATGATTATGAATGGATATTCTCCTGAATTAGTATTATCCCAGCCAGATCGTCCGGCGGGAAGAGGAATGAAGCTTACTCCTTCACCTGTCAAGATATTAGCCAGCGAGCATCAGATTGAGGTTTTTCAACCTGTCAGTTTTCGCAAAGATCCCGAAGCGTTAAATCGGATACGTGAATTTAAGCCAGATTTGATAGTCGTAGTTGCATATGGTTTGATATTGCCACAAGAGTTACTAGATATTCCCCGGCTTGGTTGTATCAATGTGCATGTATCTTTACTGCCAAGATGGCGTGGTGCCGCGCCAATTCAGCGTGCAGTATTGGCTGGAGATCAAGAAACTGGTGTTTGTATTATGCAGATGGATGCTGGACTTGATACTGGTGCTATTTTACTATCAGATAAGTTACAAATAGAAAGTAATGATACTAGTGGTTCATTACATGATAAGTTGGCAATACTTGGTAGTGAATTACTAGTTAGGTTTCTTGATAGTCCTGAAGAGTATAAGCCAATTTCACAAAGTGAAGCTGGAGTGAGTTACGCCCACAAAATTGAAAAATCTGAAGCTTTGATAGACTGGCAAAGTCCTGCTGAGATTATTAGCCGAAATATCCGTGGCTATAATCCATTCCCCGGGGCTTATACTTATTTAAATGGAGAGCTTGTAAAAATTTGGCAGGCTCATATTAGCCGAGCTTTTAAAGGAGATGTAAAAGCTGGTACAATCATTACTGCTGATAGAGATAAATTGGAAATAGTCTGTGGTGATGGATGGCTTATTTCGATTGATGAAATCCAGGAAGCTGGTGCAAAACGTAAAAATATTGCACAATTCTTGCAAGGGAAAAATAATTTGGATGGGCTAATCTTTGAAAAGGAGTTATCATGAGTGGTAATCAGTTCAAAACTTTTGCCTTAATGGCAGCAATCATTGCACTTTTTATGTTAATCGGTGGCGTGATTGGTGGTAAAGGTGGCATGTTAATGGCATTGATTTTTGGCGGTGCCATGAATTTTTTTGCTTACTGGTATTCAGCGGATATGGTACTTAGGATGTATAACGCACAGGAAGTTGGTCCACACAATGCTCCAGATCTATATCAAATGGTAGCTGAATTAGCTAGTCGTGCTCAATTGCCAATGCCTAAAGTGTATGTTATCAATCAGGATCAGCCGAATGCTTTTGCTACAGGGCGTAATCCAGAGAATGCCGCTGTAGCCTTTACGACTGGAATTATGCGAGTACTTAATTATTCTGAACTACGCGGAGTCGCCGCCCATGAGCTATCGCATGTTAATCATCGAGATATTTTGATTTCAACAGTTTCTGCGACAGTTGCTGGTGCTATTTCGGCAATTGCCAATATGGCAATGTGGTTTGGAGTTCGCGATGAAGAAGGTCATCGTAACTGGCTTGCTGGTTTATTAATTGGGATCTTCGCACCCCTAGCAGCCGCAGTTATCCAAATGGCTATTTCACGTTCCAGAGAGTATCTTGCTGATGAAGGGGCGGCTAATCTTACCAATGAACCTTTGGCTTTAGCTGGTGCTTTACAAAAAATTGAAGGAATTGTACGTGGAACATATATGCCACCAGCCGAAGAACATCCAGCGACGGCTCAAATGATGATAATTAATCCATTGTCAGGCGAGGGTAGAGATAATCTATTTTCTACACATCCTAGTACCGCGAATAGAATCATGCGTTTAGAAGATATGGCAAAAAGAATGGGACAATTAAGATAATTATGTTTTAGGATTAAGAATGAAGAAGATTTATAGAGAGAGTATTTTATTATTGTTACTAGCTGGTTCTATTTCAGTGTTAAATGGTTGCGCTGCAGTTGTTGTTGGTGGTGTAGCTGCTGGAGCAACTAGTGGTGCGGCTGTTGCAGCTGATCCTAGGTCAGCTGATGGTGTTGTAAGTGATCAGAAGCTTCGCGGTAAAGTTGAAGATGTAATTAATGCGGCAATACCTGAAAATAATGTTGAAGTAACTAGTTATGATCATAACATTCTCTTAACAGGTCAAGTTAATACGGAAGATGATAAAACTAAGGCTGAGACAGTTGCCAAAGATGCGGCTGGAGTTAAGAAGATATATAATTACATTACAGTTGGACATAAACAATCTGCTAGTCAAACTAGCAAGGATTCATATCTTACTTCAGCAGTTAAATCAAACTTGTTGGTTTCCAAAGGTGTTAATAGCAATGATGTCAAAGTCGTTACAACAAATGGTGTGGTTTATCTAATGGGTATGATTGATCCATATCAAGCTAAGAAGATCACTAAGGCTGCCAGTGAAGTTGATGGTGTCAAAAAAGTGGTCAGTTTATTTGAATATGTTAGTGAATAATTTTCAGGATATTTTATATGACTAAAATACGTAATTTGTTATTGCTAGGTTTGTTTGGTGTTATTGTGAGTGGTTGTGCGGCAGTAGTGGTTGGAGGTGTAGCTGCAGTTGGTGCTACTGGTGCTGCGGTTGGTACTGACCCACGGAGCAATGGTACGGTTGTCAATGATAATACAATTCAGGCAAAACTTGCAGCAAAATATGGTAATAGTGATGATTTCCCTGATTCAAACATTTATGTTGATGTTTATGCTGGAGAAGTATTATTGACTGGACAAGTCAAAACCAATGAATTGAAAAATTTAGCTGAAAATGTTGCCCGTGGTTATCCGGGTGTAATTAAACTTTATGATTATCTGGATGTAAGATTACCATCGTCTGCAACTGCGAGAAGTAAAGATTCATTGATTACAACACAAGTTAAGGCTGAGTTGTTTGGTACTAGTAAGATTAATAGTAATAATATAAAGGTTGAAACAACCAATACTGTAGTATATTTGATGGGTATGGTAACTCCTCAGGAGGGGGAATCTGCGGCATATGTGGCATCAAAAGTTGGTGGTGTAACTAAGGTCGTAACACTTTTCCAATATACGCAGCCAGTTGCTAGTAAATAAATGGTTCATCAGCACAGAAAAATTGGTAATGAAGGAGAAAGTCTTGCTCTTGAATATTTAAAAAAGCAAGGACTTAGCCTGATTGTCGCCAATTTCAATTCACGTTTTGGTGAAATTGATCTGATTATGCATGATGGTGATAGCTATCTTTTTGTTGAGGTTAAAAAACGTAAGCTTGGCTTAAACCATGCAATAGAGAGCATTAATTATAGCAAACAGCAAAAATTGGTAAAAACTGCCCAATATTTTTTATTAAAGCTTGGGCGAGACGTTAATTGTCGCTTCGATGCGGTGGTCCTTGATTCCGATGGAAGAATTGAGTGGCTAAAAAATATAATTACTTTATAAATTAGGAATGAATATGCAGTTAAATGAATTGATTGAATTTAATTTTACCCAAAGTATTGAAACCAAGCAACAAGCCCAATCAACAATGGTTGCGCCAATTGCGGATGCCGTTAAATTAATCGTAGCGGCTTTTCAAAATGGTAATAAGATGCTTATTTGTGGTAATGGTGGTTCTGCTGCTGATGCCCAACATTTTGCTGCTGAATTTACAGGTCGTTATGAAATGGAGCGGACTCCATTGCCTGCGGTAGCTCTGACAACAGATACTTCTGCTCTAACTGCGATTGGTAATGATTATGGTTTTGATGTGGTTTTTTCCAAGCAAGTTGAGGCTCTTGGGCAAGCTGGTGATATTCTTTATGCTATTTCTACTTCAGGTAACTCCGGGAATGTGATTAAAGCAATTGAGGTAGCGAAAGCTCGGGGAATGCATATTATTGCTATGGTTGGTAAAGATGGTGGCAAAATTGCTCAGATGCTATCGGGCGCAGATGTAAATCTGTGTGTGCCAGCTAATCGAACTGCCCGGATTCAGGAAGTTCATCTACTTACGCTACATACTATTTGTGATGCAGTTGATACTCTTATGTTTAAATAAAAAAGCACCTTAATGATCTGCTCCCCAAATAGTGGACAGATTATAAAAAGCCTCTGGTAGATTCAAAATGGTTTCGATATTCAATCGGAGCCATTTTTCTTAATTTGCGCTGTATTCTATCATTATTATAAAAATAGATATACTCATCAATTAATAATTTTAATTCTTCGTAAGTACTTATTTGCTCTAAATAAATACTCTCACTTTTCAAATGTCCAAAGAAACTCTCAATACATGCATTATCCAAACAATTACCTCTCCTGGACATGCTCTTTGTTATACCTAGTGATTTTAATAAAGATGTGTAGGCAATAGATGTGTACTGTGAACCTTGATCACTATGTAGAATAAGCTGATCATTACTCATACTTGGGAATGCTCGTTTGATAGTCTCTATTACTAGCGGATTATCATTGTATTTACTTAGCTCATATGATTTTACTTCATTGTTAAATAAATCATAAATTACGGAGAGATAATAATTTACTCCTCTAACCTTTAAATAAGTAATATCAGTAACTAATTTTCTATTAGGTAAATTGCTTTGAAACTTCCGGTTTAGAATATTAGCTGCCAGTAAATTTTCATTTCCAAAAAAATTACGCTTCTTTCTAATCCTAGACTTTAGGCCAAGTTTGCGCATTAAGCGTAAAACCTTCTTATAACTTATTACCATACCTTGCTTTGATGTTAAAGTATCACGTATTCTACGGTAACCATAGCGACCTTTACTTTTAATGTAGATAGCTTTGATACTATCCATTACCATAGTTTCTGTTAACACAGCTTTATTACGGTTGGCTAATAAATATTTGTAATATCCGCTCCGGGATACACCAAAAAATTTGCAAGCAGATATAATAGACAAACCAGATGTAGAAATATAGCTCTCAATAACACTAAAAGACAGAGATTTTATTTTTCCTGTTTGTCTCTTAGCTCCTTCAACTTTTTTAGTAGAAATAGCTCTCCTTTTAGCCTCATATTTTCATGACGCAACGCCTCAACTTCTGAATTAAATCTTTCTTTCTTTGGTCGGCCGTGAGAGCTATGGTTGTTATGCTTGCCACGACCATCTTCTAAACCTGAAGCACCATAAAGTCGAAACTTCCTTATCCAATCTTTTATTATGCTTATCTCTAATTCATATTCTACAGAAAGTTGGGGACCTGTTTTACCCTCATTTAGATACTTATTAACAATAAGCAATTTAAATTCTCGGGTATATGTTTTGCGATGTTTATTTTGTGTGTACATAAAAAAACTCCCTACGAGTAGTTAAGTATAAAGGGCTTTCTTTATACTTGTCTACTTTATAGGGAGCAGATCATAACGGTGCTTTTTTAATCAACAATACTTGAAATTGCTTTATTTTCAACTTGATTAGCAGTTTTCTCCTGAATATGGTTCATTAAATAGTAGCATAGTTCTTGACAATTTTCGCCAGTTGCACCAGAGATAATGAATATTTTATCAAAATTGGTATTGGTGTCATGCCGTTTAAATTCATCAATAAATTCTTTGATTATTTCTTCACGCTCTTCGGGTAGTACCAGATCTATCTTATTAATTACTAAATAGCGCGGTTTATTATATAGCTCTTCTGAATATTTGGCTAATTCTTGTGTAATCGCGACACTGCTACCAACCACATCAAAATCTTCATCAAGTGGAGCTATATCTACTAGATGTAATAAAACTTTGGTTCGCTGTAAATGTTTGAGAAATTTATGCCCAAGCCCTTGTCCTTCGGCAGCACCTTCAATTAATCCAGGAATATCAGCAATTACGAAACTTCGTTCACTATCAACACGAACAACTCCCAAATTAGGGTGTAGGGTAGTAAATGGATAATCAGCAACCTTTGGCTTTGCTGCTGATACCGCACGGATAAACGTTGATTTACCAGCATTTGGCAAGCCCAATAAACCAATATCAGCCATTACTTTTAGTTCTAGACGGAGCTTTCTCATCTCTCCGGCTTCCCCTTTAGTTGCCTGACGTGGGGCACGATTAGTTGAAGATTTAAAGTGGAGATTACCTAGTCCGCCTTTACCACCTTTAGCAATAATAATTTCTTGTCCATTAGTATCTAAATCGGCAATGATCAAACCGGTTTCTTCATCAAATATGGTCGTCCCAACCGGAACTTTTAGATAAACATCATCACCTTTATGTCCGTAGCAATCAGCACCACGCCCATGTTCACCATTTTTAGCAGTATATTTTTTAACAAAACGATAATCAACTAGAGTATTGATATTATTATCAGCAATCATGATGATTGAACCACCACGTCCACCATCACCACCATCTGGTCCACCTTTTTCAATAAACTTTTCGCGGCGAAATGACATGCATCCATTGCCACCATTTCCGGCAATTACCTCAATTTTTGCTTCATCAATAAATTTCATTGTTTAACTTTATAACGATTTTCTTATTATAATTCAATGATACCCTTAGAGTATGGTTGTGAAATTTTGGGAGTACAATAATAGTAGACTTAAACCTGACAAGGTGTACCAGAATTATTTAATGGCGCAATTTTATCATATTTATGGACATCAAATGAGAGTACGGTAAATGAAACAATCTTGTCTCTATAAAAATATTTTAAACGTCAATTCGGAATAAGGGGTTATGAAAACACATTGAAACTATTAGTTTTAATTATAATGGTTGAAGTTTGATATACTTAATTTTCATTATTTATAAGTATTTGAATAAAAATGTTATTTTATTGCTTATCCTTAATTGGCGTTTATAGTAAAATTCTTTACTAGTATATTTTTCATATCCAAATTATTATTTCTAGTCTTTTTGCGGGTAATTAACATGATTATTATATTTTCAATTACTTTGATTGTTATTATTATGTTGATATTACTTATAGCAAAATTTAATGAACCTAGACTAACGATATATCTAGGGGAGTATTTTAATACATATCTATTTAGCCTAATTTTTATTGTTACAATTGTTGGACTATTATTATACTTTTTCTCAACTTACTGGGTATGGATAATTGTTGGGGCTACTTTAATTATTGGCTATCTATTGTGGAAGGTACTATCTCCGCTATTTCAATATGCTATTTTGTCAGATATTACATGTTGCTCAAAAGAAAAGTATAGCCCAATAACAATAAGGACAGCTGATAAAAGAAAATATGCTATATTTGAAAAACATGGTGATACTATTGTTAAACAGTTAATAAGTAACCAAACTTTAGCAAAATTTATTCAACTTGAGTTGTTGCCTAATGATGATTATTTTGAGGTCGAAAGAATAATCAAAAAATCTTTTGAAATTGATAAATTAGAGAGTCAAAAACAGTTAATTAGTGTAATAAATTTTTTTCAAGAGGCATATAATAAAGAGAAATTAACAACTAGGTGGTGGCTAGACTTAATTACACTAATTCTAACAGGGGAAGAAATAGATAGAAATGAACTGGACAATTATTCTATAGATCTCTATGAAAAAAATTTATCCTATGATAGTTATCAAAATTTATTAGAAATTGCATATAATGAAGGAAATTTAGGAAATGGATATACTTTGTTACGTATTCTTGTTAATTCTGGAGTAAAGTTCAAGCAAACTGAGGTGTGGCAGCAAAAACTATTTAATAATTTTCTTGGAACCATTACTTATGGCAATTTTGAAGAGGCTGGATTTTTATTATTTGCTGGCTTTGACATCAATTTTATAAATGCAGATGGTGATACTATTTTACATAAATTATGTTCTATTGATAATTATAAAAATAAAGACTCTGACTTCCTCTATATTATAGATGCAAGATGGGTAAAAGAAGAAAGAGACCACTGGCAGTTTATGGTCAGTTCAGAAAAGGAAGATTTAACGAATAGAAAAGAAAAGTTTATCTTGAATGCGATTGGATTCCTTGTAAAGAGTGGGGCTAATCTAAACTCTTTAGACAGGGGTAATTGTTCACCGCTAGCGCTTGCTTGTTTTTCTTTATTAAATTATAACTTAATAAGAAGCTTTATCCATTGTGGTGCGGATGTCGATAATATTAATGGCGAAAATAATCTTAATGGATATTACACAACTCCGTTAGAGATTGTCTTAAATAATTTTGTCAAAGAGAAAAAGAAGGAATGGTTAGCTATAGCAATTACTCTATTAAATAGTAAAGCCACTACTAAAAATTTAGATTCACATCTTTTACGAAGCCTTATTTATTCTGACGGTGATTATTTTTTGTCAAATTATTTTGATAGAGGTTTTGGTAGTGGTGTGAACTTACTTTTCGAAGTAATAAAATTAATTGTAAAAAATGGATATCCAATAAACCAAACGATGAAAAATGACTACGTCGATATTCAAAGCAATGATTGCTTATTCAATTGGGTAGTTGATTCTCCAAGAGCTTGTAATTATGATCTTGTGGAATTTCTTATTAAAAATGGCGCAGAATTAAATCAAGCCCAAAATAATGGAATAACCCCACTAGTTAATGTAATAGATAAAAAACTATATAGTATTGCACGATTACTAATTAGAAATGGCGTAAATGCTAACCAACCTGCTTATCTATCTTTGTCAGAACATGGGTATCGCGGAAATTGGGAGGGTAGTTTTATAACCTATCCTCTACATGCTGCCTGTGAGCAAGAAGCTTTATCTATCGTAGAATTATTAATTGATAATGGTGCAGAAGTTAATGTTCAAACTTTATTAGAAACAACTTCTGGAGATATCCGCCATACTGTATACAGTTTTACTACTCTGGAGAGTCCGAGAGGATGTATTGGCTCTGAGTCCCGAAGAACATGGTTAGTAGGGCGCCTAATTGGTTATACTCCACTTCATTATGCTTGCTCAACGCACAGATTAGACATAATTGATTACCTTCTTAAACAAGGTGCAAATATTAACCTAGCAGCAAATAATGGTGTAACTCCATTAATGGTGGCATGCTGGAATACCAATAATTATGTAATCCAACATTTAATTAGAAAAGGTGCAGATGTCAATATTAGAATATTTAAAGCAAAAGAAGATCACATACAAGAATGGTTTTATCCTATAAAAATTTATCTTAAAGAATGTCGAGAAACTAAGCAATATATGTTGGACACAGTTAGATTATTAACAAATCACGGGGCAAAATTTCATGATAAGCAAGATTTAGATAATGCAATAAAACTTCTTCAAAGTGAGAGTTTTTCAGAGGCTAAGTTAATTAATGATTATCTCGTAAGTAATCAGGCTTTATTAATCGGATAATATGTTTAAAAAGAGTTACATTACCCGAGTCCTCACTTTTTTATGCTTGAATTAGTAACTCAAGCTGAGCAAACTGATCTTTAATGAATTGGTAATTAAAAAATATTTTTATGAATGACAGGCTAATTTTCTGTTATTTCAGTGAAACAGTTTTCTATAAATTTGATAAATTCTTTTACATGTGGGTTTTGTTCATTATCAAGGCGTACTAAGTAATAGTCAAAAGTGGCAAATTTATAGTTTGGCATTATTTTTATTAACTCTCTTTTTTTGAGCTCATCATGATACATATGATCTGTGCCGCCAATGATTACGTCATTTTGCTTAGCCATTCTTAATGATGGCTCACTGTTATTTAGCATTAGTCTTGGTTGATGTCGCCATAAAATCCGTTTGCCATCAGGGGTCGTTACATCAATTACTGGTTGTTCCATATTGTTTTCCATTACAGCGCCAACAAGTAGGTGTCCACTAAGTTCGTCAAGGTTTCTAGGTTCGCTATGCTTTTCTATGTATTTTGGAGTGCAATACAGATTAAACTGGCATTTATAAAGTTTACGAATCCGCAGTGTCGTATGCTGAGGAATGTGGCGCAAAATAGCAAAATCAAAGTTTTCTTTTACTAAGTCAACTTCACGGTTTTGATAAAATGCCAATATCGTAATATTTGGATGAGAATGTAGGTATTTTGGAATTTGTGGCGAAATAATACTATGTATAACTCCCATTGGTAAAGATATTCGTATAGTATATGGTTCATTTTCTTGTTGATTACGAAATTGTTTGACCGTTTCTTTCAATGTTTCCTCTTGACTAATAAAGAGGTCATAGAATTTTTTGCCAGCTTCTGTAACTTCAAAGCTTCTGGTATTCCTTTTTAGTAAAAGTGTACCCAAATCTTCTTCAAGAATACTTATCCTCCGGCTAACCGTTGATTGGCTAATTCCATATTTGTTGGCAACACCGCTAAAACTTCCAATTTCAATTAAGCGGCAAAAAGTTTGGGCATTACTGTATAGGTTTTTAATTTCCATGTGGACAGCTTTTACAGATGGTTAATTTGGAGCAAAAATCCCGCCAGTAAGGCGGGATTTAGTTTGTATTAATTATTTGGGCAGAACGTTACCGTATAATTAGTTGAGTTTGGAGTGACTGAGCCAGGAGTTACATTGTCACATGTAAATGATGAACTTGCATCATCATATGGATATGTATAGCAACTAGGGCAACCTTGTTTTGTCCAAGTAATATTCGGTAGTACGACAGCTAGCCAGTTTGGATTACTTTCCTGAACTGAGTAACCTGGTGCTAATGTGGCAATGTTTTTCCAGTCGGTAGCACCACAAGTATTTAACGTGGTTTGCCCTGATGACAAGCTATAACCCGAATATAACGGCGGCGTTGCACAGGCATAGAGGGTCGCATTATTATATGGTGAATTTCCATTGGTCTGACTAAATCCAAATGGAGCAAGATTAGTTGCTGTATTTTGATTAAAGAACCAGATTTGTGCCGCCGACCAATAACCAAGTTTTTTTCCACAGGTGAGGTTATAGTTTGCAGGTGGAGGAACATTGCCCACTGGATTTACAGATAATACTGCACTTTCGGTATAGCCACAAGAATCACCATTACTGCAACTAGAGCTATCCGAGCATGGAGTACCTGTTCCATCGCCACTAACCCAAGTAAAATATGGAGCAGTGATTGGGGATCCATTTGGTTCTACACCACTTGGGTTAAATGTCCAAGGTGAGGCATTGATTGTTGTTCCACCTGAAGTTGCGGAACTGGTTGATCCTGCTATTCCACAGCTAAATGGGGTTTGGCTTGAGCTATACGTCGTATTATTCGGACCAAAGCTTGCTCCTACATTTAAACCATTCTCAATTGAAATATCATAGCTATCAGGATTTTTCCGTAGCATGGTTATTTCAGCTAGGGTAACTGGTGGTTGAGCACCAGTGGTACAAGTCATATCTGTGCCACCATTGACTGTATTACAATTAGCTACTACACATTTACCATTTGCATCACATAACTGGCGAGCAAACATATTTCCAGACCAAACAAAGTCATTGCCTGGATCGTAGGAAGTGGAAGGAACACCTAAAATTATTGATGATTTAGGTGCAATTGCATAATTATTCCCAGAATTTTGTAATGGGTTAAAGTAACAAATCCAGCCAGCTTTTCCTGCATTTGTACATGAGCTTCCTGATGGACATACCGTTCCTGGATTACTTGTTCCGCAGGCAGTACTGCCACTATCAGTTCCATCTGCTTTTAATGAATCAGTTGATCCACCCGTAGAGCCAACCCAAATAGTTGATTCACAGTTATTCTGAATTGTAAAGGTTCTTGCGTATGATGTAGATTCAACATATACTGATGCTGGAGTTATTGAATAACCAGTAGCAGTTGCATTTAGCGTAGTAGTTCCTGATTCTAGTCCAGAAACCTGTAATGTACATGAACGAACAGCATGTTTTCCACTGGAAAGAACACATGACTCGGGACTAACTTGAGCTATGGCATGATTAGTTGTTTTAAGCCCAACATGAAGATCAGATACTCCCGAACTATCATTAAGGGTTAATAAAACTTCTGATGAACTACCTGGTGAGGTATAAATCGCGGTATTACTGAAAGAGATAGTTCCTGCATTAGCAGTGCTTTCGACATTTGCCAGCATAGGTGTTGGGCTAGTATAGCCAGTAGCTGTAGCAGTAATATCTGCGTTGCCAATTGCGATACCGTCGATAGTTACTTCACATTTACGATTAATACCACTGGAAAGTACGCATGTTTGCTCCTCCGGTTTGGCAACGGAAGGTTTAGTTGATGCTAACGTTACAACAAGATTTGAAACCCCGGAACTTCCATTCAGACTAAGATAGACATAGTTAGTACTACCTAAGGCTATAGATTCTGAATTCTTGCTAAACGATAGTGATCCTTGGATTGTATTACTTTGTACAGTAGCGTTAACTGGTGTTACATTAAATCCTGCTGCTGTAGCTGTAATATTGGCTGTACCATTACTAAGACCATTAACTAGAATCTCACAGCTATTTGGACCATTTGATTCGCTCGATAGTATGCATTCTCCCGGGGTTACACTTGCAACTCCAGTATTAGATGAATTTATTGCTACTTTGAGCCCACTGATTCCGCTTTCTTGAAGCGTCAGAAATAACTCCCCTGAGCTTCCATTAGTTACCGTAATTGCGTTGGTATTAAATACCAATCCCGTATTTCCACTACTCGAGCTACTGTTGCCACCGCTACAACCAACAAGAAGGCTGCTGACTCCAGCAATATAGGCTGTCATTGCCCAAATTAATTTTTTATTATTCATGATATTCTTGATCTCCTAATCATTCTTATGTAATTTAAGCTGATATTATATAAATCTGAAGATAACTGAGCTTTAATATTTCCAGTGACTTATTCAAAAATAACTTAGTGTAATATCAGTCAGATAAATCTATTCGTATTATATCTTGAATCCTACTGCTAAAGTAATAATTAATTAGTGATTTTGATATAAAAATTTAACTTTATCAGTATGATATTGTTTTTATTGATGTGAAGGGCTGTTTGTTATATGTTGCATAAAACAAACAGGAACTTAGGACTACGACGTATAGATTCAGTTTTTCAACGTCTTTATTTCTAGTCTGGTTATAATAGGTTATGAAGGGGGCTATTAAAATTATGAATTAATAAAATACCGCAGATTATGTAGTCTGCGGTATTTTATTGGGTGTGATGTATTATTTTAACGTAATTGACCCGGTTAATTTATCCATTGACACAATCTGTCCACCTGAATTTAATCCATAAATAGCGGTAAGATCTACACCTGCTAGCCCGGCAAATGGAGTATATGCACCACTAGCAACTGCGTTTCCAGAACCATCTGGTGATAGTGTACACACTTGTGTCTTGATTCCATTATTGCCACTTTGGGTACAGTTTGTCATCGTTGGAACCCCAGTGAAATAATCTTCCATTTCCGTTGTTACAGTGATAGGGGCGTAACCAGTTGCATTTGCGAGTGTATGAGAAACTGTCACTGTACCATTTACGCTAGGTTGTGAAATTCCATTAGCTAATGTAGCTTGGTGTGCCGTCGCATAAAGGATTGTTCCATTTAATGGTGCAGGCAACGTAGGCTGGACGCTAAATTGTGTACCAGTTGCGACCTGATCTTGGAAAATTACCGTTGGAGTAGTTAGGTTTTCGGTATAGCTAGCGCCAATATCTCCTAATCCTAAATGATTCTGGTGTAAGACATTATTAAATACTATCGTACAATTTGCGCCCGGCTCAATTGCTGCTGATGGTAGTAATCCACCATTATAGCAAGTAGAAGCATTAGTATCGATTCTCCATGCGTAAGCAGAGTTTGGATTTATAATCCCTGATACTTTTACTGGATTCTGTCCACCATTATTTAGCGTAAGCGTAATTGATTTGCTAGCCGTACTACTGCCATTAAATATGTATGGGTTATTAGTAGAACCATCACCTGATGCTGAACCATTTGCAGTTGGTAATGTACTAATTGACATATTTTGCTCATTTGGCTGAACCGCAGTATTTATTGTTCCTGTTACCGATGCTGGAGTTGACATATCACCACCACTATACGTTACATTATAGTTTACCGTTGTTGCTAGTGTAGTACTTACTGCAACAGGGCCTAGCTTGACAGTAGCAGTTTGGCATGAGCCTCCGGCAGGTACTGATGTACAAGGTGTTCCTGCTGATGTAACGTAAGTAGGAGGATTTACCAAACCAGAACTGCTAATGGTTGCTGCATGGTTTCCATTATTATGAATAACAAGGTTTTGAGTAACAGACTCACGATTATTACCAATAATTGACAAATTCAAGGTATCTACAGACAATGATGGTAAACTTGGAACTACCGTAAATGTAAATGGTAATACTCGGTTATAGCTAGCCGTAGCACCATTTTTCTGGTAACTACCACTAAATCTTAGATTAATCTGGCTATTACTTTGCTCAGTGGTTGAAGCAACGCTGACATCATAACTACAACTCTCTCCAATATCAAGATCAGTACCACAAGTACTATTGCTTACCGTTGGTGTTGCATTACCCGTAACAACTACTGGTGTAGCAATACTTAATCCAGTTAAATTATATGCACCACTATTGGTAACAGTAACTGTTGTTGTAGCAGAACCGACTAAGCGCGGGAATGACATTGGGCTATTAGTAGCTGTCATAGACACCATTGCGGCTCCAGTACGATACCAATCAATAAGATTACTTAATGAAGTTGAGGTGCCACCATTGTAGGTCATAGTTATTAATTCACTGCCTGTGGTATAAGATGAGGTAATCTTATAGTAAACAAAACAGTAGCTATTAGCAGCAAGTGTTGAACCACAGGAGTTATCACCCCCAAGGATACTTATACCTTCTGGTGCTGAAATATTAAGGTCGCTTGCGTCAGCATTTCCCGAGTTAACTATTGGAAATGATCCAGTAGAGCCATTTGCTAGATTTAGTACCGCTGCCTGTCCAACTGTCAACAATGCACCATTATCTGATGGCACAGCATTTACAACTGCTTGAGCATTATTACCACTCTTAAGTGCCGAACGGTTTGCTATTTTACTATTAGTTGAGTCAATTTCTGTTATTATATTAGCGGATGCTAGGGTTGCACTTGGCGGAATTGCTATTTCTACTGCCTGAACATAATCGGATTGAATTTCTCTTCCAGATAAATCACCTTGAGTAATTTTAAAACCAGGCTTATCTAGTTTCATTGATCTGACTTTATGAATTTCTGAACTACCACCACCATATATGTATAAAGTAGCAAATTGGCTTGATTTTGAATTTGCCGCTACACTAACATTCCCGCTAAATTGTGCACCTGATACTTTACTTGCATTGATTCGTGCATAGCTTGCTACGGTATTGAATTCTTTTTTACTACCATTTGCATCCGTATACTGAGCCTGAATAATCGAGCTACCTTTGAAATCAATGCCTTCTGCAGTTGGAGTGCTTATTTCCAAAGCACAAGATTGTCCAGCTCCAATGGTCTCACATCTAGTTTTTGATGCTTGGCTGATTTTTATAAGTTTTGCTGAGTCGTGCTCAAGTACATTAAATTTGATGTTTTTGATTTCAGTTTTTGAGTTATTATGTACAAATAGTTGGGTATTGGTTACTCCACTGGACAGAATTGGAATAGGCGCACTTTGATCAATAGAGAGTGCTGATAGCTGAAGTGTATTCGGAGCCGGATTTATTCCACCACCTGTAGATGAAGATCCTGTTCCAGTACAGGCAACAGTAGAAGCAGCCATAAGAGTTAAATATACAATTTTTTTCATATTATAGTCCTTTCTTGTAAAGTAGCGTTATTCTACAATCCGGTGAATCTGAAAATTGTCCACGTTTATGCCGCAGATAAGTTATAATACGTAAACCTACTGATTTAAATATGTATTAATCGATGAATTACGAAATGTCCATTTTTATGCCAGCGGAGAAATATAGATATGAATGATACTGAAGCACTTGAACTTGCCATAAAATATAATAATAGTATTTATGATAATAATCATACTCTTATCACTAATTTAGCTTATGAGATTGTTAGCGAGGATAGATTCTCTGCAAAGTTGGCAAATATTAATGATGGAACATACATTGGTAAAAGTTTACTAACACTTAATAATGAAGAATGGCGTACAGAGAAATTCAGGAACATTCTTGAATCTTGTCGAACCAAGAGAAGTAATAGTAAATGGCTTTCTTTAAAATTTTCTCGTGATCCTTTATATTGGCTAATTGTGATTAATTTTCAGCCATTAATAAACTATGAGACAGATAATATTTTTGGATTTAAGGTTACGGGTGAAATTCCGGATCATCCGTTACAGTTTTATGGGATTAAAGAGATTATTCGCAATAGCTCTGAAGAACGTCCAGCTACAAGGGTAAGAAATGATAAATTCTTGACCAATCGTGAACATGAGGTGCTATTTTTATTATTCTATTGTGATAATTATCAGCAGGTGGCAGATTTATTAAGTTTAAGTCATGGAATAAACGTTACTAGTTCAATGGTAGCCAAGATTGTAAGTAGAAATTTGTATGTCAAATTTGATGTTGTTAATCTGGAATCCTTAATGGCTGCAGGACATAAAAATGGCTACCATAAGAGCGTACCACTTTCATTATTTGGCGAATTCATGTTTCCAATGAGTAAAGTATAATTCAATTACCTAATCTAGCACCCATCTGACGATTTTCTAATCTCAATTCGGATGGTTATGTTGCTTTACGATTGAATCTTAGACCCAGTTTCATGTGTTTTTGGGGTATTGTAAATTCAATATAGATAAATCGCAATTTAGTCTACAGACCGATAACATTTTTTTGTATTGATTTCTAGCGTTTTATACCAATTTTGCAAATTTCTCTACCTTCTACAAATAATTGATTCTGACACCACCCATTTTGGATGGTACCCTGTCTCAAAACATTATGTTAGAATGTCCCCCTTTAATCATTGGAAGTAAATCATGAAAAAGACAATACGGAATATTGGATGTACAATAGCTTTGGGTGTGGCTATGGTGGGATGTAATTCAGGTAGTTCATCATGGCAGGCTGGAAACTTGGGTTCATTAGGGGTCGAGATGGAGAGTGTTCAGCTAGTTGTGGGACAATCTACACAGGTAACAGCAACACTGACTAATGCATATCAGGGTAGTGATCCAATTGGTTCTGCAACCATTAACTTTTATGTTTGGAATAGTTTCAATAATGGTGTACCAGAGTCATCAAACATTGCTACTTTACAACCAGTAAGCTGTGTAATTAGTAACCCGGCTGAGTCTATCACAACGAGTTGCAGTATAACTTTAACCGCAACCACTCCTGGTAATTCCAATGTATATGTAGAAGCAGTGCCAAATAGCAATATGAATACCACCCCTCCAACCAATAATTATATCTTTGAATCATTCACGATTAATAACTAATATGAAAATCCAGAAAAATGGCTGGTTACTCTGTTCCCAGTTATGCTAGTACCTTTTCAATAGTTTGTGGGGTAAGATTAAAATAATCTGCATCTTCTATATCAGCATAAGTATAGCCATGCTGTCTATGCTGGTATTCAAGCTCGCTAAGTGCTTTCGCTGCACTAAGTTTATCTTCATAGCTAAACCATTGTTCGCGGCGATGATTGTTATGTAGCCCACCCGATATTTTACGTACACACCATGTGCCTAAAAGATCCTGCTGTAAAAATAACCAGTAGAATCGTTGCTCTTTCTGGTTTATCATATAAATCATTTTTTTGTCTTACTCTATCCTTGTTTAACGTCTTATTGTAACATGTTTTCCTGTCCAAAGTACATCGCGAGAATGCCGTTTCTGGTATAATTTACACAAGTTTCAAATAATAGATGATAGGGTTCGTCATGAAGAAAAATGCGATTTATGCTCAATCGGGTGGAGTTACTGCGGTTATAAATGCTTCGGCAGCTGGGGTTATTAATGCTTGTCGCGATTATGCACATCAAATTGGTACTTTGTATGCTGGAGAAAATGGAATCTTAGGAATTTTAACCGAGGATTTGATAGATACCACTCACGAGTCGCGCGAACTGATTGATGGATTACGTCATACACCAAGTGGCGCATTTGGCTCATGTCGTTATAAGCTTAAATCGTTAGAGCAAAATCGCCGCGAATATGAGCGTCTGATTGAAATATTTTCTGCTTATGATATTGGTTATTTTTTCTATAACGGTGGTAATGATTCTGCTGATACCTGTCTTAAAGTTTCGCAGTTGGCAAAAGAAATGGGTTACCCAATCCATGCTATTCATATCCCCAAAACCATTGATAATGATCTGGTAATAACCGATAATTGCCCAGGCTTTGGTTCGGTTGCCAAATATGTGGCTACCTCTATTCGTGAGGCTGGTTATGATCTTGAATCTATGTATAAAACATCTACCAAGGTTTTTATTCTCGAGGTGATGGGGCGCAATGCTGGCTGGATAGCTGCTGCTTGTGGCGTTGCCTCAACGCATGATGGCGAGCCACCACATATCATCTTATTTCCAGAAGTTCCCTTTGATGAAGACAAATTTATCGATGCCGTTAAATTAGCTGTTGATCGCCATGGTTTTTGCGTTATTGCAGTTTCTGAAGGTGTCAAGGATAAAAATGGAGTTGAATTAAGCGCCTCGCAAACCAATGTGGATGATTTTGGTCATCAGCAATTAGGCGGTGTAGCACCAATTCTTGCTGGAATCATCAAAAAAAGACTTGGGTTAAAATACCACTGGGCTGTAGCTGATTATTTACAACGTTCAGCACGACATATTGCCTCGGCTAGTGATGTTGAGCAGGCGTATGTTTGTGGTTACCGGGGTGTCGAATTTGCCTTGCAGGGGCAAAATGCGGTAATGGCATCAATCAAGCGGGTATCGCAAGAACCATACCTTTGGGATATTGAGTCAGTTGATTTGGCTAAAGTTGCCAATCATGAGAAATTTATGCCCAACGACTTCATTAGTAATGATGGCTTTCATATTACCCAGAAGTGTCGCGATTATATATTACCATTAATTACTGGTGAAGATTATCCGCCATTTAAAAATGGTCTTCCGGAGTATATCCGCTTGAAAAAGCATAAAGTGCAGAAGAAATTGCCAGTATTTGAGGTAACGCGTTAATGCCCAAAAGCATAACCTTAGCAGTAACAGGAGCAAGTGGCATGCCATATGTCATTGCTCTTTTGAAAGAGTTACTCGCTCGTGAGGATGTTCTTGTCAACTTTGTAATAAGTAAAGCAGGCATAGTTACCATGCATCAGGAATTAGGAATCTCGCTTTCGCATAATCCACAATTAACCAGAGAAAAGTTACTTGAGGCGATTGACTTAAAAGTTGCTGATAAGTTTAATGTTTATGGGATTGAAGATTGGTATGCGCCTGTTGCTTCTGGTTCCAGTGTTGCTGATGTTACAATTGTTTGTCCATGCACTATGGCAACGTTAGCCAAAATTGCTAATGGGATTGGTGATGATCTTATTGCTAGAAGTGCAGATGTAGCAATAAAAGAACGGAAAAATCTGATTTTGGTTCCGCGCGAGACGCCTTTTTCAGCAATTCATCTGGAAAATATGTTGAAACTTGCGCAACTTGGGGTATCAATTATTCCGCCAATACCTGCATTTTATACTCATCCAGCAACAATTGAAGATATGGTTAATTTTGTAGTTAGCCGGATTCTAGATCAGGCAGGGATTGGTAATTCTTTAATAAGTCGCTGGTAAAAACTATTCTTCTCATCCATTTTTCATTGTTATAAATTAGCAAAAAATATATCAGGATAAATTTAATGTTTTCAAAAAATAAGCAGATTTTAATTGTTATGGGGCTTATTTTGCCTTTTTATTCATACGCTATTGAGTCTTCTCAGGTAGAAGCAAAATCAAGTAATAATAGTTATTTCTATCAGCAAATGAGTAAACTTGAATCAACTGTCGGTGGGCGCATTGGTATAGCTGTGTATAACACTAGAAACAAAGAAACTTTAAGTTATCGTGGTAACGAAAGGTTTCCATTTTGTAGTACTGGTAAAGTTATGACGGTTGCAGCTATTCTTAAAGCTAGTGAGAAAGAGTCAGATTTATTAACAAAAATCATAAAATATAACAAAGCTGATACGGATAAAAGTGCTTATGCACCGATTACCAGCAAATATGTAGCTAAAGGCATGACTATTAGCGAGTTGAGTCAGGCAGCTCTTGATTATAGTGATAATACAGCTATGAACTTACTTGTGGCTGAAGCTGGCGGTGTTGGCAAAATTACTGATTATGCCAGATCAATTGGCGATGAGAAATTTCGTTTAGATCGAATGGAGCCTGAATTAAATACTGCCATTCCAGCCGATAACCGTGATACAACTACGCCACTTGCTATGACAATGTCATTAGATAAACTTGCTTTTGGACAATCGCTTGAAAGTAATTCACAGGCATATTTAACCAAATGGTTAAAGGCAAATACGACCGGAGATAAAAGAATTAGGGCAGGAGTACCAAATAGCTGGATTATTGGCGATAAAACAGGTACTGGTGCTTATGGTACGACTAATGATATTGGTATAATTTGGGCAGCTAAATGTGATCCGATAGTTATTTCTATCTATTATACACAGGATCAAAAAGATGCTAAATCTAATGATTCAGTTATTGCCTCGGCAACTAAAGTGGCAATTGATGCTTTGGCCAAAAATGATGCTTGTCTTCGCAATCAATTAAATTTAAAATAGAATACTGGTATAAAAATAGCATGAATGAAAATCTTAGCTTAACGCCTTTACGGGTACGGTTGATAACCTGGACATTATTATTTATAATGCCTGTTATCGGGATGATTGTTGATTTGGTTGCTCCATCTTTACCAGCAATGGCTATCGATATTCACGTTTCCGAAAGTATGATTAAGAATGTCATAACAACTTTCCTTTTTGGTTATGCGCTAGGCAATTTTTTTACTGGCTTCTTAACCGATGCCTTTGGGCGAAGGAATTTAATTCGAATTGCATTATTGACTTTTGTAATTGTCAGTATTTTGCCGATATTTTATCCAAGCATAAATGTAATTCTATTTTCGCGTTTTATGCAAGGGGTAAGTAGTGGGGCAGCGGCTGTTTTATTGCGAGCAATCTTTGCGGATATATTGCCGAAAGAGAAACTAGTTAAACTGGGTGCAGTTATTGGAACTGTCTGGGGGCTAGGTCCGATTATTGGACCTGTTATTGGTGCAAATTTACAGCATGCTTATGGTTGGCAGGCTGGGTTTTATTTTTTTACGATAATTGGTGTGTTTTGTCTTACATCAGTCTATTTTGTTGTACCCGAGACAATAGCACGCCGTCAGAAGCTCAAATATTCAGTTATTCGCGCTAATTGTCGTGAAATCCTGACGAATAAAGTTTTCTTAGCATTACCAGTACTAATGGGTATAGCATATTCCTTGATAATAACTTTTCATACTGCTGGACCATTTTTGATTCAGAATATATTGGGGTATTCTCCATTATTTTTTGGTAGATTAGCGTTATGTATGGGTATTAGCTTTCTTTTAGCTACTTTTACTGCTAGATATTTGGTTGGAATAATGCCTGTTGAACGAATATTTCAGCTAGGGATCAGCTTATTTTTGTTGGCAATCACAGTTCTTCTTATTTTTAGCCATCTTTTGACTATGCCGCTGACTTTTATTATAGTAGCGAGTCTAATTATGTTTTTTGCAACTGGAATCCTTTTTCCACTTTCAATGGGAAAAGGTCTTTCTATGTTTAGTCATATTGCAGGTACAGCAACTGCGATAATGTATCTTATTAACGGTTCAATAACTGCTGCTTCATCATTTATAATTAGTTTACTTAATGTAAATTCAGCTACAGAAATGCTGCTGACTTATTTTATTATGATTTTGCTTTGCATGTTTATATATCGTACAATGTTACATTCAAAAGCAAGATGAATATTGAAAGGATCTAATCATGAAACTAGCTACATTTCGCTATAATCAACAAAGGTGTGTCGGGATTGTTGATGTTGCTGCTAAAATGGTATCAATATTTGATTTAACTATTGAAAATGCAAAAAATGGCGTTCAATACCTGCTAGATCTTCTTTCGGAAGGTGGCGAGTTGCCGAAAATCAGGGAAACTACTTCACTTGATAGCGTCGAACTAGAAGCACCATTGCCAAGACCACGACGAAATATCTTTTGTGCTGGCAAAAACTATCTAGACCATGTAAAAGAAGTAGCCAAAAGTGGTTTAGGTAGCGGCCCAACTTCAGGAAGTGAAGCCCCAACATATCCGATTATTTTTACTAAAGTACCAGAATCGGTAATTGCGCCACAGGCTAAAATCCTTCGTCATGCAAACTTGACTAATCATCTGGATTACGAGGCAGAGCTAGCTGTTGTTATTGGTAAAAAAGGGCGAGGAATTAGTCGTGAAAATGCAATGGAGCATGTTTGGGGATATACGATAATTAATGATGTCTCGGCACGCGATCTACAAAAGAAACATCAGCAATGGCATATAGCCAAGAGTTTAGACAGTTTTTGCCCAATGGGACCATGGTTGGTATCCAAAGATGAATTTGATGGTAATAATACTGCCATCCGTTGTTGGGTTAATGATGAGTTACGTCAGGACTCTTCGACTTCATTATTTATCTTTGATATTCCGGCGCTTATTGAAAGTTTATCTGCTGGGATTACTCTCTATCCTGGTGATATTATTGCAACTGGAACACCTAGTGGGGTGGGAATGGGCTTTAATCCACCAAGATTTCTACAATCTGGTGATAAAGTTAAGATTGAAGTTGCTGGCATCGGTGTGCTGGAAAATGTAGTAGAGTAGGATAAAATGCAGTTAAAGACAGATTATTTAATAGTTGGGGCAGGAATAATTGGTTTAACTATTGCTAGAGAGTTGTGCGATAAATATCCTAATAAATCAATTCTGGTTATTGATAAAGAAGATTGGATTGCGCGCCATGCCAGTGGCAGAAATAGCGGTGTACTTCATGCTGGCTTATACTATGCCACCGACAGTTTGCGTGCCAAGTTCTGTGTTGCAGGTTCGAAAATGCTTAGGGATTATTCGCTCAAAAATAAAATTCCGCTTAACCAATGTGGAAAGGTTGTAGTTGCGGCTAATGATTCCGAAACTATTCAAATACAGGAGCTTTACCAGCGAGCAATTGCCAATGGCGTTAATTGTAGCCTCGTTGATGAGAAAGAACTATCCGAAATCGAGCCTACCGCCAAAACTTCTGGCTATGCCATTTATTCGCCTGATACGGCATCATTTCATGCCTTGGCTATTTGTTCCGAATTGCAGCGTGAGTTAGCTCATGCAAGTGTCAAGTTTATGTTTAAAACAGAGTATATTGAAAATATAAATGGGAATTGTATAAAAACCAGTCAGGGAGAGATTGAGTACATGACCCTGATTAATTGTGCTGGAATGTATGCTGATAAAATTGCGACGGATTTTGGTTTGATTGAAGACTATGTTCTGATTCCATTTAAAGGAATTTTTCTCTACTGTAATGATTTGATTGGCAATTATCGGAGACATATTTATCCGGTGCCAGATGCGAAGATAAAGCTTCTTGGAGTTCATTTCTCACCGGAATATGACGGCAAAATAAAAGTTGGACCAACTGCAGTACCATGTCTTGCGCGTGAAAATTATTCATGGCTTGAAAACTGGCGCTTTAATGAAATGCGTGAAGTATTAGGAACTGAATTTAAATTACTTTGGAGTAATAAGTTTAATTTTAGGGATCTTGCCTTTGCTGAACTTAAAAAACAGACAAAAAAAGGTTTGATAAAATACTCTACAAATTTAGTGAAAAATATTAAACAGTTTGAGTTTACTGATTGGGGTACTCCAGGCATCCAGCCACGATTGTATAATTTGAAAAAGCAAGAAATTATGGATGATTTTTTGATTGAGCGTGGACTTAATTCAATACATATAATAAACAGTGTTTCTCCCGCATATACCGCATCCTTTGCTTTTGCCAAGCATGTGGCTGAAAATTATTTATAAAGAAAACAGATGATACAGTTATTAGCTATTTTAGGTGCATTAGTCTTGGGTTATGGGATTAAAAACCTTCCCATATCGGATAGTGCGCTTAATAAAACGTTGGTCTATATAGTTGTGCTTATCCTTTTTGTAATGGGCTATGAGTTAGGTAGTAGTAGCAGTGATTTAATAAGTCAGCTTATTTCGCTTAGTCGAATTGTAGTTACTTTTACAATCGCCTTATTTCTAGCAAATTTTTATGCTTGTTATTGGTTATTAAAAAAAATAAATCGCAGCTTACGTAAGCCCCTTCATCATAGCAAAAGTGCTAATTTCCTTCAATTTGCTAGGGAGAGTGGTAAGTATGTAGTTATTATCATAATTGGCATGTGCTGTGGCGTACTTATCAAACATCCATTACATGCGCTAAGCGAGTTTATATCGCTGCTATTATTTATCTTACTTTTCATCATCGGACACCAGATGCGGGCTAATGGTGTTTCGCTTGTTTCTGTGATCTTAAACCGAAATGGTTTAAAATTGGCAGCTTTGATAATTATAAGTTCACTTATAGCTGGTAGTATTGCTGCATATATCTGTGGAATAAAATGGACACATGGTTTAATTCTCAGCTCCGGTTTTGGTTGGTACACTTTATCGAGTATTCTAACCGGTAATCTGATCGATCAGAACTATGGAGCAATGGCGTTTTTTATTGATTTTATCCGCGAGGTTATCGCAATTATTCTGATTCCAAGCTTGGGACAGCGCTATCCTGCTTCAATGGTTGGTTATTGTGGGGGTACGGCAATGGATTTTTCTTTACCTGTTATTAAGCAAAATTTACATGAGGAATGCGTTATTCTGGCAATTTCTAGTGGAATGCTACTAAGTATAGCAGTACCAGTTTTAATATCTGTTTTTGCAAAACTGTAACCGAATGAATAAAATTTTATTAAAATCAATGGGGTGGTTATTTTTAGCTCAAGCCTGTGTCGGGGTAAATATTGTACTAAGTAAAGGCCTGGTTAATCATCTAAATCCAGTTATAATTATGACGATTCGGTTTAGTTTTGCCAGTATCTTTATGCTATTACTTCTAATCAGAAATGATGATGCTAGAAGATTTAAATTTGATTTTTGCCGTAATGATTGGTTTGTTTTATTTGCTAAAGCAATCGGAGCTGGAGTCGCGTTTAATTTTATCATGCTAAGTGGGCTACATTATACTGATGCAAATAGTGCTGGTCTAATCACTAGTTTATTGCCAGCTGTTGTTATTTGCTTAAATATCTTATTATTTCGGCAAAAAATGACATCTAAGATGATGCTCTCAATTATGATTTCAATTTGTGGTTTGATTTTGATTAATTATGGTGCTTTAGGAAGCCAAAATAGCAAGGCAGTACTTGGTAATTTTCTAATTTTTATTTCTCTCATACCAGATGGCTTATATTACACTTTAAGTAAATATTACCCATTAAAAATGAATAATATGCTAAAAGTATTTATGCTTAATGCGATAAATGTACCCATCCTTTTTATTATCATTTTATTTTTGCCAGCAAGTTTATGGAGTATGGTTTCACTGCATGATTGGACTATGCTCATAATTATTGGAATAAATTCAGGCCTATTTTTTATCTTCTGGCAAAAAGGTATAAAAAATATTGATGCTGCTTATGCTGCGTTATCAACTGCATTTATGCCTCTGGCAACGGTAATTCTTGCTTGGATTATTTTGGGAGAGGGGTTGACATTAAATAAATTTATTGGCATGATGCTAGTTATGATGTCAATAGTTATTTATGCCCGTAAATAGTTATAAATAAACTTTATTCCGCTTGGTATAATTATATCTTGAGTTTTTGTAAATAGTTGTGTATATCATGTACACATCAGGTTTGAAAAGATGGAGGAGTTATGACTAAGCCAAAAGTAGTTATTGTTGGTGGCGGGTTTGCTGGTTTAGCAGCTGCTTGGGAATTGAAAGACAGTTCTTATCAAGTTACTTTATTGGATAAGCGTAATTTTAATCTTTTTCAGCCTCTCTTGTATCAGGTCGCTACAGCTAGTTTAACCGAGGCAGATATTACCTTTCCGTTACGTTCTGCATTGACAAAAGATAAAAATGTTTCTGTTTATCGAACAAAAGTCCATGATTTTGATATTAAAAATCAGCTAGTAATTACTGATGAAGGTGATTTTGAGTACGATAAATTAATTGTTTGTAGTGGTGTTACTCATAATTATTTTGGTAATACTCAATGGGCAGAACACGCCCCAGGATTAAAAACTATTGAAGATGCACTTGAAATCCGTAACCGTATATTTATGGCTTTTGAAAAAGCTGAGTTGGAGAAAGACTCAGAAAAACGCAAGGCTTTGTTACGTTTTGTTGTCGTGGGTAGTGGACCTACAGGAGTTGAATTAGCCGGCTCTTTGGGCGAACTTGCGCATAATACCTTACGTAAAGATTTTCGTAATTTTGTTCCATCTGATGTTGAAATTATTCTAGTAGAAGGTTCTGATAGAGCTTTACCAGCTTATAGCAGCAAACTATCTCAAAAAGCAGTAGATCAGTTACATAAACTTGGGGTTACTGTTGTTACTAATAATAGGGTTACTGATATTCAATCCGAGTATATTCGACTCAAATCTGAAGGTGGTGAAACGACTCTTTTCACTCAAACTGTATTATGGGCAGCCGGAATGAAAACGACTCCGCTTGCTGGACTTCTTGCCAATAAAACTGATGCACAACAAGATACTCAGGGTAGAATAGAAGTAAATCCCGATTTAAGCATCCCTGGTTATTCGAATATTTTTGTGCTGGGTGATATTTCGCATCTAAAAGATAAAAACGGTAAGCCTTTACCTGGTATTGCCCCAGTCGCAATGCAGGAGGGGTACTATATTGGTAAATTATTAAAAAAAGAGGCAAATGGTGAGTCAGGGGAGAGCTTCAAATACTTGGATAAGGGAAATATGGCAGTAATCGGTAAGAATGCAGCTGTTGCGCAACTTGGTAAATTAGAGTTTTCCGGTTATATCGCTTGGATATTATGGGTGGTGGTACACATTTGGTATCTGATTGGTTATGATAATAAATTAATGATTATGTTGCGTTGGGCATGGACTTATTGGACATCCAAACGTGGTAGTCGTTTGATTGTTCATGATAATGAAATAGAAGAAAATAGCTCAAAGGCCTTTCTTCAACGAAATGTTGCCAAGCCGGATTCATGATTATAAGGTGTAATGAATGCATGTTTTAGAATTATTGCGAAAACAGATAGATTCATTTCCTCTAATGACAGATCGGGAGTTTTTGCGTTATACTATAAAGAATGTCAGCTATCTTTTTAGAGGGGAAATGATTGCAGTAAAAAATTCTGCTCTTGAATATATTGCAATGTCTGATGAATATGCCTATGAATTTAATTTAGATAAGAATGCTCTTGGTAAAAAAATTGTCAATAATTTAACTGATATTGATACCGAGTTGGCTATTTTGCAACAAGAGCAGGACATCCTTGAAAAATATCCATGTCAGGATTCAATTTGCTTTTACCAAAAAAATGAGAAAACGGAATACTGTGGGATTCGGAAGCGGCAACTGATAAATCCATCTAATAATAATGTAGTTGGACTTCTAATTGTTGCCGGAAAGTTCAAGCCTGGCATATTGCGAAAATCCTATCTTAAGCTATTTGTACCCAATAAAAGTTCATACTTAGCTACTAAAGAGCAAAAATTAACTAACAGTGAGCAACAGATAATATTTGCCTTGTTACTCGGTTTTCATTCTAGAAAAGAAATTTCTGCCATGCTTAGCAATGTTACTAAAGAAAAAATAAATGAAATCAAAGTAAAAAATGGCTTAAATGCATTATATCAAAAATTTCACTGTAGCAGTATTAGCCAATTATTAACCTTAATTTCAAATGATATGATTAATCTTGAACTCCCCCGGATGTATTTGCTTCTGGTAACTATCCTATCGAGTAATAAATATGTTGATACATGAAGATTATGATTTGCCACAAAATAATGACTTTCTTTCCGATGAGGAATATTTATTAAATCAGTTATGGCTACTAAAACATATTTTTTATAATGAAATTGCGGCAGTAGTGAATACTAGGCTTGAATATTTAGGTATTTCAAATCAATTTTCTGAAATTTTTAATTGTGGCAGTGAAATTTTGGGACGTAGATTTAGTATTTATAATAATAGTAATCTGGCATTAAAGATCGAAGAGTCTGAATGTAAAATTATTCAGGAAAAGGTATTTCATGAGTCTGTATATCAGATTAAGCAGGGTAATGAAATAAGATTATATTATATACGGAAAAGACCAATAATAAATCCAGGAACAAATAACTGTGTTGGGATATTTATTTCAGCTGCACTATTGAATCTTGCTCAACATAGTAATATAATTCACCGGGTAATGTCAGGACGGCAGGATAAAGTTGATGTGGTATTTAAAGAAGAGCTTTCGGAAGAGCAGCATCAAATTATTGCCTGTTTACTCATGGGCTTTCATCAGCGTAAGGAAATTGCTTATATACTGCAAAATCTTACTAGTAAAGAATATAGCGATCGGCAAATAAAATACTTCTTGACTAAACTTTATCAAAAGTACAACTGTTCATCAATAACTGAGCTGATTGAATTAATTATTAATAGCTCGGAAAATGATTTAAGATTGCCTGCATTAAATATTCCTGAGATGGTCAATAATATCTAAGAACCAGTTTAGTATTTTTGGGTAAACTGGGAAATTTTAAACAGACACTCTAATATCACAGTCAATGACGTTAACCAAGCGCGCTACTCATGTTTGGCTTTGCGATTCTGTTCTTTTTTATTGACACCAAGTGTAATAAACAATAAAAATAAACCACTAACTGCGAGTGCTATAAGAAGCCAAAATGCATCCATTTTAGTTCTCCTTTTTACAAAACATGGTTATCATTAAAATTTATTTTAGTTTTCTCTTACTGGTAATTTTAATTTATTGCCATATAATCTGTCAACCATGCGTGTAGGAAATTATTGGGAAACTGCTCGGACTATCTAGCAATAGCTGCGTTGCAAGACTTCTTATTTTACTCTCATCTAAACTGCGTCGGATTTTTATATTCCCTTAGTTACAGGGGGGATACAGTAGTTACATTATTGGTATTAATTTAAAGATGCGATTTTACTCAAAAACTCCGGCATATACATATTCATTTATTAATTTAGATGCTTCCTCAGCGACATCACTAGCAAGTATTCCATTAAATCCACGGCGCGATAAGACTAGTTTGGTAGCTGCTAGTCCATGGATAAATACGCCAAAACGGCTTGCAGAAAGCAAATCCATTCCTTGACCAAGTAGAGCAACTATAATTCCAGTTAGGGTATCACCTTGTCCTGCATTAGCCAGAGCTGGATTTCCAGTTGAGTTAATATAAATATTCTTCTCCGACTGGATTAAGGTTCCTGCTCCTTTTAGAATCGTAACACTATTTAGTTTGTCAGTTAAATCCGCGATCGACATAAATCGATTATCTTGAACTTCGTTTACCGTAACCCCAAGAATTCGTGCTGCTTCACCGGGGTGTGGTGTAATAATTTTATAGCGGACTTCTCTAAATTTAAGTTTGAGATCATGATTGGTTGATATAAGATTCAAGGCATCTGCATCAACAAGAAGTTTACTATCTTCAATATTATCTAATAATTTATTTAATATTTTTACAGCTTTGTCATCTTGTCCAAGACCTGGACCAATAGCAATAGCATCAAATGCTTGAATATTCTGAATAATTTCTTTGGGCGATTGGGACATTAATTCAGGAGTATTAAAGTTTAATGTAAAATCGTTATCAAGAGCGCCCAACACTACTTTCCCCGCTCCTGAAAGTAGTGCGGCTTTTCCAGCAAGGTATAGTGCTCCATGCATACCTTGATTACCACCGATGATGGCTACAGTGCCATAATTTCCCTTGCTGGTGTTAAATTTAGAACGCATCAGATGCTGGTAGGGTATATCATCAAGCAGGTTAAATTCAATCTTGTTATTCGCAGGTAAGAGCTTATAATCAGATAGTTTGATTAAATCAGCAATTTCAATTTCACCACAAGTATCAAGTCCATCACCAGTATGTAGTCCGGGCTTATCACTGATAAAAGTAAGTGTTGAGTCCGCAATGATAGAAGATCCCTGAACTCTTCCACTAAAGGGATTTAAGCCGCTTGGCGCATCAAGAGCAAGAATATGTGCATTTGAATCATTAATCTTCTGGATTATTTTGCTGGTTTCGACATCAAGCTCATGAGTTAATCCAATACCATAAATAGCATCTATTATTAATGTATATTTTTCAAGATCCTGAGGGAATTTTGTCAGGCTTTTTTTCAATGCTTGTAATTTATTAAACCATTCTTGATTAGCATTGGTATTATCTTTAAATAATCTGATACAATCAACTTTATAGCCCAGCTGCTGAAGATGTATTGCTGCTGCTAAGCCATCACAACCATTATTGCCCCGTCCAGCTACTATTAGTATTCTGGCTTTTTTGTTAAATTTACCATTTACCCATAATGCAGTAGAGTGTCCGGCACGATCTATCAAATCTATACTATTTTTGGCAGCTTCATTTTCAATTTGCCTTAACTGAAGCAGATTTAGAAAATCATTCATTGCATATTCCATTTAATATTATGAATTAAAAAAGAGGTCATCTGTGGACCTCTTCTTATTAAGGTAATAATTGCTGAAGTTCCCCAGATTCGTACATTTCTGCCATGATATCTGATCCACCGACAAATTCTCCATTTATGTATAACTGTGGGATTGTTGGCCAGTTTGAGTATTCTTTTATTTGCTGGCGAACACCCTCATCTTCAAGAACATTAAAGGTGACGAAATCGGTAACACCACATAATGAGAGAATTTTAACTGCGCGTCCAGAAAAACCACACAAAGGAAACTTTGCGGAACCTTTCATGAATAAAACAACTTTATTATTTTTAACTAAATTATCAATTTTTTCAATACTACCTTGCATAAAACAACCCTAAAATTTTTACTATTAAGAGTATTAATTATACTACACTAACAATAACTGCTTGTAATTAATTATCTTCTCTCTCTCTCGTATTGTAACCTACTCTTGTCAACTCTAAATGCCAAGTGTTTCCTTCAAGATTGAGATTGGGTGCTCAATGATTATTTTATTCATTTATCTGTAAGGTGTTTATAGCATTAATGATAAAACTTCATATGCTATAATAGCAATAATTTAGAATCGGTAATGGTTAGATAAATAATGAAATGGATTATAAATGGCGATAATTACGGTAGATAAAGTCAGTTTGGCGTTTGGACATCATCAACTACTTGATAAGGTGAGTTTTGCGCTTGAAAAAAATGATAAATATGGCTTGATTGGTAGAAATGGGGCAGGGAAGTCTTCTTTTTTAAAAGTGATTGCTGGTGCACATAAAGCAGATGATGGTAGGATTCATTATCAGGAGGGGCTAAAGATAGTTTATGTAGCTCAGGAGCCTGAATTAAATGATGGCAACACAATATTTCAGGAAGTAATGAGTGGCTTGGGAAATCTTACCGCCAATCTTACAGATTATTATGCTGCTTTAGATCAAATGGCAAGTGATTATAGTGAAGCGCTTTTGTCCAAAATCGAACGATTACAGCATGAACTTGAATTACATAATGGCTGGACAGTTAAAAACCTGATTGATAAAACATTGTCAGAGCTTGGGCTAGATGGACATCAAATTGTTGGCGATCTTTCTGGTGGAGTTAGGAAAAAAGTTGCGCTCGCCAAAGCCTTAGTTGTAAATCCAGATATTCTATTTCTTGATGAGCCAACCAATCATTTGGATGTATTTGCGATTGAATGGCTTGAGGGTGTAATCAATAATTTCCCCGGAGCAATTGTTTTAATTACACATGATAGACGTTTTCTCGATAATACGGTTAACAAAATACTTGAATTAGATCGTGGTAGTATCCGTAGCTATACTGGTAATTTTGCACGTTATCAGGAATTAAAAGAACGCCAGTTGGCCGACGAAGCTAAGACTAATTCTGAGTTTGATAAGTTTTTGGCGCAAGAAGAAGTATGGATTCGTAAAGGTATTGAAGCACGCCGCACTCGAAATGAAGGTCGGGTTAGAAGGTTGCAAGAATTAAGAGAGACTCGCAAAAATCGCCGAGATCATCAAGGTCAAGTAAGATTACAGATCGATAGTGGGCAGTTATCCGGTAAGATTGTTGCTGAAATTGAACATTTACAAGTGAGTTTTGGTGAGCGACAAATTATCCGTGATTTCTCAGCTAAAATTTTGCGGGGCGATAAGATTGGTCTTATCGGTGGTAATGGTGCTGGTAAATCAACTCTACTTAAAGCTATTCTTGGTGAATTGGAGCCTTCTAGCGGCAAAGTAAAACTCGGGACTAAATTGGAAGTGGCTTATTTTGATCAGCTTCGCCAGCAGCTTGATGATGATGCTACTATTCAGGATGTGGTAGCGCAAGGGCAGGACTATGTATTTATCAATGGTGCACGTAAGCATATAGCTACATATCTGGAAGAGTTTTTGTTTGATCCGGCACGCTTCCGTTCACCAGTAGCTTCATTGTCTGGTGGTGAGCGTAATCGGCTTTTACTGGCGCGCTTATTTTCGCAGCCCGCAAATGTTTTGGTATTGGATGAACCAACCAATGATTTGGATATGGATACTCTTGAGTTACTTGAAGAGCTATTGGCAAATTATCCAGGAACCGTGTTTTTAGTAAGCCATGACCGGGAATTTCTTGATAATGTGGTAACCCAATCTTGGGTTTTTCTCGGTGAGGGAAATATTCTTGAATTTAGCGGTGGTTATAGTGATTGGTTTAGCTATAAAGATCAATATTTTGCTGAATTTTATGCAGAAAAGAAGCCTATTGAAAATGTAGCTAATGTAGATAAGTCAAGTAAAGACTCTAACCTAAATAAGCAGACGCAACAGCGAAATAAATTGTCGTATAAAGAAAAAACTGAACTAGAACAATTACCAGATTTACTGGCTTCTCTTGAAGCGGAGCAAGCTGATTTGAATCTGAAGCTGCAAGATTCTCAGTTATACAAAGATAATCCAGAATTAGCCACCAAATACCATGCGCGGGTTGCTGAAATCGATGAGTTATTATTAGAGAAATTGGCGCGCTGGGAAGAATTGGAGAATAAGGTAAAATAATATGACAAATAAGCAAAAACCTATATTACTTGAAGATGGTAAAAATCGTTGCGGCTGGTGCAATAAATCAGAACTTTATCAGCGCTATCATGATGAGGAATGGGGGAAACCACTTCATGATGAAGATAAGCATTTTGAATTTCTATTATTAGAAACAATGCAAGCTGGTCTTAGCTGGTACACGATTCTTCAGCGCCGAGAAAATTATCGTCAAGCTTTTGCTGGGTTTATCGCGCAAAAGGTAGCTGCTTTTGATGAGTCAGATGTTGGGCGGTTGATGAATGATGCGGGGATTATCAGGAATCAAGCAAAAATCAGGGCGGCAATCGTTAATGCAGAAAAGTTTCTCTTGATACAGCAAGAATTTGGTTCATTTGATAATTATATTTGGGGTTTTACTGGACATAAAGTTGTAGATAACCAATGGAATAGTATGAGCCAAGTTCCGGCTACCACTGAGTTGTCTGATCTAGTTGCCAAAGATTTGAAGAAGCGTGGCTTCAAGTTTGTTGGTTCAACCACGATTTATGCACATTTACAGGCAATTGGCGTGGTTAATGATCATCTTCTTGACTGCTGGTGTAAGTAAATGTGTGTACAAAATGCGACACTTTGTTTTTATGTTTAATGTATTGATATATAAACTTATTTTAATTTATGTTGATTGATCTAGGAAAATAATTACGGAATTATTCTTTATGTTACTGATTATATCCAATTCGGATGTTATAAAAGTAATTTTTTACTGTAGAATGTTATTTTTGTACATTTGTTTGGAAAATTTAAATTATGCTGGTTAGGTTATTTAGAAAATGTCAGGGTTTACTTTCAATAATACTTGTAAGTGGAGTACTAATCTCTTGTTCCGCAGGAAGTAGCAGCTCTCCATCGCCCACACCAACCCCTACGCCTAGTACTGAAGAATTAGTAATTTCATCATCTACTAGGTCCACACTTGTGGTTGGGGAATCGATTACAATGACCATAAGCATTACTAATCCACCAACAACCGAATCAACAATAGTTGCAATCATCAATAATAATAGCTCAGTTATTTTTATATCTCCAAGCAATTGTACCTTATCAGCAACAGTTCCATCATGTACAGTAAAAATTACTGGTATTGGCGCTGGTTCAGCAAATTTTACTGCAAGTTCAACTGGTATAGCATCGACTACTTCTGGAATAATAACAGTTACAGCTATACCTCCAGTTACATTAAGTGGAATCATATTTGGAACTCAAGATGGTCTGGTTTTTAATAATGGTAGTTTAATTGCTGGCAATTCACCATTAGCTACCATTGACTCCAGTCAAATAAATGGTCTTGCGATAGATTCTAGTGGTAATTTTTATGCCGGGACTGGTGGTGGAATATTTAATGGCTTTGGTGCGGGTAAGGTATTTAAATATAATGCAACTCTGGGTTACTGGATTATGCTTGCTGGTAGCGGAGGTGGTGGTTCTCTAGATGGTTCAGGTGTAAATGCTTTAATTTTGGACACTAATAATAATTTATACGCTGGGACAAGTGCTGGGAATGTTTTTAAATATATTAACGGGGTCTGGAATTTAATTGCATCTAGCCTAAATCAGCCAATTAAAACACTTGCCCTTGATTCGAGTAATAATCTTTATGTTGGAACTAATAATAGTTCAAATACTGACAATGGTGTATTCAAATATGTAAGTGGCGCGTGGGTAACTCTTGGTTCTCCCGATAGTACAGGTATTCAATCAATTGCGATTAGTACAGCTGGGGATATCTATGCAGCGACACAAGGAAATGGTGGAGATGGGCAGGTATATCAGTATGACGGTGGTGGAGGAACAAGCTGGACTACAATTAGTGCCTTTAATGATGGCTCAGTAAATGTAGTCGTTGTAAATAGTAGTGGTCTTTATACAGGAACTGCAACTGGTAAGGTATATGAATATGATGGAAGCGGGACTTCATGGACATTGTTAGGTATTCCAGATGCAACCTCAGCTTCTGCAATAGCAAGCATGATGCTCAATGATTCAAGTATTTATGCTGGAACCTATGGTGATAGCGACAATGGACAGGTCTATTTATATGATGCTGGAAATGCTCGCTGGGATAGTATTGGAACATTAAATAATGGTGGAGTTTCTGCTCTTGCCATAAAAAATAATACTCTTTATACTAGCACGGCTAATAGTGGTGGTAGTACAGGAATGGTCTATCAGTATACTGCAAATATGTGGCAACCAATTGGAACTGGTGCTCTTGATGGTACAGCAGTATATTCAGTAAATATAGCTAGTGACGGTAGCTATTATGCTGGGACACAGAATAATGTCTTTAAATATCTCAGTGCAAATAAATTATGGGTACAGCTTGGCAATTTAAATCTTGGTAATATTGTTGCACTCACAACCTATGAAAGTAATATTTATGCTGGAATAAATACAAATATTTATACTAGTAATAATAATGGTGGTAGCTGGAACTCAATATTTAGTGATGATCTCTATCAGCCATCAGACTTATTGACTACTTCAGGTGGGCGATTATATGCTAGCGTGAATTATTATGATAGTAATGGTGATCAAATATTAAAAGATGGGCGTGTGCAAGTATATAATAGTACAAGCAATACTTGGACCGTACTTGCGGGAAGTGCTTCAAGACAGTCGCTTGATGGTAGCCCAATAAATTCAATCACTATGGATAGTGCTGGAAATCTTTATGCTGCGACAGCTGGTATGGGCAGTGGAGGTCTTGTTTGGAAATATCCTGTTGGTGGGAGTAGCTGGGTGATGGTTGGACTTGGAACACTTGATGGGAATCCGATAACTAGTGTAATTACTGATAGCTCTTTAAATGTTTATGCTGCGACATCAGCCGTTCAAGGAAATCAAATTCAGGGTGGTAATGTATTTAAGTATAATGGTTTATCATGGGTACAAATCAATACTTATTCTCTTGATACCCTTGGAGTTAATAGCCTTAGCTTTGATGGCGAGAGCAATCTTTATGCTGCGACGGCTGGTGGTTTGGTCTGGGAATACTCAGGTAGTGGTGGCTTATGGATAAATACTGGTTATGGTATCGGTGTTTCTATAAATATAACTGGTACAGCTGGCTATTAGGCTAATTTATAAATTTAATAGGCGTTCCATTTTGTAACGCCTATTTTAATTAAGAATAAAAATAAATGAACCAACTAATATTGAAGCGTAACAGTTTAATGTGCGCGTGCGATATTTGGTTTCTTACTTACGGGTCATTATTTCAAGAATAACCTCATCAGTTTCACGCATTCCATCACGGGCAAGCTCACCAATATTACGAATAGTTGCTTCAACATCATCCGCAACAATTCCGTCTCCGGGTGTAACCACATTACCATTCATTGCTGATGCAGCACCATCAAAGGCAGCATATGTGCCGTTGGCTATTTTTACTGAGCATGATGAATTTGCTCCATCGCAAAATACACCAGATACTCCAGATAGGGTATTAATAATTGCTTTTGCCACTACCTCATAACTCTCATCATTAAGAAAGACTAATGCTCCAGATACTGCTCCTGCAGCACACATAGGTCCACAGTATGCAGAAAGCCGTCCAATATTGTTTTTTATATGTACTGATGCTAGAATTGAAAAAATCAGTCCGCGCATCATTTTATCTTCACTTAAGCCATTTTCTCGGCAATAGGTAATAACTGGAATTGATGAAGTTAAACCAACATTACCACTTCCGGCAGCAGTCATCACGGGCATTGCCGAGCCCCCCATCCGTGCATCGCTTGCGGCAGCTGCATTACTAGCACTCAGATTTCTTGCATCTTTGCCATAAAATCCACGTTCAATACTGGTTTTAATATTTTTTCCGGTTCTAACCCCATAGTCATGAGTTAAGCCTTCTATTGAAATAGCGGTATTACAATTAATAATTTTTTCAAGAATAGGCTTTAGAAGATTTATATCAACCTCTTTAGCTAGATCATAAATTAACTTTATATTAAGGATTGCTGCATCGTCTTCAAGTTTAGCTTTACTGCCTGAGTCGTTAATTTTTAGCTGAGTCTCACCATTTTTAACTATCTCGGTAATATTGTTGTGGACGTGTTTTAGTTCAACACTTGCCGATTGACTCCCTGCAATCATTTTAACTTTAATATAAAGTTTAAAATTATTATCTGACTTAGTGTAGTGTACAGTATCTTTAGCCAAAAATTCACGTACTTTTACCATTTCTTCTGGTGTAACCTTGCTAAGCACCATTAATTCTTGATTGGCATCACCAGCAAGTGCTCCCATGGCAGCTGCAACTTCAATTCCCACCATATTACCACTATTGGGTACAAATACACTCTTAACATTTTTAATTATATTTCCCGAGAGGATGAGATTAATATGTTCTGGTTCACACCCAAGTATTTCTCGAGCTTTTGCTGTCGCTAGTGCTATAGCAATTGGCTCAGTACAGCCTTCTGCTGGAATAACTTCATTTTTGAATAATTCAATTACTTTATTTATGGTGTCTTGATCAAAACTCACTGGAATAACCTTCTAATTAAGTCAACTAAGCGCAATTATATTACATTTTACCAATTATTATCATTGCAATGCAATATTGGGTCAATTTTTACTAAGAAAATCAGGTAAGAGGAAATAGTTATAGCCAAATGGTTCAAATTTTGAAGAGTCTGGCGATAACATGCTTGCTGTATTTGCTTTAAAGTCTGGGAAATCTTCAAATTTGGTCCCAAAATATGCAATAATTTTTAGCGGTGGCAATTTTGCTGTTGTTACAACACTCTCATAATCTCCAGAGGAAATTGCAACAAATCGCGGGTTTTTATTGGTAGCATCTGCCGCATTTGCCACAATGAGGCTACTATAGCAAATTTTTTGTTTTTTGAGTTCACTTTCGCTTGCTCGCAGTTGAGCTAGTTGTGAATAAGTAAGCCCACTTTCCGTATAATTACTAACGATGATAACTCGTCCGCCGAGCTTCTCTATATTACAGCTAATTTCTTGTGCACCGGGTAATGCCGACTCAACTAGATAGCTGGTATTACCACTATTTCTTAGCTTTCCAGTGATAATTGTCCCATATGAAAATACAGTTGCCCAAGTTTTTGGCTTGAGGTTAGCATCGTCAACTAGGGTGTCAATATTAGCATAAGCCATGCTGAACATTTGTTTATAAACTAATTGCTCTTCAATGCTTAATTCGCGAGATTCCTCTTTTTGTCGAATTAAGCTCAGATCGTCTGGCGTGCTAGTACTGGGAAGTAATATTTGCGGTGGGGTTATGGCATAAACCAGACTACTCGCAAATAAAAGACAATAAAGTGGCAAATATTTCATATTCATACTAAATCAAATTATAACTTATCGAATTTCGCCATTTTCCATTTACCAGACTAAAGAGTACTAGTTTACTACAAACACATTTGGCGGGTAATGGCTTTTGGCTAAAGAAGTCATAGGCAGCAGTGAAGTTTTCTGCTAACAAATCACGGTTGATGATGCTAATATGAGGTATGAATTTTCTATCGCCACGTGGAGTAACATAATGAATTACTCGCTCATAAACTTCTGTAAAGATTTGTTTCAGCTGAGGTGTTGCCTCAATCGCCATATAAATGGTACGTTCTTTAAAATGATTCCAACCATGAATCGCTAGTTCTAGCGTAGTATAGTTTTTGACTAATTCGGATAACTCTTGATTAATCAATTCCATATTTGAGCTATCTATCTCAAAAGGAGGAACTATAGTTATATGCGCAGGCGATTTTTTGGCTGCCTTACAAGCAAAAAGCTCTTCTGCCTGATTTTTATAAGCTACACATAAAGAATTTAGTTCTTCATCCGGTATAAGTCCAATATAATATAAATTACTCATATTCCTCCGCGGCAATAATTTGACGTACACGTACTAGATCTTCAAGTGTATCAACACCAGCCGCTGGAGCATCAGGAGTAATCATCACTGAAATTTTATAACCATTATACATGGCGCGCAATTGTTCTAATGCTTCAACTTGCTCTAATGGGCAAACTGGTAACTGATGATAAAGATTAAGAAAACTCACCTGATACGCGTAAATACCAATGTGGCGTAATACATTAATCTGCTTAGGTAATTCAACCTTACCACCATGAGTATAACCATCGCGATAGTATGGAATTGGTGCTCTTGAAAAATAAAGTGCATGACTTTCATGATTTATCACGGCTTTTACTACATTGGGATTAAACACTTCATCACTACTATGAATTGGATGCGCAAGTGTAGCAATTGCCGTTTGTTTACGGATAATAAACTGTGCCAATTGATTAATCAACTCAGGATCAATTAACGGTTCATCGCCCTGTACATTTACGATAACTTCATCTGGCATAAGCCCAAGCTTACCGACCACTTCACTAATTCGGTCAGTTCCTGATTGATGTTCGCTACTCGTCATAACTACATTAAGTCCATGTGCGACACAAATATCATAAATTTCCTGATGATCGGTGGCAACCACTACCTGATTGGCATTACTTTTAAGCGCCTGTCTAGCAACCCTAACGATAAGAGGTACTCCGACCACATCTAGCACCATTTTGCGCGGCAATCTGGTAGAACTCATCCGCGCCGGAATTACTACCGTAAAATTATTCACTGGCATTTTCAAAATTCCTTGCTTCATCAATAAGCATTACCGGAATCCCATCATCTATCGGATATGCTAGCTTACATTTATTACAAACCAATTCTTGATTTGGTTTATCATATTCAACTTTTGCCTTACAAACTGGACATACCAATATTTCAAGTAGTTTCGCATCCATTTATTCTCTCCGATCAAGATAATTTGGCTAATTGCTGCGTAAGTGTTACAACAATTGCATTTAATTCACTAACCCGTGCCTGATCTTTTGCTACTAGTTCAGCTGGTGCACGAAGCGCGTAATTTGGGTTATCCAGTTTAACTTTCATCTTTTCGATTTCTTTTGTATTTTTCTCAATTTCTTTAGTTAAGCGAGATTTCTCAGCTGCTATATCAATTTCAACCTTTAACATCAAGCGTCCACCTTGAATTACCGCTACTGGAGCTTGTGAATCTTCAAGTTTGGCTACTATACTAACCGTTTCAATTTTTGCGAGCATTTTAATATAATTAACAAAACCTGAGTATTCATCAGGATTGCTCGTTTCAATAAATAATGGAACTTTAACAGCTGGCTGAATATTCATCTCAGCACGGAGATTACGTACAACGCCAATTAGATTCTTTAATTGAGCAATAAATCCATCTATTTGCGACTGATTAGACTGTACATAATCTTCTTTTTGCGGGTAGTTACTAATTACAATTGACTCTTTAGCTTTTTTATTAGCTAATGGTGCAACTACTTGCCATAATTCTTCAGTAAGAAAAGGCATTATCGGATGCATAATACGTAATACAGCCTCAAGTACTGTTAATAATGTATCAATTGTCCCAGCTTTAATTTCCTTATCTTCGGATTGTAAATTAACCTTGGCTAGTTCAAGATACCAATCACATAACTCATTCCAGACAAATTCGTAAATCCGTTGGCTTGCCAAATCAAAGCGATAGCTTGCAAAACCATTTTCAACATCAGTAATTAATTTTGCTAATTCAGATAAAATCCACTGATCAATAAGCGATTTTTTATTTCCACTACCGATTAATTCTTGATGATTTTCCACCTGCATCAAAACAAATTTAGTTGCATTGAAGATTTTATTACAGAAATTACGATTGCCTTCAATCCGCTTTAAGTCAAAATTAATATAGCGCGCCTGAGTTGCCAGGGTTGCTAACGAGAAGCGCAAGGCATCGGCACCAAACGGAGTAAAGCCATCTGGATAATCTTTCTGCGTTTGTTTCGCGATTTTTTCGGCTTGCTTTGGATTCATCAAATTAGCGGTACGTTTTTTAACCAGCTCATCAATCGAGATTCCATTGATAATATCGAGCGGATCAATAATGTTCCCTTTAGATTTCGACATTTTTTCACCATGAGCATCCATAATTAGCCCATTGATGTAAATATCTTTAAATGGTACTTCGCCAGTAAATTCTTCGGTTAGCATTATCATCCGTGCCACCCAGAAGAAGATAATATCAAACCCGGTTACTAACACATTTGATGGGAGGAAAGCTTTTAGATAATCATTATCCTGTGGCCAATCAAGAGTAGAAAAACACCATAGTGCCGAACTAAACCAAGTATCTAATACATCATTATCCTGTGTAAGAGCATTAGTCCCAGCCTGCTGTGCAGCCTCTTCCAAAGTCTTCGCAACAAAGACATTACCTTTATCATCATAAAACGCTGGTATCCTGTGTCCCCACCATAGTTGACGAGAAATACACCAATCCTGAATATTAGTTAGCCACTGATCATAAGTTTTTTTCCAGTTTTCTGGTACAAATTTAATCTTCCCAGACTCTACCAACTCCAAACCACGTGCGGCAAATTTATCCATTGCCATAAACCATTGATCAGTAAGCATCGGCTCAATCACTACATTGGTTCTGTCCCCTCGTGGCACCATTAGTTTATGTGGTTTGATTTCTACCAGATAACCTTGCGCCTCGAGATCAGCAACTACTTGCTTACGCGCAGCAAAGCGCTCCATTCCTTGATACTCAGTTGGTGCATTTTCATTGATTTTACCATCTAGAGTAAGTATGCTAATCATTGGCAAATTATGCCGTTTGCCGATATCATAATCATTAAAATCATGTGCTGGAGTAATTTTTACACAACCAGTTCCAAAGTTAGCATCGACATAATCATCGATAATAATCGGTATTTCGCGTCCAACTAACGGCAATATCAATGTCTTACCAATTAAATGCTTATAGCGTTCATCTTCAGGATTTATCGCAACAGCAACATCACCAAGCATGGTTTCTGGACGTGTAGTTGCAACTACAATTGACTCATTACTATCTTTCACTGGATAACGAATATGCCAAAGGCTACCATTTTCTTCTTCAGAAACAACCTCCAGATCGGATACTGCAGTTTGTAGCTGGATATCCCAGTTTACTAATCGCTTCCCACGATAAATATAACCTTTTTGGTATAAACTTACAAATACTTCACTAACTGCTTTGGATAAGCCTTCATCCATAGTAAAGCGTTCACGTGACCAATCACATGATGCTCCTAGACGGCGCATTTGGCGAGTAATTGTATCGCCAGAAATTTTCTTCCAATCCCAGACGCGCTTGATAAATTCTTCACGCCCCAAATCATGTCGCGATACGCCGATTGCATCTAATTGACGCTCAACCACGATCTGCGTTGCAATTCCAGCATGATCAGTCCCAGCCTGCCATAAAGTGTTATAGCCTTTCATGCGGTGGTAACGAATCAAAATATCCATAATAGTTTGTTGGAAAGCATGCCCCATATGCAAAGTACCAGTAACGTTGGGTGGTGGTAGTTGGATACAATAACTTGGTGCGTTCTTATCCATATTTGGCTTAAAATAACCTTTTTCTTCCCAAATTGGGTACCACTTAGACTCTATCTCACTGGGTGCATATGTTTTGGCTAGTTCCATCAATTTCAATCCTTGAATCGCATAAAAATAATATTATAAAACCCGTAATTTTAACATAAGGAAGGGTTTTGCCTCAAACTATGTCAGCATAATGTGTGAGGTGATTTATTCCGAATAGTTTATTGGGTGCATTATGTCAATTTGATCTGATTTCTAGTAAAGGTTTTCTTTCTGTAGTTATAAAGTGTGTAACTTAAAATGTGTGGTATAATTTTGCTCCATTTTTTACTTCTGGCAGGTACCTTATGCTTGATAAAATTACCATCCGCGGGGCACGCACTCATAATCTGAAAAATATTGATCTAGACTTGCCAAAAAATAAGCTGATTGTTATAACTGGACTATCTGGTTCTGGTAAGTCATCGCTTGCATTTGATACTTTATATGCTGAAGGGCAGCGGCGTTATGTCGAGTCTTTATCAGCCTATGCACGCCAGTTTTTGCAGCAGATGGATAAACCAGAAGTTGATTTGATTGAGGGTTTATCACCAGCGATTTCTATTGAGCAGAAAGCAACTTCACACAACCCACGCTCTACCGTTGGAACAGTTACTGAAATTTATGATTATTTGCGTCTTCTTTTTGCTCGTGCCGGGACGCCATTTTGCCCAACCCATAAAAATCCGCTACAAACACAATCAGTCGGGCAAATTGTTGACTCAATCCTTGAACTGCCGGAAGATAGTAAAATCATGCTACTTGCACCACTTATTGTTAATCGTAAGGGTGAGCATGTTGATTTACTTGCCCATATTCAGGTGCTTGGATTTACTAAAGTACGAATTGATAACGAGATTTATAATCTAGGTGAAACTCCGCTACTAGATAAAAACAAAAAACATACGATAGAAATTGTTGTTGATCGGCTAAAAATCAAGCCAGATCAAAAATCACGGCTTACTGATTCAGTTGAAACTGGACTTAATCATGGTGAAGGTAAGATCAAACTAGTAAATCTTGAAGATAATAGCGAAAAATGGTTTTCCAGTAAATTTGCCTGTCCTGAATGTGATTATTCGATGCCAGAACTGGAGCCACGGATATTTTCATTTAATAATCCAATTGGCGCATGTCCTAAGTGTGATGGGATTGGGCATATTACTTTTTTTGATCCGGATAAGGTAGTAGCTAACCCGGAGATCTCAATTGCCGATGGTGCAATAAAAGGTTGGGATAAACGGAATCAATATACGTTCCAAATGCTTATGTCTGTTGCTAGCCATTATGACTTTGACATCGAGACTCCTTGGAGTGAATTACCAGAGAAAATCAGAAAAATTTTACTTTTTGGTTCTGGTAATGAGGCAATCAGTTTTAATATACTTAATGAAAAAGGCGGTTATCGGAGCATCAAGCAATCTTTTGAGGGGATTGTTAATAATCTCGAGCGACGATATTACGAAACCGAAAGTCTCCATGTTAAAGAAGAACTTACTAAATATCAGAATAATAAAGAGTGCCCAAGTTGTAATGGCTCGCGTTTACGTATGGAGGCACAATGCGTAACAGTTGGTAAATATAATATTGCTGAAATCAGTCGCTGGCAACTAAGAAAATGTTTTGATTATTTTAATAGCCTTGAACTGGAAGGGCATAAACAGGAAATTGCCAGCAAGATAATGAAAGAAATTACCAGCCGGGTCGGTTTTTTGATTGATGTTGGTTTAGATTATCTAATGCTAAATCGCTCTGCCGATACATTATCTGGTGGTGAAGCGCAGCGGATTCGTCTGGCAAGCCAGATTGGTTCTGGATTAACAGGAGTGATGTATGTGCTTGATGAGCCATCGATTGGTTTACATCAAAGAGATAATGATAGATTAATTGCTACTTTAAATAAATTACGTGATTTGGGTAATACCGTGATCGTTGTTGAACATGATGAAGATGCAATTATCAGCTCAGATTTTTTGGTTGATATTGGTCCTGGTGCTGGTGAACATGGTGGTAAGGTCATTTTTGCTGGAACTCCCGAGGAAATAAAAAAATCGAAAGATTCCATTACTGGACAATATTTATCAGGCAAAAAAGAAATTAGTATTCCTAAGAAGCGTCGTACTCAAGATAAAGGTAAATTGACATTAACTGGCGCTACAGGCAACAATCTGAAAAATGTTAATCTGGAGATCCCAATTGCTAATTTGGTTTGTATAACCGGAGTATCTGGCTCGGGTAAGTCGACCTTGATTAATGATACGCTTTATCGGGCAGTTGCGCAATATCTTTATAATAGTAATGAAAATCCCGAGCATCATAATGAGATAACCGGGCTTGAAAATTTTGATAAGGTAATTAATGTTGATCAAAGTCCGATTGGACGCACACCGCGTTCTAATCCAGCTACTTATACTGGGCTTTTCACACCGATTCGTGAGCTTTTTACTCAAGTACCGATTGCTCGTGAGCGTGGTTATGGACCAGGTCGGTTCTCATTTAATGTAAAAGGTGGGCGTTGTGAGACCTGTCAGGGTGATGGGCTGATTAAAGTAGAAATGCACTTCTTACCAGATATTTATGTTTTATGTGATGTTTGCAAGGGTAAACGTTATAATCGTGAAACCCTTGAGATACAGTATAAAGGTAAAAACATTCATGAAGTGCTAGAAATGACGGTTGAGGAAGGCCTAGCTTTCTTTGCTGCTGTACCCTCAATTGCTAAAAAATTACAAACTCTTATGGATGTAGGTTTGGGTTATATCCGGCTTGGTCAATCCGCAACCACTCTATCCGGTGGTGAAGCGCAGCGGGTTAAACTTGCGCTAGAGTTATCTAAGCGCGATACCGGTCGGACTATGTACATTCTTGATGAGCCAACTACTGGTTTACATTTTCATGATATTGACCTACTTCTAAAAGTATTACATAAATTTGCTGATCATGGGAATACAGTAGTGGTTATTGAACATAATCTTGATGTAATAAAAACTGCTGATTGGATAATCGATCTTGGTCCTGAAGGTGGTGAGGGTGGCGGACAAATAATTGCAACTGGAACACCAGAACAGATTGTAAAACAGAATAAGGGTTACACTGGTAAATATCTGGCACAGTATTTGAAGCCAAAAACCAAAGGGAAATAAATGTTAAAAAAGATACTGGATAGTACCAGAATTAAGCGTATTCTTGATAATGGACATTGGCAGACGATTATTCCACTGATTTTGACTAATCAGCTGATAAAGGTCGAATATCTACGTCAACGGATTTATACTCCAGATAATGATTTTATTGATCTTGATTGGGTTAATCCAGATGTGGTTGATAAACCAACCGTGATTTTGTTTCCCGGGATGGAGGGTAGTTCTGATAGTCATTATGCGAAGCGGGTAATGTATTATCTAAAGCAAATTGGCTGGCGTGGGGTGGTTGCTCATGCTCGTGGTTGTAGTGGCGAATTAAATCTTACTTTTAATTTTTATCATGGCGGTTTTACAACTGATTTAGCTTTTGTGATTGAGACCGTTAAGAAAGTTACGCCAGCACAGCTTTTTGTGACAGGTGTTTCACTTAGTGGTAATATGCTTTTGAAGTTACTGGGAGAGAATAATCCTGCTGCGAATTTGCTTAATGCTGCAATTGCAATTTCGGTACCATTTGATCTAATGGCGGCATCACTTCAGATCGATAGTGGGCTTAATCGCCGACTTTATGTCCCATATTTTTTAAAAACACTAATGCCTAAAATGAAGCAGTATGCCGAGAGATACCCTGATTTAAAATGGCAGAAGGTAGATAGTTTGGATGAATTTAATGATAAGTACATTACCCAAATGTATCGCTTTAAAAGTGCCATTGAGTATTACCAGAAATCTAGCTCAAAGTTTTTTATTGATAAAATACAACAGCCAACTATGATAATTCAGTCTGCTAATGACCCAATGATTCCATTCGATTCATGGCCAGATCGCGAAAAACTGCCGAATGTAGTCAGGTTCTTTGGTTTAAACTATGGCGGACATGCTGGGTTTGTTGGGAACGAAGAAGACCTTTTGGTGGCATTACTCAAGCTACCCAGAATTATGGTACAATATTATAGTAAGCATCTAGACTAATAAGGGGGGTATATGGATTTAAAGAGAACTGCATTAACAACATTAAGACTGATTGATTTGACTAGTCTTAATGATAACGACACTCCGGGAGTTATTCTTAACCTATGCAAACAGGCTAAAACTCCTTTTGGACACGTACCAGCTGTATGCATTTATCGACAGTTTATCCCAGTGGCTAAAGATTATTTTGTTGCTAATAAACTAGATGTAAAAATTGCAACTGTTACCAACTTTCCTCATGGTGGTATTGATAAATATCTTGCCATTAAGGAAACTGAAGAAGCGATCAAACTTGGTGCTGATGAAGTTGATATAGTATTTCCATATCAGGCACTTATGGCAGGAGACTCTGCAATCGGTGCTGAAATTGTTAAAAAAGCTAAAGAAACATGTGGAGATAAAGTTCTGAAGGTAATTATTGAAAGCGGTGAGTTGATTAAACCAGAACTTATTCGGGAAGCGAGTATTATCTCGATAGAAAACGGCGCTGATTTTATCAAGACTTCAACTGGTAAAGTTCCGGTAAATGCGACGCTGGAGGCAACTGAAATTATGCTAAAAGTCATTAAAGAGCTAAATTCTAAATGTGGCTTTAAGGCTGCTGGTGGGATTCGTCGTGTATCCGAAGCTGTAGAGTACTTGAAACTTACAGCCGAGATTATGAGTGAGGACTGGATTAGTTCAGATAAATTCCGTTTCGGAGCTTCAAGTTTGCTTGGTGATGTACTTGATGTACTAAATGATAGACAAAGCAGCACAGATAATAGTGCATATTAATTTAATTGGAGATGAATATGACAAACCGTGTAATTGTTATGGTTCTTGATTCCTTTGGTATTGGCGATCTGCCAGATGCAGAAAAATTTGGTGATAAAGGTAGTAATACCCTTGGGCATATTGATAAATATTGTCATGATAATGGACTTCAGTTTAAGATTCCAAATTTGCTAAAGCTTGGCTTGGGTCGTGCATATCAAACGGTTAATAGCAAGTCACTTTATGCTGATAATAGTGATTATTCGGTACATGGCTTTTATGGTGCTGCACGCGAACTTAGTTCTGGCAAAGATACCACTAGTGGGCATTGGGAAATCGGTGGTTGCCCTGTAATGTTTGATTGGGGTTATTTTACCTCCCATGAGAATAGTTTTCCAACTGAATTATTGGATAAAATTGTCAAGCGTGCAGGTATCCCGGGATTTCTTGGTAATTGTCATGCATCAGGTACGACAATAATTACTGAATTGGGTGAAGAGCATATTAAAACTGGTAAACCGATATTTTATACTTCTGCTGATTCAGTATTCCAGATTGCCTGTCATGAAGAAAGCTTTGGTCTGGAAAATCTCTACCGTTTGTGTGAAATTACTCGCGAAGAGCTTGAGCCATATAATATAGCCAGAGTTATTGCTCGTCCTTTTGATGGTGATAGCTCGGCAAATTTTGCCCGCACCAAAAATCGTAAGGATTATTCTTTATTACCTTCAGCGCCTACGATCCTTGATGTTTGTAAAGAACATGGAGGCGAAGTGGTTGCGATTGGTAAAATAGGCGATATTTATGCGCATCAGGGAACTACAGTTGAAATTAAGGCTAGTGGCTTACCTGAACTTACCGATAAAACGATTGCTGCAATTAAAGAATATCCAGCAAGTGGTAAACCTGTCTATATTATGACTAATTTGGTAGATTTTGACATGAATTTTGGTCATCGCCGTGATGTTAAAGGCTATAAGGAAGCATTGGAGTATTTTGATACCCGCATTCCGGAGATTATTGAGAGTCTTAATCAGAATGATATTCTTATCTTTACTGCGGATCATGGTTGCGATCCTACTTGGACAGGTACTGATCATACTCGTGAGCATATTCCGGTTATAGGCTATCATGGTGGTAAAGAAATTGACATTGGAATTCGTGGTACTTTTGCGGATATTGGGCAAACAATAGCTAGTCATCTACGATTGCCTAAGCTTGATTATGGAGTGTCTTTCACTTAAAAAACCGCCAATTGGCGGTTTTTTTATTAGGCATTTTTTTTATAAGCTAATTATCTAACTTAAAATTTATAAATTCTAACCAGTAAATTAGCGTAAGATTAAAAGCATGTTTTCGATTGTGATGCTTCTATTCGGATCGGCTACTCGAAATAAAGATGATATTTGATTAGTAATTAATATTAATACAACAACTTATTTTTGTCAATATATGATCGTGCATGATAATTGTTTAGATCAATAATATTAGCTATAAATAAATGAGTAACAGATAGTTAAAGCTTTAATTGGTTTGCAAAAATTATATTTGTATGCTTTTTGGTAACCATCAAGCCGAGTTAAGTTGGCTAAAAACAGTACCAACAGCATCCTCTAGCTAAGAATATCCGGTAAAATGGGAAGTTGTAATATAAATTAAATCTTCCAGGGAGCTAATGATGCAGTCTACTAATATTTTCAGGCGAATAATGACAGTATTTATTTTGCTTATCGCTACAATACTCGCAGCAGCATGTAATTCAGCAAGCAGCTCATCGTCTTCAAGCAGTTCTAACTATATGATTAGCGGTGCATCTGATCAAATTAATCAGCTTCAAGGAACTAAATTAACAAATCTACAAGTACCTTTAATCAATTATACAACCTCGGCATTTAATGGTAGTACTTTCGTGGTAGTCGGCTACTCCGGAGTGATTCTGACCTCACCTGATGGCAGTAATTGGACAGCAGTTAATAGTAATACTGCTAATGTTAGTTTTCATGGTGTAGCTTACGGTAGTGGAAAATTTGTAGCGGTTGGTTCTGCTGGCGAAATCTTTACTTCAGCCGATGGTAACTTATGGTCGCCAGCAAATAGTGGTACCACCGATGAAATGATCGGTATCAATTACGTTAATGGTAAATTTTTCGCATTAGGACTTAATGGCTTATTATTAACTTCAAGCGATGGTAGCAGCTGGACAAAACCAGCGAGTGGTACCACTGTGGCACTATACAGTGCGGCCTATGGTGATGGAAAATATGTAGTCATTGGTGATGCTGGTGTCGTATTGACTTCAACCGATGCGGTTACCTGGACGCCAATAGATATTGGTACCAAAAGTAACTTACGTAATATCACTTATGCCCAAAATCAATTCGTGATGGTTGCAGCTAGCGGAATCATTATGACTTCGCCAGATGGCTTAACTTGGACATCACAATCAAGTGGAGTAACCTCGAATATTCTTTATGTAATCTATGCTGGCAACCAATTTGTTGCAGTAGGTGTGTCAGGAGTAATTCTGACTTCGCCTGATGGCGTAAGCTGGACTCAGCGCGTTAGCGGCAACACGTTCTATCTTATGGGTGCTGGCTATGGTAATGGAAAATACATCGTTACTGGTTACTCAGGTACTATTCTTACTTCTACTGATGGGATAACTTGGACCCCAGAAACAGCTAGTGTTAACAATAAACTTGATAATGTTGCTTATGGCAATGGTACTTATGTAGTAATCGGTACCAGTGGGGTGTTACTAACCTCAACTGATGGTATCACCTGGGCTACCCAAAATAGCGGAATTACAACCAATTTACGCGGGATAAAGTATGCTGCGGGTAAATTTGTTGCGGTTGGCTCTGGTGGTGTGGTAATAACTTCACCAGATGCCGTCACTTGGACGCGACAAAATAGTGGAGTTACTAGCAATTTTGGTAGTGTTACTTATGGTGCTGGATTATTTGTAGCAGTTGGGACTACCGGAACTATTGTTACTTCGCCCGATGCGGTTACCTGGACTAGCAGGAATAGTGGAATTAGCACCTATTCTCTTTATAGCATAACTTATAACGGCAGCGCCTTTGCAATAGTTGGTGAAGCTGGGCAAATAACAACTTCGTCAGATGGAATAAATTGGACTGTAAGAGTAAGTGGAACCAGTAACAATCTTCGTGGAGTTAATAATAATGGCAGTACAATTGTTGCGATTGGAAATTCTGGTACAGTAATCCGCTCAACCAATAATGGTGAGACTTGGACTGTGATAGATAGCGGAATTGAAGAAACATTGCTAAACCTTAGCTATGGTGATGGAATGTTTGCTGCATCCGGTAATAGTGGCACAATTGAAACTTCGCCGGATGGAATTACTTGGACACAACAAGTTAGTAATACTAGCAATAATTTATCTGGAATCACTTATGGCGATGGACTTTTTGTCGCAGTTGGAGATGTGGGGACAATTCTAACTTCGTCAAATGGACAAACGTGGAGTACTCAGATTAGCGGAACTGCCAAAAACTTCTATGCAATTAGTTCAGGCAATGGAGTAATTGTAACTGCAGGAGATGCGGGTAGTATTTTACTTAGTACAAATGCAACTAGCTTTGAAAGTGTTGCTAGCGGTAGTACAAGTAATCTTCTGGGCTTAATTTATGCTAATGGCAAATTTATTGCTGTGGGTGACTCGGGTACAATTATTTCTTCTGCAAACGGAAGTAGTTGGAGCACACTAAGTAGTGGCAGTACAAATAATTTATTGAGTATTGCTTATGCTAATGGGCTATATGTCATCGTTGGCAGTGCAGGTACAATTTTGACGTCTAGTAATGCTACTACATGGACAAGTGTTACCAATCCGAGCACTACTAATTTACATGGGATAGCTTATGGAAATGATTTATTTGTTACAGTCGGTGCAAATGGTACAATTCTGACATCAGCCACTGGCAGTAGCTGGCAAGCGCAACCCAGCGGTGTTAGCCTGAAATTAAACGGTATTGCTTTTGCTAATGGAACATTTGTTGCGGTTGGTGAAAAAGGAACTATTCTTACCTCAACTAACGGTACAACTTGGAGCTTACAAACCAGTGGCACAACATATAATCTGCTAAACGTAATAACTACAAGTAGTGGCTTCACGGCTGTTGGCGAAAAAGGAACTATTCTAACCTCGTCAAATGCGCTTAGCTGGAGTCAGTTACCTGTCATGAATGGTGTAACGCTTTACGCAGTAACTCCTTATTAATCAGTCGATTAGGAAAGGCCTGCCATGATACCAAAAATTGGCAGGTCTTTTTTTATCAAGTAATAGCTAGTTAGTAAGTTTGATATTCTAGGACAGTCAGATGAGAGAGTAACTTCTTTTTATGTGTGGTTATTGAATGTCTTGGGTATTCAAAGAGGACATTGTATCTGCTTATTTGACAAAATTATTTTATTATAAGATAATAACGCCTGACAAAGTAAGGTAAAAACTATTAATGAGGTAAATTTTATGAGTCAGACAAATTGGAATCAGATTAAAGAAAATGAATGGCGTAGCCACTGTGGACGCTTCGTAATTGTTAATCGTAAAGAAAGCCAGAAATATCATGTTATTGATGAGCTAGAGATTAAAGTGATTGGCAAATTTGAAACACTTGATCAGGCTAAAGGATATATATTTCATTAGAGTTTATACATTATCTGTAAAATTAAAATAAGGAGCCCATTTTTGTGGGCTCCTTATTTTAATTTGAATGTCAGGATATTAAGACTATTCTGATTTCTCTTCGCCATCATCATCTGAGCTTGTTTCATTCTCCTTATTCTGTTTTTCTGGCAAATAAACTTTATATTTGGCGGTCTTATCAAGCTTATAGATATCTGGACGGAATTGCGCCCAATCATCATCGCTCACCCAAGAAGTAAAATAGGTGATATAAAGGTTTATTGGAGTACTTAGTCCTACCGATTGGCTCTTGCCATCTTTGTAGAAACTATTAATCCGACGTTTATTCCAGCCTTCTTGCTGAGTCAGAATATAGTAGCTAAGTTTCCTTGGTTCGCCTACGCGAATACAGCCATGACTGAAATCACGTTTATAAACATCAAAAACCTCAGATTCATTTGTGTCATGCAGATAAATCTGGCATGGGTTTGGGAATAGAAATTTTACTTTCCCTAAAGAGTTATCTTTTCCTGGATCCTGACGGAAGCGGTAACGGTTAAATTCTTTTTCACTCATGTTTTTCCAGTTAATTGTTTCTGGATTTGGAACGACAGTAAAATTACCCGAGCTATCGGCCTGTAATACATTATAGTGTTTTTTTGCAAGGAAGTTTTTATCTGTTTTTAGCCTTGGCCATAATTCGGCACCAGCAATACTAGTTGGAAGATTCCAGTATGGGTTCAAGACTACAGTGTTAATCTTACTGGCAAGAACGCAACTAGGGTGCTCAGAACCGCCCACTGCAACATCCATGCTTAGTTGAACTTGGTTATCTTTTACTGCTTTTAAAGAGTATTCTGGAAGGTTTACCATTATATACTGACTACCCATGTTATTTGGTAACCAGCGCATTTTATCTAGATTCATTTCCATCTGTTGGATTTTTTTGGTTATTGGAATATTCAGTGATGCTAAGGTATCGTCGTCAACTATGCCATCATCGTATAATCCATTGTTTTGTTGATAGGTAATAACAGCTTTTTGAACATCTTCAGTAAATTTACCTTTTTTATCTATTTCTTCCAATTCGCCACTCATTACAAGTCGTTGCTGCAATAGATAGACTCTTGAATTTTTATCTCCAAGTTGCATTGGTTCACCCTCTGGGATTGATTCCCAGCCTCCAGTGTTCATTGCAACATGTTGATATTCATTCATTTTAGTTTTCAGCTTAGCATAACCAGGATACTCTGGTGCAATTGATAGGATTGTGCTTTCAATACTATCTCCTTCAGCCGCAGTTTTTAATAAAGCTGCTAGATTCACTGCTTTTGGGGCGACCGTCCAATACTGAAATACTTTATGCGCTGGTTGTAGTCCATAGTGAAGATTATTTGCATATAGAAAAAATGCGTCGGTTAAGCTAGTATCGAAATTTGCCAATAGTTTTGCGAACTGTGGGCTATCGTTATCGGTATTTTTGATTTTTGCAAGTAATTTATTTATCTCGGTATTGTGATAACTACGTGGATCAAGTCCATCCAGATAGGATTGATTAATTATCTCGACCATTTTAATTGCATTGTCAGTAGGTTTATTATCCTTTAGCCATATTGCTTGATAGCCATTTTTTCTATAAAATTGGCTAGTTAGTTGCGAGTTGCAACGTGACTTATCGCCACACATGGCTTTACCTGAAGCTAGATGTGATTTTATTATTGAAATTGGATTTATGTTGTCAGCAGCATATGCCATGCTACCATTTATTGTCGTTGCACAAATAAATAAATTAAAAAGGATTTTTTTCATTAATTTTACTTACCGGAGGGTTAAAATTGTTTATAAATAACCCACCATTTTAACAAATTATTATGATATTGAAGGTAATTAAATCATAAGCGGAGAAAATATTGTTGCGATTAATATATAATTGCTAATTAATGTATCTAATTTGAGGTTATGAATGTTTAAATGGTTAAGTTATAACTTAAATTCCGAGCAGCGCAAAGTTGTCCTTCTTTCTTCGATGGGGGGACTCCTTGAGTTTTATGATTTCACAATCTATGGCTTATTTGCCGGTTATTTTGCCCATCAATTTTTTCCTGCGCATGATGAGTTTATCTCTATTATTGCTAGCTACTCAGTTTTTGTCGTTGGTTACGTTGTAAGACCAGTTGGTGGTATTATATTTAGCCACATAGGTGATGCGATTGGGCGTAAAACGGTCTTGATAATGACCATGGTTTTAATGGGGTGGCATCAGTTGGAATTGCTTTATTACCAACTTATGAACAGATTGGTATTTATGCGCCAGCTTTAATGCTTCTTTTTCGCTTGATACAGGGGCTTGCAATTGGTGGTGAATTACCAAGTATGATTGTCTATGTTTCTGAATCAATGCCAGATAAACGGGCTCAGGGAATGGGTGGGATTTTTAGCGGTACTGTTGCTGGGCTTATTCCAGGGATGTTGATCAATCTGGCGATAGTAAAATTTCTTACCCCTGAAGCTATTAATAGCTATGGTTGGCGTATTCCATTTCTTGTTGGAGGTTTATTATGTTTTATCGCATACCGGGTAAGACGCGAACTACATGAGTCAATAGCATTTAAAAAAGTTCATAAGCATGAGAGTCTTCCTTTTGCGGAGTTGTTACAACATCATCTTGGGAAAGTATTGATTGGCGCTGGGCTAGTTTCAATTATGGCAACGCCAATAATTTTGGCTATTATCTTTATGCCTACTTATCTTACCAAGATTGTTAAGGTTGATCCTAAAATTGTTAGTCAAGCAGTCCTTATTGCTACTTTTATCAGTGTGGCTAGTATTTATATCATGGGTAAATTGGTTAATACGCAAAATCTGTTTAAGTTAAGCTACATCTCCTTGATTGGTCTTTTGCTTTCCGCTGTAATTTGTTATTCCATGATTGCAATGAATCTGAATTTAATTATTGCCTTAGCTGTTTTTGCTGTTTTTCAGGGGTTTTTGGTAACTATTCCACCGATATTCCTGAGTTATCTGTTCCCGATAGAAGTTAGACTAACTGGTGTTGCATTGTCATATAACATAAGCTTCGTACTTTTTGGTGGTGTTACACCAATAGTAGTTACCAGTATGATCGAGAAAACTGGAATGGTCTATTTTACTCCTGTGTTGGTGCTACTTTTTTCTGTTTTATTTGTGGCATGGGCTATTTCAAAGTCTAGAAATATTGTCAAGTAAATTATTTTGATAGTTACTTATCTAGCCATGATGCATCATTCATGGCTATTTTTAATTCTGGTATTTACACAATCAGATTGCCATAATCATGAGAGTGTAGGCTATTGACAGAGTCATAATTTCAGAAAAATGAGCTAGTTGTAAGATAGGTAAGCATTCCTGATGGTTTATAGTAAAATAAATTAGGATGGATTTGTAATGAAATTCATAAGTGGATTTAAATACTAGCGAGGGTAGTATTTATAATGCTACATTACATGCTAGATGAATTATGTTAAAATGCTAGGTTTATTATTTCAAATAATTTTACCGCACCATATTAAATATGCAAAAAATATTATTTCTTGTTCTTTGTGCTATTATAGCAATTTTCCAATACGAGCTATGGTATGGTCGTGGTGGTATTTATGATAGTAAAGCTTTGGAAAATTCGATTTCTCAACAGGAAAAGACTAATCAAAAATTACAAGATCGTAATGATTTGATTGTAGATCATTTACAGGAATTAAAAGGCTCGGCAGATCTTATGGAAGCTAGGGCTAGGAAAGAATTAAATCTAATTAAACCAAATGAGATGCTGGTTGTTTTACCAGATGACGCATCCGCTCCTATATCCGGGAAAAAATAAATTGTATGCATTAGAAATAAATAAAGTAAGTAAGATTTATAAAAATAAATTTCAAGCACTTCATGAGGTTGATTTTCAGGTAAAGCAAGGTGATTTTATTGGCTTGCTTGGCGTAAACGGTGCTGGCAAAACAACATTGATTTCATCTATCGCCGGGATCAATCGTTTTGATGGCGAAATAAAAGTAATGGGGCACGATGTGCTTAGTGATGTGGTGGCGGCGAAATCAAAATTGGGAGTTGTGCCACAGGAAATAGCCTTTGATCCTTTTTTGACGGTTTATCAAACATTGCAGTTTCAATCAGGATTATATGGGGTAAAAAACAATAAGCGCTGGTTGGATGAAATATTGGCTGGAATGCATCTTGATGATAAAGCTCATGCAAATACACGGAGTTTATCAGGTGGAATGAAACGTCGCTTAATGGTGGCACAGGCATTGGTACATAAACCACCCGTGATAATTCTTGATGAACCAACTGCTGGTGTCGATGTAGAAATTAGGAAAAACCTTTGGGAGTTTATCAGTAAACTTCATCATGAGGGGCACACGATTCTACTTACTACGCATTATCTTGAAGAAGTGGAAAAACTGTGTAATCAGATAGTGATGATAGACAAAGGTAAAATTATTGCCAAGAGCTCAAAAAATGAGTTAATTGCGCAATCAAGTGATCTTCCAGTTACTTTTGAAATTGAAACAAACGAAGGTCAAATTGCTGGGAGCTTAGCGCAGTTAGTTATTGGCAAAGAAGCAAATAAGTCTATACTTAGTGTTAGAAATAATGATGATATACTCATGATCCTAACTGAGCTTAATAAGGCTGGAATCAAGGTTGATAATATGAATATTAATAAACCCAAGTTAGAAGACATTTTTTTAAAATATTTAGGTCGTTAAGATGCCATTTTTTGCGTTAATAAAAAAAGAAGTATATCGATTTTCTTCAATTTGGGTACAAACTGTTTTAGGTCCACTATCAACGGCATTACTTTATCAACTTATCTTTGGTAGTCAGTTTGCGGTAATTGATACTGGGCTTGAACATGTAACGTATTCAATGTTTCTTATCCCTGGGCTGGTGATGATGCAGATTTTATTAAATGCATTTGGAAATAGTTCAAGTAGTCTAATTCAGTCTAAATATACTGGGAACATTATTTTTGTCCTAATGGCACCTGTTACGGCATTAAATATGTATGCAGCTTATCTTGTTGCTAGTGTTATTCGTGGGCTTATGGTTGGTGCGGCTGTGCTTCTAGGAATAGTTTGGTTTGGTAGTTTTCATTTTGAACATGTTTGGGCTATTCTTTATTTTGCAATTTTTGGTTCACTGATTACTGGTGGGCTTGGCATGATCATTGGTATCTGGAGTGAAAAATTTGACCAGTTGGCAGGTTTTCAGTCGTTTATCATGGTACCACTAATTTATCTATCCGGGATTTTTTATAATATTCAAAATTTGGGTCCTTTTTGGCGTAGTTTAGCAATGCTTGATCCATTTTTATATATTGTTGATGGGTTTCGTTTTGGCTTTATCGGGCATGCCAGTTTTTCAATATTAAATGGTGCGATATTTGTATTTGTATTTGCTTTGATTATTAACCTAATTGGAGTGCAAATGTTGAAACGCGGAATAAACATAAAACATTAATTATTATTTTGAGGTTATTTATGCTTGAAGATGTAATTTATCAGGCTATCGCAGAACATATTGCCTGCGAGTTTCTAGATGTCAGTGGTGATGGGCGTCATTTTGATGCAATTGTGGTAAGTGATGAGTTTCAAGATAAGTCGAGAATTATGCGTCATCGTATGATTTATGCTGCTTTGGGTGACAGAATGAAGGAAGAGGTTCATGCTTTATCAATGAAGTTATATACAGCTAACGAATGGAAAGAAATTAATGGATAAATTAGTCGTAAATCATTCAATGAATCTCAAGGGTGATATTCGAGTATCGGGTGCTAAAAATGCGGCGTTACCGATTGTTTGTGCTTCACTTTTAACCGCAGAGCAATTAACTCTTACTAATGTTCCGCAACTAAAAGATATTTATACATTGGAGAAACTCCTATCAGGAATGGGTGTTAAGGTTAATTTTAGCAATAGCACTATGGTATTTGATGCTTCAAATGTAACATCTCAAGTAGCGCCATATGAACTGGTTAAAACTATGCGTGCTTCAATTTTAGTCTTATGTCCTTTGGTTGCACGCTTTGGTTACGCGGAAGTTAGCTTACCTGGCGGCTGTGCGATCGGTGCTAGGCCAGTTGATCAGCATATTAAGGGATTGGAAGCGATGGGTGCCGAAATTACCATTGAGCATGGCTACATCAAAGCTAAAGCAAGTAGATTAAAAGGTGCGCGTATCGTTATGGATATGGTGACCGTTACTGGTACCGAAAATCTTATGATGGCAGCAGTCCTTGCTGAAGGAACTACTATTCTTGAAAATGCTGCTCGTGAGCCTGAAGTTACTGATCTTGCTCATTGCCTTATTAAGATGGGTGCAAAGATTGAGGGTGTTGGTAGTGATAAATTAGTTATACATGGTGTTGAAAAACTCCATGGTGCTGAGCATGCCATTATTGCGGATAGGATTGAAGCTGGAACTTTTGCTGTTGCCGCCGCTCTAACTCAAGGTGATATTACGCTAACTCATGCTAGACCAGATACGATGGGCGCGATTATTGAAAAGTTAATAAAAGCTGGTGCTGATATTGATGAAGGAAATGATTTTATTCATATTAAAATGAATAAAAGACCGCAGGCAGTAGATATAATAACTTTGCCATACCCTGCTTTTCCAACTGATATGCAGGCGCAATTAATGACCTTGAACTGTGTTGCTGAAGGTACTGGGCGCTTGACAGAAACAATTTTTGAAAATCGCTATATGCATGTACCGGAATTATGTCGTATGGGTGCTAATATTGATATTGATGGTAATGTAGCAATTGTTCATGGTGTAGAACGTTTATATGGTGCTCAGGTGATGGCGACTGATTTACGGGCTTCGGCTTCTTTAGTTTTAGCCGGGATGTTTGCTGAAGGTGAAACGGTCGTTGATAGGATTTATCATCTTGATCGTGGTTATGAACATATTGAAGAAAAGCTTAACAATGTTGGTGCTAATATAGTTAGAATCAAGGGGTAATCATGATTAAGAAAATTGCTGTGCTGTTATTGTTATCCGGTGCAATTATTTCATGTAGTAAAAAAACTGAAGTAGCCGATGATACTCGCTATGTAAAAATCTTTGTTGTTGGTGGTGGTGTTGATAGAGGCTATAGCACTTTTCATGGCAATATTCATGCTGAATATGAACCGAATCTTTCTTTTCGAGTAAATGGCAAGATTGTTATCAGATTAGTTGATATTGGGCAATTTGTAAAAAAAGGGCAGGCACTTGCTAAACTTGATCCAACAGATTATAAATTATCTGCGGATTCGGCAACTGCGCAACTTGCTTCAGCTAAGTCCAATTATGTAACTCAGGAAGCAAATCTTGAACGTTACAAACAATTGTTAAAGCAGAATTTTGTTTCTCAAGCTCAATATGATTCACAAAAGGCTCAATTTGATAGTGCTAAGGCACAATATGAGGAAGCTAATAACCAGCTTGCAAATAGCAAAAATCAGGTACAGTATACTACTTTGGTTGCACCATCAGATGGTGTGATTTCTTCAATTAATATGGATGCAGGACAGGTTGTTTCTGCTGGGCAGACTGTTGCTACAATGGCGGTTTCGGGCAATAAAGAGGTTGCTATTGATTTACCTGAAGCACAAATTAATGATTATAAAATTGGTATGCCTGCTGATGTTAGGCTTTGGGCAACTAATAAAAACTATGTCGGGAAAATTAGGATCATTAATCAGGCGAGTGATCAGCAAACTAGAACCTATGCCGCACGGGTAGTTGTGTTAAATGCTGAATCAGATGTTAAATATGGAATGTCTGCTGATGTAACTATAAAACCGCTTAATTCTGCTGACGGCGTAGTCTTACCACTAAATAGCCTTTATACCAATAATGGCAAAACAGGAATCTGGTTACTGGATGCCAATAGCAAAGCCAAATTTGTACCTGTGGAAGTAATTGCTACTGATGGCAATACAATGAAGGTGAAAAAAGGATTAATCCATGACGGTGATAAAGTTGTGTCGGCTGGTGCTAATTTTGTTTATGAAGGGCAAGTTCTGAAGGTATACAGTAACTAGTATTGTTACTGTATCGGGATATTTATGGTATAATCTTGACCTTTAGTGGAGTATTGCTAGGTTTTGACGGTAGGTTATTACTTGGCTATACTTATCAATAACCTTATATTAAGGAATTTATTATGTCAATGAACGCAGTTAAAAAAGCGGAAATCGTTTCAAAATTTCAACGTAAAGCTGGTGATACTGGATCTTCGGAAGTGCAAGTAGCACTTTTAACAGCTAGAATTAATGAACTTACAGAACATTTTAAAGTTCATGCTAAAGATCATCATTCACGCCGTGGTCTATTAAAACTTGTTTCGCAACGTCGTCGTTTACTTGATTATCTTAAACGTACTGATTTTAGCAAGTACGCTGGTCTTATCAAAGAATTAGGCTTACGTAAATAATAAAAAAGTGGTAGAATATCTACCACTTTTCTTTTTATAACCAGAGCAACAGTGCAAAAGGTCTAAGAAGCTATTTAATCTGCTTAGTGCTGACTAATCAAGTCACTGAGTTGATCAAATAGCTTCTTTTGGTTCTGTTGGCTTATTTTTTAGGAAGCAAAACATTGTTTAATAAAATTACTAAAACTTTCCAGTATGGAAATCATGAAGTTTCATTAGAAACTGGTGTTATGGCTCGTCAGGCGAGCGCTAGCGTTAAAGTAACTATGGGTGAAACCGTAGTATTAGTTACTGTGGTAGCTAATAAAGAAGCAAAAGAAGGGCAGGATTTTTTCCCGCTAACTGTTGATTATTTTGAAAAATCTTATGCTGTTGGTAAAATCCCAGGCGGATTTCTAAAGCGTGATGGTCGTCAGGCTAACCATGAAATTTTAGTTTGTCGTTTGATTGATCGCCCAATTCGCCCATTATTCCCAGAAGGTTTTTATAACGAAATTCAGATCGTAGCTCAAGTATTATCTCTTGATCCTGAGATTAGTTCTGATATTCCTGCAATCATTGGTGCTTCCGCTGCTTTGTCTTTATCTGGCGTTCCATTTAAAGGTCCAGTTGGCGCTGCACGTGTTGGTTATGTCGATGGCCAGTTTGTTTTAAATCCAGGACCTACAAAATTACTTGAGTCTAGTCTTGATCTAGTAGTTGCTGGTACTAAACAAGCAGTATTGATGGTTGAATCTGAAGCAAAAGAACTTCCAGAAGATGTAATGCTTGCAGCGGTGATGTTTGGTCATGAGCAATCTCAAGCAGTTATTAATGCAATTAATGAATTTGTCCGTGAAGTAAATCCGGTAGTTTGGGATTGGACTCCTCCAGCTAAAGATGAAGCGCTAATTGCTAAGATTAAAGAACTAGCTCATCAAGGCTTGGTTGATGCATATAATATTCGTCAAAAACAAGCGCGTTATAGCAAAGTTAACGAAGTGAAAGAAGCTGTAGTTGCACAGGTAATTACAGAAGAAAATAAACTTTCATTAAATACAGTTAATAATCATTTATTTGATTTGGAATCAAGCATTGTTCGAAATAAAATTCTAAGTGGTGAGCCGCGTATTGATGGTCGTGATACTAAAACAGTTCGTCCGATTGATATTCAGCTTGGTTTATTGCCACGTGCGCATGGTTCTTCATTGTTTACTCGTGGTGAAACACAAGCTTTAGGCGTTGTAACTTTGGGTACAAAAATGGACGAGCAAACGATAGATGCAATTGCTGGTACTTATTCTGAGCGTTTTATGCTTCACTATAACTTCCCTCCTTTTTCAACAGGGGAGTGTGGACGTTTGGGTGCTCCAAAACGTCGTGAAATTGGTCATGGTAACTTGGCTAAACGTGCATTAGCTGCGGTGTTACCGGATACTGAGGTATTTCCATACAGCTTACGTATAGTTTCTGAGGTTCTTGAATCAAATGGTTCATCGTCAATGGCAACGGTTTGTGCAGGTTGTTTATCAATGATGGAAGCTGGTGTGCCAGTTAAAGATCATGTGGCTGGTGTTGCTATGGGATTGATTCTTGATGGGAATAAATTTGCGATTCTAACCGATATTCTTGGTGATGAAGATCATCTTGGTGATATGGATTTTAAAGTTGCGGGAACAGAAAAAGGTGTTACTGCACTACAAATGGATATTAAAATCGAGGGAATTAGTAAGCCTATCATGCAAGTTGCATTACAGCAGGCGCGTGAAGGACGGATGCATATTCTTGGTTTGATGAAAGCTGCTTTGCCGTATCCTAAAATGTTATCTGAGCGTGTGCCACGTTTATATACCATGAAAATTAATCCTGAGAAAATCAAGGATGTAATTGGTAAAGGTGGTTCAGTGATTAAAGGGATTATTGCTGATACTGGTGCTACCATTGATATTACGGATGAAGGTGTGGTTACGATTGCTTCAAGTTCACGTGAATCTGCTGATAAAGCACGTTCAATAATTGAAGGTATTGTTGCTGAAGCTGTATTAGGTGAAATTTATCAAGGTAAGGTTACCCGTTTGCTTGATCGCAATATGGGGGCTATGGTAGCAATCCTTGGTGGACGTGAAGGTTTTGTCCATGTTTCTCAGATTGCCGTTGAGCGGGTAAATAATGTTGCTGATTATCTGAAAGAAGGTCAGGAAGTTAATGTTAAGGTAATTGAGTTTGATGATCGTGGTAGAATGCGTTTGTCTATCAAAGCAACTTTACCGCAGCCGGAAGTTCCTCCTCAAGCTCCATCCCCACAGCCTGAAACATCAACTGTTCAGTAAATTGGTAAAAAGCTCCAGATAAATCTGGGGCTTTTTTGTTGCGCTGCAGATAGCATTAGTTCGTCAGGTGTATTAGAATCCAGCCATCGTTAATAAATTTTGAGGTATGTTATGTTAGTTGGAGTTCCTAAGGAAATTAAAAATCATGAATATCGTGTGGGGATGACGCCTGCCGGAGTTTATGAGTTGGTACGACATGGGCATCAGATTCTAGTTGAAACTAAAGCTGGATTGGCTATCGGTTATGATGATGAAGATTATATCAAAGCCGGAGCAATGATTGCGAAATCAGCAGAAGAAGTTTTTGCCAAAGCGGAAATGATAGTAAAAGTTAAAGAACCACAAGCTGTTGAGTGTAAAATGCTGCGCCCAGGGCAGATTTTATTTACTTATCTACATTTAGCACCAGATCCAGAACAAGCAAAAGGCTTACTTGATTCTGATTGCGTAGCAATTGCTTATGAAACAGTAACCGATATAAATGGTGGTTTACCACTATTAGCACCAATGTCTGAAGTTGCTGGGCGTTTATCGATTCAAGCTGGGGCACATGCTTTAGAGCGCCATAAAGGTGGTTGTGGTGTATTGCTTGGTGGTGTACCGGGTGTTAAACCTGCTAATGTAATCGTGATTGGTGGTGGTGTAGTTGGTATCAATGCTGCTCGGATGGCTGCTGGTTTGGGTGCTGATGTTACATTATTTGACCGTAACTTGAATGTGCTTAAAAAAATTGATAATGATTTTGGTGGACGGATTAAAACCATCTACAGTAATCATATGAATCTGGAAAAAGCTATTCGTTCTGCACATCTCGTTGTTGGTGCGGTTCTTATTCCTGGGGCAGCAGCACCAAAATTGGTTAGCCGTGCTATGCTAAAAGAAATGAAAAAGGGTGCGGTTTTGGTTGATGTGGCAATTGATCAGGGTGGTTGTTTTGAAACTTCAATGCCTACAACTCATGAAAATCCAACTTATGTGGTTGATGATGTTGTTCATTATTGTGTTGCGAATATGCCGGGTGCTGTTGCTAAAACTTCAACACTAGCTTTGACAAATGCAACGCTACCATTCGTGGTTGAGCTTGCCGATAAAGGCTGGAAACAGGCAATTAAGGATAATCCACATTTGATGAATGGGCTTAATGTATGCCACGGTAATATTACATATTATGCAGTTGCACGTGATTTAGGTTATACTTACGTTGATCCAAATACAATTCTAAGTACAGTTGCTTATAATTAATCAGATTGAATTTTAGTCAATTTGTTAAAATACCTACCTGAATACGGTAGGTATTTTTATTGGAAGGTGATGCCATATATTCTCTTATTGAATCAAAAGAAAATAATCAGATCAAATATGTTGTGAAGCTTGCTACGGATTCTAAATTTCGTAAAGTATCACAACAATCTGTCATTTATGGGTATCATCTTATTGAAGAGGCTGCCAAGCATCAGCTACTAGCAAAGCTATATATAAATGAGAGTAAACTTACAGATTATGAGGAATTAATTGCAAAATATGATCTTATCGATAGGACTGTGTTAGTTATTGATAAAATCATGGATAAGATGAATCTTCTTGATTCAGCAACTGATTGCGTTGGGCTAATCAATATTTCTCAAAAAGAACTACTTGTTTCTCATGATGAAAGTTACATTCTTCTGGAAAATATTCAGGATCCAGGTAATCTTGGGACAATTTTTCGGGTAGCTCGTGCTGGTGGTATAAATAATGTAGTTCTATCGCCTAAAAGTGTTGATCCATATAATCCCAAAGTATTACGCGCATCGCAGGGCATCCAGTTTGGATTAAATATCTTCACCGAAATTGATCTAGAGCAGTTTATTAGTAGTTATCACGGGCAAGCTTTGGCAATGATTCCGGATGCCGCTGGGAGTATTTATGAAGTTAATCTGAATATTCCAACTGCTATCGTCCTTGGTAATGAAGGAAATGGGTTAACTGAAAAACTAAAATCCAAATTAATCAATCATGTGAGTATTCCGATGTGTGGCGATGCTGAATCGCTTAATCTTGCAATGGCAGCTGCAGTAGCTGTTTTTGAAATGTCCCGTCAAAGAATAATAAAATAATGCAAAAAATTCGTATAATTTCAAGAAATAGTCAGCTTGCAATGTGGCAGGCTAATCATGTCAAAGAAAAATTAATTTCGGCTAATCCCGGTTTGTTTGTCGATATTATCGGCATTACTACGGAAGGGGATCGGATACTAGATAAATCATTGGAAAAGATTGGTGGAAAAGGATTATTTATTAAAGAGCTAGAATATCAGCTCCTACATGAAAATGCCGATATAGCTGTACATTCATTAAAAGATCTTCCTGCCAAATTGCCGGAAGAGTTTATTCTCGCGGCGATTCTTGAACGAGAGGATCCACATGATGCTTTTGTTTCAAATAATTACCAATCAATAGATGAATTACCCGATGGGGCAATTGTTGGTACATCAAGTGCGAGGCGTTCTGCTATTTTAAGAAAATATTATCCGCAGTTGGAAATTAAGCTTTTACGTGGAAATTTACAGACAAGGCTGGCAAAACTAGACAATGGTGATTATGATGCAATAATTCTTGCCGTTGCTGGATTAAAACGGCTTGGTCTTGCCGAGCGAATAAAAACAATTCTACCAGCAAAAATTTTTGTACCCGCAATCGGGCAGGGAGTTCTTGCTGTTGAAATACTAGCTAGTAGAAAAAATGAATTACTATCCTTATTGAAGAAAATTGAAGATATAGATACTAGTAGACTCGTAGGGGCTGAGCGTGAAATGGGACGTTTTATGAATGCAAGCTGTAATGTTCCAATAGCAGGTTACGCTCGAATGGAAAATAATCAGCTACATTTATCTGCTATTATTGCTGATCCTGACAATGTTAGTTTTTATACTGCAGAAATAACAGGTGACCCTGATAGCTACTTACAAATAGGGCAGGAGTGTGCTAGGTTATTGCTTGCTGATGGTGCTCAGGAGATTCTTGGGAAATACTTATAATATGTTACTAGTCGGGCGTCAGGAATCTCAGGCAGCTGAACTTATTGAATTATTGACTATCAATGGTTATGCTGCAAAATGGCTGCCATTAATGACCACTAGATTAAATACTCCTGAATATGCAAAAATTCAGCAAACAATAACATGCTATCAGAAAATCATTATAACTGCCCCGGCAGTAATTGACTATTTATGTATGGAAGTAGCGAAGTTAGGTAGTCAAATAACGATACTTACTCCCGGAGTTGCTTCAGCAAAAAAAATAAAAGAAGTTAATCGAGACGTACAGATTTTATATCCCAAAAACGGTTCTGGGATTGAGTCAATAGCTAAAGAATCGTTATTGGATCAGTTTCTTGATAATGAAATTTTGGTAATTGGTGGGGATGAGATCAATCCTAGATTAAGACTACTGCTTGAAGAATACAAGATTAAGTTTAGCTATGCTAGTATTTATCATAGATTAAATATAGGTCTGGAAAATCTTGATGTGATTGATAAATTTATATCTGACCCGCAAATTATAGGTATAATCATTACTAGCACGCAAATTGCCGACTATTTACTGGAGTGTGTTAGCAGGCTTAATTTGATAAATCGGCTACAGGAAATTTTAATAATTAGTATTCATCCGCAGATAACGGATTATCTGTCTAAAAATGGGATATCAAAGGTACAAGAAACTTTTGCCAGTGATAATCTTTCGATATTGCAAACTATAAGGGCTTTCATGAATGAGTGAAGAACAAAATAATTCTACTATGGTGTCTGGAGAGAATTTAGTTAAAGCTAAACGTCAGCGAGTATCTAAAGTGCCAGTATTACTTGCTTTACTGGCGTTATCTAGTACCTTATATCTTGGTTACCAAGGGATGTATGGAGAATTTGGGGTTCGCCAACAGATGGCAAATAACGCTATTGTCCAGCACCAGATTATGCTATTAACTCGCCAAAATCAAGAACTGAAGGCTGAATTACAAAATCTTGCAAATAGTCAGCAAAATTTACATCAACAGATACAGCATGCTACCCCTAATCAGGGGGTTATTGTTGTTAATCAGCTAAATAATCTGATTGGCGCAGCTAACCAAAGCCTAATTTTATATCATGATATTCCTTCTGCGCTTAAATTGCTTAATTATGCACTACAAATTGTTTCTGTCCATAATGAACCTCAATACGCGGATATCAAAATTAGCCTGACTAAAGATATTGAGTCTATTCAGGCAATTAATAGTTTTGATAATACAGTAATTGCTACCAAGTTGGAAGATGCTTACCAGTTATCATTAAAATTAAATATTGTATCTGGGGCAGAAACAACAGCGCCAAATAGAAATGTAAGTTCAAAACACGATAGTATTTGGGATAATTTTATTGCAAATTTTAAGAAAACATTCTTGGGTATAGTTAAAGTAGAAAGTTCTAAAACTGCAGATAGCAATTTATCTCCAGATCAAAGTGCTTTACTCTATCAGCATCTGCAATTGGATATTTTAAATGCCCGACAGGCTTTTGTAAGTAAAAATCAGGGATTGTGGCAGCAAAGTTTAAAAGATGCTATTGAAGTTTCGGGTAAATATTTTGTAAATGATCAAAATCTTATTCAGGAACTACAAATTTTACGTGAATTACAGGCAATAAATCTCGACAATGCTAAGGCAAATCTTGATTTAACTATGCAATCGTTGGTTAAGTTGCAACAGTTTATACCTATTTCAAGTATTGCTGAGTCTGCAAATTAAGCGATCAGCTAGGACATCGGCATGAAAAAATTATTCTGGTTATTATTTATTTTTATTCTAGTGGTTGTTATTGCCACTTTAGGGCAGTTATTAAGTGGTAATGTAGTCATTTATTTAGATGAGTATAAAGTCAGTTTTAGTCTGAATTTATTGATAGCTGGCTGGATAATTACGTTACTTGGTGTTGTAGTAGCTTGGAAAGCTATTAAGAGTACTTTTATGCTGCCGCAATCCATCGCTGCTTTTTTTATCCGGCGTAGGCTTGCCCGCGTAGATAAAATGCTCACTCAGACTCTAGCAGATTATCTCTCTGGTAATTATCTGAAATCTGCAAAAATTGCGGCTAAACTTGCTCAATTGAATATTTCAGCCGAAAGACAAAGCCTTTGCCTGATTCTTGCTATAGATGCTGCAATTCGTGTAAATAATCTTTCTAATGTCAATAAGATGATTGATAAGCTTAACGAGTCTGCCAATTTAAATATTAATCAAGCGCAAAAAATTATTCGAGCAAAATCAGCTACGTTAAATCAGCAGTATTTACATGCAATTACCTTACTAAAAGAAGTTATCCAGTTTGATTCAAAGAATATCGCTGCGTATCAGCTCTTGTTGGAAAATTATATATATGCTAATGATAAGGAAAATGCAGAGGAATGCCTGAAATGGCTGAAGAAGCGCAAGATTTTTCCACTTTACCTCAATGAATTTTATCAACGCTTTGGTGTCATTAATTAACTAAGGATTTATTATCGAGTTATGAAACAACAGACAAAAACCAAATTTGCCCGTAAAAATCGAGAAACTATATTACCTTCAAAGCTTGCTCGGTTACTCAATGATATTATTGCAATAGTTTTATTTGCTATTGCCTTGATGCTTTTTCTGGCATTGGCTACCCATTCGGCTAATGATAACGCATGGTCAAGAACTATTGACTCTCAAGTCGTACATAATAAACTTGGGGTTGTTGGCGCATATATATCAGATATTATCTTTTATATTTTTGGAATGTCTGGCTGGTGGCTGGTTTTAGGGATATTCTATCTGGGATGTTTTAAAATCAGTCGTAAAAAATTCAATACTGGTAATTGGACGAATATTTATCAGATTGTTAGTTTTATTTTTCTTGTAGCTGCTTCTTCTGTTTTTGAGTATATCACTTTTTATGGACAAGCAACTACGCTACCTGATGGTGTAGGCGGTAGTTTTGGTGGGTTTCTTTTTAGTATTGCTTATTATTTTGTTGGTGAGGTTGGTGTTGCGGTAATAAGCTTGCTAGTAATGATAACAGCGTTTTCCTTTGCTTTTGCTATTTCTTGGGTTACAATTGCAGAAAGAATTGGTGCTGGGCTTGAATACGTTTATCTTGGTTTAGCTGGTCTAGTAGAACGGAAAGATGAAGAAGCCTATGAAGAACCTCAGAAGGTAACAGAAAAGAAAAGCTTCTTTGGCTTTAAACGAAAAGCAAAAGTTGATGAGGATACTGAAATAGAATCAGAGTTTACTCATAAACTGGTCGATTATGAGGAAGCTATTGAAGAAAAGGCGAATAAGTTTAGCAGTAAATTTAGATTTCTGAAAGAGCAAAAAGATGAAGAGCTTTCTACTGATGAGGAAGTATACAATAATAGTATTGATGAAGATGAAATAGAAGAATTTGTAGTTCATCAGCCAAAACATCAGGAAGCTGCTAGTGATCTTGATTTTCTTGCAAGACTTGATAATATAGATAGCGAAAAACCAGTATCGATTAACAATGAAGAAATTATACCTAAACCATTAGCTAAGAAGCCAGTAATAGTACCGAAACTACATAGTGTTGATCTACTTGCTGAATCTGGTAAGCGCCAATTGCCCGCTACCGCACTACTTAATCTGCCAAAACAGCAGGCAGAAACAGTTTCTCCTGAGACAATTGAGTATGTATCAAATACAATAGAGAATACTTTAGCCGAGTTCGGTGTTGAAGTTAAAATTATCAATGTGGAAAGTGGTCCTGTAATTACTCGTTATGAGTTAATTCCACCGAAAGGCGTGCGTGGTGATAAGATTACTGGACTAGCTAAGGAAATTGCTCGTTCATTAGCATTACCAAATGTACGGGTTGTTGAAACAATTCCTGGCAAAAATTCGATGGGTATTGAAGTACCAAATTTCAAACGACAAGTCATTTATCTCAAAGAAATTTTTGACTCAAGTGTTTATCGCAATAATAGTAGTCTTCTTACTTTAGCATTAGGTAAAGATATTGCTGGAGATGTAATTGTTACTGATTTAGCTAAGATGCCACATTTATTGGTAGCCGGAACTACTGGTTCGGGTAAATCAGTTGCAGTTAATGGGATGATTCTATCAATTCTTTTTAATGCTACGCCTGATGAAGTTAAATTTATCATGATCGATCCAAAGATGGTCGAATTATCGTTTTATCAGGATATTCCTCATTTATTGGCTCCAGTAGTGACTGATATGTCTCAGGCAGCAAATGCGCTAAAATGGACTGTTGGTGAGATGGAGCAGCGTTACCGGATTATGGCAAAAATTGGTACTAAAAATATTGTCACTTTTAACCAGAAAGTTGAAGCAGCAATTAGTCAGGGTACTCCGATAAATAATCCATTAAGTATAGACCCAGCCAATCCAGAACCGCTATCAAAATGGCCGTATATCGTAGTAATCATTGATGAGTTAGCGGATTTGATGATGGTTGCGGGTAAGAAAATTGAGCAGTATATCGCGCGTATTGCGCAGAAAGCTCGTGCGGTTGGGATTCATCTGATAGTTGCAACCCAACGACCTTCGGTAGATGTTATTACGGGCTTGATTAAAGCTAATATCCCAGCCCGGGTTTCATTTCAGGTTTCAAGCAAGATTGATTCTCGAACTATTTTGGATCAGATGGGTGCTGAGACACTATTAGGGCAGGGTGATATGCTTTTCCTAAATCCAGGTTCGGGAGTTCCACGCCGGATACATGGTGCTTTTGTTAATGATGATGAATTACATAAAGTAGTTGAGTTTTTGAAAGCCCAAGGCGCTCCGGATTATAATGATGATATTCTGACTGGCGCATCGGAAGTAACTATTCCTGGCTTTGAAGAAGATTCCGGAGCTGAAGGTGGTAGCAATATTGAGAAAGACAGTGTTTTTGATGAAGCCGTCAAATTTATACTAGCTTCTAAGCGTTGTTCTATTAGTTCTCTCCAGACTCAGTTTGGGATTGGTTATAATAAAGCAGCACGGATAATGAGTCATCTTGAGAAAATTGGCATGGTACGGCGTAATGAACGAGGTGGTTTTGAGCTACTTAATCAGCCGTCAACCACCTGATTTTATTTGGCTTTAGTGGTCTAGATTGTGCCAGGTTTTAGGTGGCGCACTAGTATATTAAAGCATATAATTCCAATAATTATAAATATTATATATAATATTGGTAGTAATAAAATATTTGAATTATTTAAAAATCCTAAAATAGTTACGATAACTACAGCTGAGCCCATATTCACAAAACTTAGCATCGCAGAAGCATTGCTCTTGTCAGATGCTTTGCTAAGTGCCAGTGCTGAGCTATTACCAAATACAAAACTAAATCCAATATATATTACAAACATAGGTGCAAAAAGACTTAGATGATTTTGCGGGAATAAGCCGACCCCTGCAACTATTGCAATAACTCCTAAACTAGCAATTGTCAGACCAATTTTTAACATTCTGGTCGTTGAATATGTTTTCCCTAACGCGCTAGCCATAAGTGAACCAAGGATCATACCGACAACTGGTATAAAATTGTATATTCCATATTGTGCTGTACTCATATGCATTATATCCATTGCAATAAATGGTGCTAATGCTGCAAATGTATAAACAAAACATGTTCCACTACCAACTAGTAAGCCACCTAAAACCACAGGTAATGATTTAATTTGTGCGAGATAGTTTTTAGCAATTATCTTTGGATTTAATGCATTATTATTTTTATCTTGAATTACTTCTGGTAAGGTTATTCCAATAATGAGAATTAACAATCCATAAATACACATTAAATAAAAGCTACTTGTCCAATTAAAATATTCGAGTAATACCCCACCTGCAAATACAGCCAAACCGGGTGTAATTGCAAATGAAACAGTTAGTAAACTGATAATGCGTGCATTTTTATCTGGATCAGCAAGCTTGCTAGTCAGGATAAATGCTAGAGTTAAGCCTGAGCCTGCGCCAATCGCCATAATTGTCCTAGAGATAAGTAAAATGCTAAAAGAGTGCATTGGTGCTGAGGCTATACAACCAGTTGCTCCAATTATTTCTACGATGGCTCCGATTATAATGGTTTTACGACTACCAAAGTAGTTTGTCAGTGGACCATAAAATAGCTGTCCAAGAGTATAGCCAACCAAATACCAAGTTACCGTAAAGCCTGTAATATTTGTTGAGACTCCAAAGTATTCTGCTATTTGTGGTAACCCTGGGGTGAATGCAACTGCACCCACTGAACCAAATGAGATTAGCAACATTGTTGCTAATATTTGAGATGTTTTCATTTTATAACCTCTTATGTTTTCAATAAAGCAGTATGATAACAGAGCGCAATCAATTGGTTTTATGATGCTGATCCAAGATATTATATAATATCGGAGAAGTTATAAATATTCGAATATTATGGGAAATAAATGCAACCTAATCAAACTATGACCAGCTTGTGTTTGGATAAAATTCAGCAATTGATACTATCTGGTGAGCTTTTGCCGGGAGATAAAATTAAGGGTGAGTACCTCAAGAATTTGCTTGGAGTAGGACTGAGCCCTATTCGGGAAGCATTGTCACGATTGGCAAATACTCCATTGGTTGAGTTTGTTGATAATATTGGTTTTACTGTTGCTTGTCTTAGCAAAGAAAAAATTGTTGATACATATACTACTTATGCAAAAATTGAAATGTTATCATTAGCCGATGCTATTGAATTTGGTGATGATCTTTGGGAAAGTAAGATTATTGCATCTTTATATCGTTTATCCAAAGTGGAAAAAGATCAGAAAAGCATTCGATATAGAGACTGGGTTAAATTAAATAATGAGTTTCATGAGTCGCTTATCGAAGGATGTAAACTGGAGTATTTAAAAAAAATTAGGAATGAATGCGTATTAATTCGTGACTGGTATTTTACCTTGGCTTTTCCTGATTTGGATGAGAGGCTTATTGAAGTTAGCCATAGTGAGCACCAACGTCTAGCTGAATTGGCTATTGCTAGGGAAAAAAATCTTGCCAGTGAACTGATTTATAGTCATACTTTGCATAGTCTGGAAATACTTATTGCAAGAATTTCCAGCCGTAATTTATTTAATTAGTGTTTTCCGGTACTACCAAATCCGCTTTCGCCGCGATGAGTTTCTGTAAATTCATCAACCAGCTCAAAACCTACCTGGACTACAGGAACAATGACCAATTGCGCCATTCTTTCCATTGGGTTTAGCGTAAATTCAGTATTGCCTCGATTCCAAAGTGAAACAAATAACTGCCCCTGATAATCTGAGTCAATTAAACCAACAAGATTACCCAGAACAATTCCATGCTTATGCCCCAATCCAGAACGGGGTAGTATCATTCCACAGAGATTAGGATCTTCTATATGAATTGCTAGACCTGTTGGGATTAATTCGGTTTGTCCTGGTTTTAAAATAATAGTATTGTCTATGCAAGCGCGTAAATCAAGTCCTGCCGACCCCATTGTTGCATAAGCTGGTAACTGCTCACGAATCTTTTCGTCAATTACTTTAATTTGAACTTTAGTTGACATTTTCAATCCTGTGTCGTAGATATTTAATCAAATGTATCATATATGCTAAAGATTTACGCTCGTAATCAAGTTTTGGATTATATTCTGAAATTTCAAAAGCAATCAGCTTGTCAAAGTCAATTTGATCAAGAGCTTTAATGAAAGTTTCGCCACTAACACCACCTTCTTCTGGAGTACCAACAGCGGTAAATTCAGTTGCAGATAACCCATCTAAATCAAGACTTATTCCTACATGTTTTGTTTGTTTGGATAGGCGTTCAAATTCGCTAGCAAATAATTTGATAAAGTTTTCTTCGTTTAATTGATCTTGATAATAGACCTTAATGCCTAGTTTATCAATGAACTCTTTTTCTTCTGGCTCATATGAACGGATTCCGAAGTAAACCAAATTCTCAGGTTTTAATTTGGGTGTTTTTGTTAGGATTGAAGTTAATTCTGGATGTCCATAACCAAGTAAATGAGAAACTGGCATACCGTGCAAATTCCCGGATTGTGAGGTTTCAGGACGATGTGCATCCATGTGTGCATCAATCCAGATCATGCTTAATTCTTCACCCTGACTAAGAATATAGTCACCAACACCACTCCATGTACCTATTGCACAAGAATGATCACCACCCAGTAATACTGGGAAAGTATTTTTATTCAGCATAAAGCTGATATGTGAAGCAACTTTGATAAAGTAATTTCTTAAAGCAAATTGATCGTGTTTGTGACCTTTGTATGCATAACTACAGCAATCAACGAAATCATCTTCTTCAGCTAATGCGTTGATTAAATAATAAGGTGCGCTTTCACAACCCAGAACTCGACCACAGTTACCAATTGCTGAACCAATAAATTTGACATTTCTAGTCATTTTTTGTCCTAAAAAAGTTTAATATGAATAAAGGGCGGTTTAAACCGTCCTTTATATTTTAATCTGATTATTATTGGAGAGTTTTACTTGTGTAAATCTAGAACCGAAATCAGGTTTTTAGGATCATTTATTGGTGGAATCATATCGATGTCATGACCGATACCGTATTTATGTGCTAGATCATGAGTAAGTCTTAGCGCAGAGAAATCTTCAATTGCAAAACCAACTGAATCATAGATAGTAACCTCAGAATCTTCTTCACGTCCTACTTTACTACCACTAATAAGTTCCCAAAGCTCAGCATGGAGAACTTGTTTTACTTCTTCTGGGGTGATTTGCTGAATATCGCCTTCAACCATTGATTGCTCAGTGTATTCTACGATGACTTTACCACGGAATAAAATTGCTTTATCTAGCTCAGTTTTACCAGGGCAATCACCACCAAGTCCGTTTATATGTACTCCTGGTTTTACCCATGAATTTTCAATTACTACAGCGTGTTTTTTGCATGCTGTACATACGGTTATTATATCTGCGCCATTACATGCTTCTTCTGCGCTAGTACACCGAACTAGATTAAATCCCTTATCACCAAGATTGCGTTCAAATTTATCCATGGCTAATGGATCAATATCAAAATAGCGAATTGTTTTTATTGGACGTACCATACGGTGAGCCAATGCCTGAAATTCACTTTGCGCACCAGTTCCGATTAAAGCCAAAGTAGAGCTATCTTTACGTGCCATATATTCGGTTGCTATCATTGTTGTCGCCGCAGTTCTAAATCCAGTTAGGGCAGTCATTTCCGATAAAAGAATAGGAAAGCCATACTTAACTTCAGACATTTGCCCGGTAGCAACGATAGTTTGCTTACCTTCAAGCGGATTACCCGGATGACCATTTACATACTTGTAGGTAAAATATTGTTTATCAGCTGTTGGCATTAACTCTAAAACTCCACCTGGGACATGTGCTGCATACCGTGGTGACTTGTCAAATTCGTTCCAACGAACAAAATCATTTTTTAAATAACTAACCAGATCAGACATAAAATTTTCAAAACCATGCTTTTTAACTATCTGTGCCAAATCTTGAATCGTAACTAATTTCATAAAATTCCTCAAAATACTCAAAAAAATATGCAGTATTATAGCCTAAAAATCTCTTTTATATCAAGGTATTCAGCGGATTAATCCATGTTGCACTGCACTAGAGCTATGTTATTAGAAAAGCTTAATGGACTGGATACATGTTAAAATATAGTACTATTTTTAGCTCAAATCAGGAAGTTTATGCGCAATACAAAATTATCACCAAGGAGAATTTCACGATCGTTAGCCGTTCAGGGAATTTATCACTTTCAAACTAATCCAAAATCAGTTAGCGAAATTGAAGATTACTTGCAAAATAGCAATGATGAGCTATTTGCAAAAGCTAACTATGATTTGTTGCATTCTCTTCTAGATATGGTGACTAGCAATTTTATTCCGAGTCTTGAGTTATACGCTAATTATTCATCGCGTAAGCTGGAAGAGATTCAACCGATAGAAAAAGCTGTGCTAGCAATAGCTGCGGTTGAGCTTAAATATAGCCTTGAAGTGCCCGCTCCGGTTATTATTAATGAAGCGATTGAGTTAGCGAAACTATATGGTGGTGAAGACTCATTCAAATTTGTCAATGGTTTAGTTGATAAACTAGCTAATGAAATACGCCAAAATGAGATGGAGTACTTCAGAAATAATCCAAGAGTTAGGAAATAGTTTTTCTTATTTTCTGGCTCAAATGTGAAAACTGGTAACTGTTTTCTGTAATCTGTGATGGAGGTGAAATTTGCAAACTGTAAATTTATTGCCACTATATGGTGTTATGGTTGTAGCTATCGGTTTTTTGTTTAGATTGAATCCCCTAATATCAATCTTGATCTCAGCTATAATAACTTCGGTTGCAGCAAATAAGTCTATACCGGATATTCTCGCCTTGATTGGCAGTGGCTTTATCAAAACTCGGAATCTTTCTTTTCTTGTAATTCTACCACTAGCAATTATCGGTTTAATGGAAAAACATAGCTTACGAGAGCGGGCTCAAGCGCTTATCTCCAGATTTGCCAATCTAACAGTGTCTCGTTTGTTAATTACCTATCTATTTTTGCGTCAGCTGACTGCATCGGTTGGTTTAGCCATGTTTGGTGGGCAAGCTCAAATGGTCCGACCTCTTCTAGCCCCAATGATTGAGGAAATTGCTCGTAAGAAATATAAAAATATACCACGAGAAACATTGGATCTACTTAAAGCACATGGTGCGGCTTGTGATAATATTGGGCTTTTCTTTGGTGAAGACATTTTTGTGGCGTTTGGTGCGGTTATTTTGATGACAACTTTTCTTCATGAGTTTGGTATTCACGTAGAGCCAATCCATGTTGCATTTTGGGGGATTCCTACTGCATTATGCATCTTTATTGCACATGCTTATCGCCTTTACCTTCTTGATCAATACCTAAAAAAGATCGCTACAATTTTAGAACACGAGACCGATAATGACCATAATTAAGATGGATTATTTCTATTTTATTACAGGTATAATTCTATTGGTAAATGCGCTGAAAGTATTTAAGTCTAATGGAAAGTCTATTGGCGGGCTATTTTGGCTGATATATGCCTTACTTTTTATTATTGGTGATATATTACCTGATACTATTGCTGGAATTTTGGTGGTGGTTATGATTATAATTGCTGGCATCGGTGTGGTAAAGCCAATTGGTGCTAGCACTACTAAACAGCAGAGAAGTTTACGTACTGATAATAAGGTATTTATTCCCGCATTGGCAATTCCTCTAATTACGCTATTTTGTATTTTTATTTTAAAAGATATCCAAGTTAGTGGAGTCAATTTATTTGAGCCAAAACATATTACTCTGGTTGGTATCGGATTGGGGTGTATTTTTTCATTAATTCTTGCCTGTATTATTTATCGTGATACTCCAATAAATGCTTTTTTTGAATCAAGTCGCCTGTTAGATGCGATTAGCTATCCAATTGTCTTACCTCAGCTCCTTGCAATGCTTGGAATTGTTTTTGCTAGCTGTGGGGTAGGGACGGCGGTTGCCTACCTTGTTAATACTTACCTTGATGTAAGTTATTTATTTACAGGAGTAGCAATTTATGTTTTTGGTATGGCAATACTTACTATTCTTGTTGGAAATGCATTTGTAGCCTTTCCAGTTATGATGAGTGGTGTGGGGATTCCTGTACTTATTCATTCCTTTCATGCAGATCCTGCGATAGTTGCTTCAATGGGTATGCTTTCTGGCTATTGTGGTACATTAATGACGCCTATGGCGGCAAATTTTAATATAGTTCCTGCTGTACTTCTTGAATTACCTGATAAAAATCAGATAATTCGGGTTCAACTCCCAACTGGTGCTATCATATTACTCGTTAATGTGATGTTGCTTTACTTGCTTCTTAAAATCTAAAGAAATTACCATGAAAAAAATTATAATCACTGGATTTGAGCCTTTTGATAATGAGGTTATAAATCCCTCTGCCGAAGTTGCAATGAGCTTTGCTGGTAAGTTAATTAATGGTTATGAAGTTTTATATTTTCAGTTGCCTTGCATTTTTGATGCATCAATTAGAGCACTTGATTTAATGATTAAACAACATCAACCGGATATGGTTTTGTGTCTTGGGCAAATGGCAGGTAGAGTAGATATTTCTCTTGAGCGGATAGCTGTTAACCTAAATGATGCACGTATCCCTGACAATCAAGGTAATCAGCCAATTGATACTCCTGTTTTAACTGATGCTCCGGTTGCGTATTTCTCTAATTTTCCCATTAAAAAAATTCTGGAAAGATTGCGTGCACAAAGTATTCCGTGTTCAATTTCTCAATCAGCCGGAACTTTTGTGTGCAATCATGTATTTTTTGGCTTAATGCATCTTATTCATGATTCTGATAAAAAAATCATGGGAGGATTTATTCATTTGCCTTACTTGCCTGCACAAGTTATAAATAAACCTGGACAGCCTTCAATGGACATTGGATTAATGAAAACTGCTATTGCTATTACATTGGATGTTATTTCTAGCTAAATTTTAATGATTAAAGTCTATTGGAATAAAAATTTATCAATAAGTTATCTAAATAGTTTCTTCAGCTTTAAAGCTATATTCACCAAAATAATTAAAGCTGGTACTTCAACTAAAGGACCAACAACGCCAGTAAATGCTTCTGGTGAATTTAAGCCAAATGTAGCAATAGTGACAGCTATCGCTAATTCAAAATTATTCCCTGCGGCGGTAAATGCTAGTGTAGTAGATCTAGAATAATCAGCACCAAGTTTTTTACTAATAAACATCCCTAAAATAAACATAATCCCGAAGTAAATAACCAATGGAATAGCTATTTTAACTACATCAAATGGAATTGATAATATTATCTCTCCTTTTAAGCTAAACATTACAACTATGGTAAATAGTAAAGCAATTAAAGTGAGGTAGCCTATTCTGCTCACAAATTCTTGCTCATACCATGCATAGCCTTTTGTCTTTACCAGTACCCAACGAGTAAGAAACCCTGCAATAAACGGTATTCCCAAGTAAATAAAGACACTTTCTGCTATCTGGCTAATACTAATATTGACTTGATAAGCCTGTAAACCAAAGAATTGTGGTAGCCAGTAAATAAAAATCCAAGCATATAAACTAAAAAGAAACACTTGAAAAATGCTATTAAATGCAACTAATCCAGCGCAATACTCACGATTACCACCAGCTAGATCATTCCAAACAATTACCATTGCTATACATCGTGCTAAACCGATAAGAATTACTCCAACCATGTAATTAGGCTCATTATGCAAGAATATCATTGCCAGACTGAACATTAATATCGGACCAACTATCCAATTAAGCAGCAAAGAAACCCAAAGAATTTTAGTATCCTTGAATACTAGCGGCATTTCTGCATAATCAACTTTAGCTAATGGCGGATACATCATTAGAATTAATCCAATAGCTATTGGTATATTAGTAGTACCAACACTATAGCTATTAATAAAAGTTGGCAAGGTGGGGTTAAATTTACCCAACATTAAGCCAAGAAACATAGCTAAAAATATCCAAAGGGTTAAAAATCGTTCAACAAATGCAAGCTTCTTCATTTCCAGCTCTTTACTAATTGAGGTAGTTCATTTTGCAAATACGTCTTTATTTCATCACGCACTTGACGATAAATAGTTAGTTTTTCTTCTTCATTGATCAGATTGGTTGCTAATTTAGGTGGATCCTGAAAAGAGTGATGTAGTTTTTGTGCTAATCCGGTAAAAATAGGGCAGGATTCATTAGCATGATCACATACGGTTAATACAAGATCAAATTTTATATCTTTAAAAGTATCAATATGTTTACTGCTATGCATTGACATATCTAGCCCAAGTTCATTACATACCTTTATTGCATACGGATTCATGCCGTGGGTTTCTATCCCAGCTGAAAAAAATTGATGCTGAGGGTACAAGTTGCGGGCTATAGCTTCAGCCATTTGGCTGCGACATGAATTACCGGTGCATAAAAATAGAATATTTAACATTCTGATTCCCTTTTTATTAACTGCGTTTTAATTTTCATCTGTTCTAACAAGTCCGCACCATCAAGCTTTATGATTAGTTCTGCTAACACATTACCAGTTGAGCTTAATTGATAATGCTTCCAACGAGTTGCTTTGCGTGCAGTAATAAGCCCAGCTTGTTCAAGTTCCTTTAAATGACGTGATAGATTGGAGTTTGATAAAGTAAAACAATCTTCGATATGACACAAACAAATATCTGGGCTCAATGCAATGAGTAGTAAAATTTCAAGACGAGTTTTATCGCCAAGCGCTTTGAAAAGTTTTTCCATAATTGGTCCTATAGTTTTTCAGGTAAATTGAAGGTCTCTGCTTCACTATAACGTTGTACTAGATAATCCATATTTCCTCTTAATAAAAGTGTGAACTTAAATAGCTCTTCCATAACATCAATCACTCGCTCGCGGTAAGAAGACTCCTTCATTGTACCATCATCATTAAATTGTTCATATGCTTTGGCTACAGATGATTGATTTGGAATAGTGAACATCCGCATCTAGCGCCCAAGAATGCGTAGATTATTAACCGCATTAAAAGATTGAGAGCCCCCACAGACTTGCATGACTGCTAGCAATTTTCCTTGCGTAGGTCTCACTGCCCCAACACTTAATGGAATCCAATCAATTTGATTTTTTAAAATCGAGGAGATATTCCCATGAACCTCTGGAGATACCCAGACCATTGCTTCACACCAGTCAACAAGATGGCGTAATTCTTTCACTGGCTCAGGAAGTTTTTCAAAATCAGTGGTTTGAGTAAGGCTAATATCTGCTAGCGGTAAACTGACAGGGTTAAAAAAGCGCGTTTCAGCACCAAATGAACTGACAATACGTCCAGCTTCCTCAGCCAGTAATCGGCTATATGAACGCTCCCGTAATGATCCATATAAAAATAATATTTTGGGTGGATGCTTGGGAATTTCGCGACCATGGAAAAATAATTTGTCAAGAACATTGTCTATACTGTGCTTTGGTAACATATTGCTGCCTTATTTAGAATGGGTTTAAAGTATGATATTATATCATATATGCAAATATATGCAAATATAGTAATGGTGGGCGGTAGGTATATAATTATCTGAAAGCTTATTTAAAGTCTTTCAATCTATCAAAGAATAAACTAAACTGGCTTTGATATAATTTTTTCTTTAAAACAAGTATCTGCATAAGGTTCCAATGTAATAATGCTGTTAATGATAAAATTCTTACTTGATTTATTGTTTTTAATAAAAAGATGGAATGGTAAATTGATGAATAAAAAAGGGTTATTTTGCCGTTATTATTTTTTCGGGTAGTATAATCATGCAACTGGTTGTTTCACCGATGGCAGGAGTTACTGATGCTCCATTTAGGACGCTAGCGATCAAAAATGGAGCGGATTACGGTATTTCAGAAATGATTACTAGCCAAACACATCTTTGGGATAGCAATAAAACCCGTCAACGGCTAAAATCGTCTAATCGTGGCGAACCTAAATCAATAATCCAGATTGCCGGGGCATCACCAGATGTAATTGCTGAAGCTGCGTTAGCTTGTAGTAAATTTAAGTCTCTAGATGCGATTGAAATAAATATGGGCTGTCCAGCAAAAAAAGTCTGTAATGTCTTAGCTGGTTCTGCGCTATTAAGAGATAGTAAGCTTGTTGAAAGTATTTTAAATGCTGCGGTTAATGCAGTGCAGATTCCAATTTTTCTTAAAACTCGGCTTGGCTGGGATCATGATAATAAAAATATTACCGATATTGCTTTAATAGCTGAAGACTCTGGGATAAAATCTCTTGCAATCCATGGTAGAACCAGAGCTGATATGTATAATGGTGAAGCTAGTTATGACCTTATTGCTAAAGTAAAGAAATTAGTTTCTATTCCGGTATTTGCCAATGGTGACATTGACTCTCCTGAAAAAGCAGCTATGGTTATTGATTTGGTAAATCCTGATGGTTTATACATTGGGCGTGGGGCTTTGGGCAAGCCATGGCTATTTCAACAAATAAAAGATTATCTTAGCCATGGACATTACTATCAGATTGATGATATTAATTATCTGTTAGATTTAATTTTAGAGCATATTCAGACAATCCATGAACATTATGGTGAAGTCCAGGGAGTTAGATTTGCCCGTAAGCACTTTAAGTGGTATCTTGAAGCTAATGTGCTACTATTTAATAATCAACATAAATCAATATTTCAAGGCTTTAGCCAGATTGAAACAGCTGATTTACAGCTTGAGTATATTTCAAAAATAAGAAATTACAATCATTCGCAAATTTTGTTTATTTGATTATTAAAATACCAGTTATAATATTCTATTAGTTAACAAAATTACTGGGATATTAAAATGCGTAATCTAGCCCATGAGTCAGTAAAAACCAAACTCGAATCTTATCAAAGTGAAGTTGTTCTAAAATACCAGATTTATAACGGTCTATTTCTTGGTCTGCCCTTTGCTGATTCGGATCAAGCAGGTGCTAGATTACCAATTTTTAGTAAAATGTGTGAGGATTGGCTAAAAGAAGGTAAAACTCCCCCGAAGCTGTTGCCAGATATCTTGAAGTTGTTCCGATTCCTGAAGAAAGAAAACCCGGGCTATTGATTAAATTTTTGCAATTTGTCGAACGGCAAGTGGTGCTCTTTGATGCACTTGAAGATGCAGCCTTCAGTAAGATAAATGACATGTCTGGCTTTGGTACAATTGACTATATGCTACAAAAAGTCAATAATGAGCAACTAAAGTACCATAAACATCTTCAGAGTTTACTAAAAAATTATAAAACTCGACTAGTATTAACCGCACATCCAACCCAGTTCTATCCAAATGTTATCTTGGCAATCATTGTTCAATTAGGTAAAGCAATCGAAAATAACGATCTGGATAAAGTCCGTGACCTATTTTTGCAAATGGGGTTAACTCGCTTTGCCAATAAAGCTAAACCAACGCCAATTGATGAGGCTTTAAGTATTATTTGGTATTTGGAACATGTTTTTTATAATGTAGTACCAAGCGTTCAATCAAAACTTTCTTCTGAAATGGTTAATCTAGATATTGGTTTCTGGCCAGGTGGTGATCGTGATGGAAACCCCTATGTTACAGCTGATGTTACCATTGAAGTTGCTGATCGCTTGCGTAATTCCTTAATGCGCCTTTACTATCGAGACATACAGGATTTACGATTAAGATTAACCTTTGATGGACCATATGATGATCTTGGTAAAATTGCATTAAAAATCAAGAAAGATCAGTATAGAAACTATTCTGAGTTAATTAATGATCTTAATTCAGTGATGGTAGAGCTGAAAGAGAAATATCAAGGACTTTTCAGTGATCTAGTACGTGATGTAATCTTAAAAATTAATATCTTTAAATTCCATTTTGCCAAAATTGATATTCGCCAAAATAGTGCTATTCATAGAAATGTGGTACATGAAATTTTATCAGCTAGTGGAGTTAATCATGACTATAAATCACTAGCTGGTAATGAGAAATTAGATTTGCTAGTTGCTAATTGGAATATTAATCTTAATTCAGCAAATTTAACTGATGAAATGGCAAATGAAGTATTAAATACTATTCGGGCAATTGCCAAAGTTCAGAAGCTAAATGGTAAACAAGCAATTGAGCGCTATATTATCAGTAATACTGATTCAGTAGCTAGCGTAGTCGAAGTTTTATGGCTAGTGAACCAGATTAATCACGAACTTGATAGTGAGAGCAAAATTCTGATCGAAATTGTGCCATTATTTGAAACTGTAGATGATTTAGATAATTCTTATTCCATAATGGAGCAATTATATAATTTACCAGTCTATGCTAATAATTTGAAAGCCTTGTCTAATCAGCAGACTATAATGCTCGGATTCTCTGATGGTACTAAAGATGGTGGTTATTTAATGGCTAATTGGGCTATTTTTCTTGCTAAGAAAAAATTAAGTCTCCTTGCCAGTAAATATTCAGTTAATGTAACCTTTTTTGATGGGCGTGGTGGTCCTCCATCGCGTGGTGGTGGTAATACCTATGCCTTCTATCAGAGTCTGGCACAAGAGATTGAGGCACATGAAATTCAGCTTACCATTCAAGGGCAAACGATTTCGGCTAATTTTGGCACGCACGACTCAGCTATTTTCAATATGGAACATTTACTTAGTGCTGGTATTTCCGGACAATTATTTACTACTGAAAGTTCAATTATTGAAAAAGATGAAGAAGAATTGATTAATCAGATGGCTGAGTATTCACTTGAGTACTACCTTCAATTGAAAAATGATCCGATCTTTCTTGATTATTTGCAGGAGATTACACCGCTTAATTATCTTGCCGCAGCGAATATTGGTTCACGTCCGGCAAAACGGAATAAGGGTAGCGAATTAAAACTCGAAGATCTCAGAGCAATTCCTTTTGGTGGGGCATGGATGCAAATGAAACAAAATATCCTTGGCTATTATGGTGTTGGTAGTGCAATCCAAAAATTACTTAGTCAAGATCGAATGGCAATGCATAAATTACAGCACCTATATCAACATTCATTATTCTTTAAGGGGCTTGTAGATAATTCAATGCAGAGTCTTGCGACGACTAATTTTGAGATTACGAAACATCTACGAGATGATCCCAAATTTGGTGCTTTTTGGCAAAAACTTTATGATGAGGCGGAGTTAACCAAAGAATTATTACTTTATATATCAGGGCATGATAGCCTGATTGCAGATAATCCAGTCAAGGATCTGTCAACGGAGTTTCGCGAGCAGATCATTTTGCCATTATTATTAATTCAGCAATATGCGATGGATAAGTTACGCAAGATGGATAGTAATGATGAGAGTTACGAGACATATGAGCATTTAGTTAAGAAATCACTTGCCGCGAGTATCAATGCCAGTCGAAACTCAATCTAAAATAAAAGGTCAGATAAAATCTGACCTTTTTTAATCAATAACTTATGTTACGCAGATAAGCCATTACACAGATATAAAACAAATTTTTCCTCATGGCGGACTGCTTCAAAACAACGAACCAGTCCGCAAAATCGTCAAAATTCATTTTATACCTCTGAAAATTATATAAGTGCGTAACATCAGTCAATAATTAATTGCTGGTATATTCACGATGGAAATTTTCCAGCTGCTGTACTAATTCCAGAATTGCTTCTTTAGGTGGCAGAAAAGTTGTCCGGAAATGTAACGTGCCCGGATGTTGTCCAAAGCCAGAGCCAGGCACCACACAGATACCAGTTTTTTCCAGTAATGACAGACAATAAGCTTCATCTGGTGCAATATCCCCAGTATTTAAACGGTGTTCTGGCAAAGTAATGTTTACGAAAGCGTACATTGCACCTTCGGGATATTTACTTTTATACCGTCAATTTCATTTAATGCCTCGCCAATAATCAAAGACTTTTCTTTAAGGTCATTTAGGATGCTTGTACGTTCATGAATATATAATTCATAGCTAGCATCGCCGGGGTGGGGTGGGGTAACCATCAAATAGGTAGCCATTTGACCAACTAAGTTTGCACATAGATTGATGGATTGTAATTTTACCAGCTGGGCAAACATTTCATCACTCACATTTCTGACTTCAAGATAGCCAGAACGATGCCCACACTCACCATAAAACCCTTTTGACATTGAATGAAAGCTAAAGAGTGAAACATCTTTAATTTTCATATCATCCATTACTTTAGCAAACGAATGGAAGCTTGAGGATTTACTATAAATATTTTCCTGATATACTTCATCTGCTAAAATTGCCAGATTATGCTTACGTGCAAAATAAATTATCATTTTGATATTTTCATATGATAATACTGCACCAGTTGGATTTCCCGGATTGATCACAGTGATTGCTAAAGGATTAATACCCTGTTTAACAGCATTCGCATAGCTAGTGTGTAGTGCATGTTCATTTAATTGCCAGTGGTTTTCTTCGTCCAGATAATAACCGATTGAGTGTCCTCCAAGAAGTGTCATCGTTGCACTATACATCGGGTATTGAGGAATTGGGAGCATTATTCCATCTTTATCATTTTTGATAATTGCTGTTAGCACGGTTTGAGCAGCTTTACTTGCACCATCAGTAAGGATGATCCGATCTGGATTACTAGTTATTCCATCGCGGTTATTAATGAATTTTGCTACTGCTTCGCGGACAAAACTAACTCCGCTACTTTCCGAGTATGCACCAAGCCCTTCTGGCATTTGTTTAAGGATGTGTTTTGCTCGGCTAATTGAATCACTATGGAATAGATCGCCTAAATCTTTTTCAAGAAGCTGGGGAAACTCAAGAAGGCTCAAAACTTCACGAACATAGCTTAGCGGTTTTTGGTTAAATGTATGTGGATTTCCAATATTACAGTAGGTAATCTTACGTCCTTGACGTTCGAGTTCCTGTGCACGAATGGTTATACGTCCACGAACAGCATACTCTGCTTTTAATAATTTTGGACTGATACTTTCTATTGTTAACATAATCTTTTATTCCTGTCAGAATCTAAATAAATCGCATTGATAAATCAATGGCCTGAATGTTTTTGGTCAGACTGCCGATTGAAATGCGATTTACTCCACATAATGCATAATCTTTGACATTGGCTAGATTTACATTACCAGATACTTCAAGGATGACATCCTTATCTTTACAGTAACTAACACACTCAGAAATTTCGGCAGTTGACATATTGTCAAGAAGAATTAACCTAGCCCCACGGGCGACTGCCTGTTTTAGTTCAGTAAAATTTTCAACTTCAATCTGGATTGGAATATGTGCTGGTGTGATCTTGAATGCATGCTCCAGAACAGCATCAATTCCGCCATGAGCAATGATATGATTTTCCTTGATTAACACTCCATCAAAGAGCCCGATACGTTGGTTATGCCCACCGCCAACCCGTACTGCATATTTTTGCGCATAGCGGAGCCCCGGAATCGTTTTGCGTGTATCCATAATTTGGGTATCAAGATTAGCAATTGCCGTTACATATTCACGAGTAATGGTTGCGGTAGCCGATAATGTTTGCAAAAAATTTAAAGCCGTGCGTTCAGCAGTCAAAAGTCCGCGTGCATTACCTTCAATAGTGCATAATTGAGAGCCAGCTTTTATGCTGTCGCCCTCATTAATTAACCAACTGATTTTATGATCGGGAGTGGTTTGATGAAGAGCCGTTTCAACAAATTGTATTCCACATATAACCATATCTTGATTAGTTTTTATGATTGCTTTGGCAGTACTATCTTTGCTAATCAGGTTTGCTGTCCAATCTGGTGTATTGTTTAGGTCTTCTGCTAAAGCCTCAGCAACCAGTTTATTTATCAGGTAATCAGGTAGTAAGTGATTCATTTTATTAATTTATAAAATCAGGTTTTGCTGGCATATTTGGTGAAACAGTTAATACCTCATAAGCTGTTTCAGTAACCAAAACCGTATGTTCAAACTGCGCAGAGAGGCTACGATCTTTAGTTACAGCAGTCCAACCATTACTCATAAAACGAATTTCACGTTTACCTTGATTAATCATTGGCTCAATCGTAAAAATCATTCCCGGCTTTAATTGTGGACCTGTTTTGGGTTTGCCATAGTGAAGGACTTGCGGATCCTCATGGAAAATCTTGCCTATCCCATGTCCACAAAATTCGCGTACTACACTGTAATAGTTTTTTTCTGCATGAGTTTGGATTGCATGTCCGATATCACCAAGATAGTTACCCGGCTTAACTTGATTAATTCCTAGCCACATTGATTCATAAGTAACTTGTACCAAGCGTTTTGCCTGTGGGCTTACTTTTTCACCAACCAAAAAAGTTCTGGATGTATCACCATGATAGCCATTTTTATAAACGGTAATGTCAACGTTAATAATATCACCATCTTTTAGCTGACGCTCATTTGGGATTCCATGACAAATCTCGCTATTTACCGAAGTACAGATAGAGTTAGGATAAGCTGGACCTCGTGGGTCTGGCTGATAGTTTAATGGTGAAGGGTATGCCTGCTGCACATTAACAATATAATCATGGCATAATTTATCTATCTCAAGGGTGGTAATGCCAGGCTTAACGAATGGCTCAATATAATCAAGAACTTCTGCCGCTAATTTACATGAAATCCGCATAAATTCTATGTCTTGAGTATTTTTAATGGTAATATTCATAATCAATAACTATTCTAATAATTAATATTCATTGTTTGTTTAATTTCTTTTAGTGTATCACTGGCAACATCTCTAGCGCGATTGCAACCATCTGCAATAACCCGTTTGACCAGAGTTGGATCTTCTTCGTATGGTCTAGCTTTTTCTTTTAGTTCTGCTAACTGGGTATTAATCGCATCTATTAGTGGCTGTTTACAGTCTAGGCAGCCAATTCCAGCAGAAAGACAACCCATTTCTGCCCACTCGCGAACTTCCTCGCTACTATATACCTGATGTAGTTTCCATACTGGGCAACATTCAGGGTTTCCTTTATCAGTACGTCTTATTCGGGCTGGATCTGTAGGCATCAGTCGGATTTTTTTGCTAACATCTTCTTTATTATCTCGTAAATGAATGCAGTTGTTAGCCTTATTTGACATTTTTTGCCCATCAACTCCGATTATTGTAGTTGATTTTTCAAAAATCGCTTGTGGTTCATTAAATATGACCTTGCTTTTATTTTCCAGAAAAGCAAATAAACGTTCACGGTCGCCATGTGCCAGATTTAATGCATCTTGAAGTAAAAATCTTGCTCTTTCGAGTGATTCCTCGTTTCCTTCTTGTTGGTATTGCATTAAGAGCTGTTCGTATATTTCCGCCTTTTTACTACCAAGTTTTTTTATTGATAATAAAGCCTTTTCTTCAAACCCTTCTTCACGACCAAAGAGGTGATTAAATCTTCTGGCAACCTCCCTGACAAATTCAATGTTTGCTAGCTGTTCTTCATTAACAAGCACAAATTTGCTATTATAAGTAAGAATATCGGTTGCCTGCAAGAGTGGTAACCCTAAAAAGCCATAAGTGCTAAGATCAGTATGCTCCAGCTCTTCAATTTTTTCTTTATATGATGGTACGCGTTCAAGCCAGCTTAATGGAGTAACAGCAGCTAAAAGATAAGCTAATTCAAAATGTTCTGGTACTCTTGACTGGATGAAAATAGTTGCCTGCGATGGGTCAATACCACTAGCTAGCCAGTCAATTACCACATTTTCCATTAATTCAGCTAGGTTTAATTCTGGATCATATTGGTTTGTAAGCGAGCTAATATCAGCAAGCATAAAATAGCTGTCATATTCATACTGAAATTTACGCCAGTTTTGCAATGCTCCAAAATAATGTCCAATGTGTAATGGTCCATTCGGGCGCATTGCTGAAAATAATTTGGGGTGAGAATTCATCCGTCAGTTTAATAAAGATAAAATAATTGTTACTAAAAAATTGTATAAAGGGCTAATTATAAAATTAAGTCCGCCAAAGAGGATTAAAATAATTAAAATCCACATTCCGTATTGTTCAGTTTTGGCATAGCTGATTGCCTGCTTATCCGGCAATAAAGAAAATACTATTCTTCCACCATCAAGAGGCAAAATTGGTAGTAGATTTAGTATAAATAGGCTGATGTTAATACCAATTCCAGCTTGAGCCATTAAATTTAATGGTATACCAAAATAACCACCAGCATACATTGATAGCTTCAAAATTAATGCCCAAATAAGCGCCATTGCCAGATTTGCAGCTGGTCCAGCAAGTGCTATCCAACGTAAGTCTTTTTTAGGGTTATGCAACTTACTAAAGTTGATCGGAACTGGTTTTGCCCAGCCAAAGATAAAACCTATTCCCCCAGCCATGCTACCCAAGACAATGCTTATCAATGGGAAAACTACTGTGCCAATTGGGTCAATATGATGCATTGGGTTTATTGATAATCGCCCATATAGTTTGGCCGTATTATCCCCGTGTTTATGTGCTACATAAGCATGGGCTGCTTCATGGAGTGTGATAGCAAAAATTAGCGGTATGATGTATACCGCTACTGTTTGAATAACTGACAGACCACTCATTATTAAAGCCTGCAAGAAATGATGTTAAGCATTGAGGTTACCTAGAAATCGACACTTTTTACGTGTTTTTTCAAAATTGTTCTAAATTGATCCTGGATTCTTTTTAACGCGCTACTAGTATTTGCTTCAAATCTTAGTACCAATACCGGAGTAGTATTAGAAGCACGCACCAAACCAAATCCGTCAGAGTATTCTACTCTCAATCCATCTATGGTAATTACTTCTTTTGCTCCCGTAAACTTGGCTGTTTTAAGAAGTTTCTCAATGATTTTATGCTGTTCACCTTCTGCCACCGGAATATTAAGTTCTGGGGTTGAAATACAGTTAGGCAAAGCATTTAATAACTCAGATGGGTTATCTACCATAGATAATATTTCTAGAAGTCTCGCCCCGGCATAAACTCCATCATCCACGCCATACCAGCGATCATTAAAGAAAATATGCCCCGACATTTCACCTGCTAGTAGAGCACCAGTTTCTTTGATTTTGGCTTTAACCAAAGAGTGCCCTGTTTTACACATGATTGCTTCGCCACCATGCTCTTTTATCCAGTTAGCAAGAAGTCTTGAAGATTTAACATCATAAATTATTTTCGCTTTTGGATTTTTGCTGATTATATCTGCTGCAAATAACATCATTTGGCGATCAGGATAAATAATGTTTCCATTTTTAGTCACCACGCCAAGACGATCACCATCACCATCAAAAGCAAGTCCTAGTTCTGCATCCGTTATTTTTAATGCCTCAACTAGGTCTTTCAGATTTTTAGTTTGTGATGGATCTGGATGGTGGTTTGGAAAATTACCATCCACTTCACAATATAAACCTAGTACCTTACAACCAAGTCGACGATATAGGATGGGTGCATATTTTCCAGCAGCTCCATTGCCAGCATCAATAATGATTGAAACTTTGCGGCTAAGCTTTACATCACCAGTAATTTTATTGTAATAAGCATTAGTTATATCTTCGTGATAATGTGCGCCATTCCCTGATAAGTAGTTTTTCTGCTCTATTCTTTGACGAATTTGTTGGATTTTGTCACCTGACAAAGTTTCACCACCAACAACCATTTTTAATCCGTTATATTCGGGTGGATTATGACTTCCAGTAATCATGACGCCAGAAAGTGTTTTTAATTCGTAGTTGGCAAAATAAACCATTGGCGTAGTTACCTGCCCAATTTCATAAACGTTACAGCCAGTACTTAAAATTCCTTTTATCAGGAACTTAGCCAATTCAGGACTTGATAGTCTGCCATCATAGCCAACGGTTAGACCTTTTGATTTTGCTTCAATAGTCATTGAACCAAGTACTTTGCCGATTTGCTCTACAGTTTCTGGAGTAAGTTGGCTTGCAACTACTCCGCGAATATCGTATGCTTTAAAAATTTCAGGAGCCAGTTTTTTCATGGCAAATAATTCCCCTAAGTGATAAAAACCATCTCTGAACTAATTTGCAGGATGGTATAATCTGTAATTAATTGCGCTATTTTAGCACAAGCTTTTAATTTCTTAATATATATTTAACCTGCAGCTCAAATGAAAAGAATTTTAGTTATATGAATTTACTTTCCAAGCCTTTTTCCTTGCGACATTTATTCATAAAAATTCTTGCATATGTAGCCGGGTTCTATGTTCTTCTTATGACAGCTTCCGTTGCGATTACTGGATACATATTTTTAAATCTAGAAGGGTATCGAAGTCGGATTGAAACTACTGTCTATAAACACACAGGCTATAAGCTTAACGTTAAATCAATTGAAACTAAGATAAATAGTTCTTTTTTGCCTGAAATAGTTATTCATGATATTAGTCTGGTTAACCCTATTAATAGCAAGCAAAAAGTTCATGTTGATACCTTGGATTTTGTATTTTCTTATTCCAGTATTTGGGATTTGGAGCCTATTTTTAATAAAATTCTTATTGATGGCACTAATGTTGATATCGAATATGATCCATCTGGGAATATTTTTGTTAATGGGATTAATGTAAATAACCCAGATAAGCAAACCCTTGAAAATACTAAAAATAGTCCAATTGATCTTGAAAGATGGATCTTAAAACAGCATTCAATTGTTTTAGATCATATTAATCTGTCATATTTGGATTTGAAAAATGATTTTCCGATTATGCGCTTGAATAATATAAAGCTCGGGTTAGAGAAAAAGTTATGGAGCAACCATTATCTTTATCTGGATATCTACGGTAAATCATACCAAAATATGCTAAAAGCTGAGTTAAACTGGAATGGTGGTAAATTTGTCGACTGGCAAAAATGGGATTCAGCAAAGCTAGTGGTGAAATCACTGAATGGTAATGATAATCTGATTAATACTCTGCAACAATATATTCCTCAAGTAAGTCCTGTAGGTGAGTTTAATGCTACCACAGCTTTAGAGGCAACAATACAAAAGGGGCATTTAGAAAACCTTAACGCCAATTTTGATGTCAATAATTTCCGTGTGGCTATGGCAGATGCAAATCTAGTCAACTTTCCCAAGCTAGGCGGTAATATAAAAATACAGTTATTAAATAATCAGTATTACACAATTAAAGCCAAAGACTTGACTGTTATAACCGGAGATGGGGCATTATTTAATAATGCAACTATTGTTGGTGGTTATGACGTTGGTAAATCTGGGCAAGTTGAATTAAGTAATACTAATCTGGTTGCTATTAATAATTTCTTGAGTCTATTTAAGGCAACAAACGGTATCAGCATTGATGGGATTGTACAGTCAGTGAAATATAACTGGGATGGTTATTTTCTTAAACCAAATGAGTTTCAGGTTTATGCTGCCTTTAATGATATCTCGCTTAATTCAAAAAAAGATGCGTTGCCAAGTATGAGTCATGTTAGCGGGAATATATCGATTCGAAAAGATGCAGGAAGCCTTAACCTGCAATTAAAAGATAGTGTCTTAAATTATGAACATCTATTTTTGATTCCTTATGAATTTAAAAATCTTGATAGTAATATTACTTGGGCAATAGAGTCTAATGGTAGGGTAAATGTTGTTATTAATAAAACCAATCTTGAGACTAAGGACTTCAAAGGCTGGGTAGCTGGAAATTATCATACCGAACCAGACAATCCTGATAGTGTTGGCTATATGGCATTAAAAGCACATCTTGAACGTACTCCGGTTCATGCTGTTGGTTTCTACCTTCCAAAATCAATTCCAATGTCGGTACTTGAATGGTTGCAATTTGGACTAGCAAGCGGTTATGCCAATAATGCAGATTTGAACATGTATGGTGCGCTTAATGACTTTCCTTATAAAAATGGGAAAGGACTTTTTTATATAACTACTGATATTGATAATGCTAAGCTTAATTATGTTAAGGGCTGGCCAGCACTCGAGAATATTAAAGGTAAGTTTATCCTAAAAAATACCAGCATTATTGTTGATGCCACTTCAGCAACGATTGAAAATAATCATCTTGATATGGCTCATGTGGTAATTCCTGATTTTAGTTCTGAGTCGGGTGTTTATCTTACCGCCGTTGGGAAGGCACATGGTAGCACAACTAATTTCCTTAAATATATTTCTAAAACACCTATTGATAAAATAATAGGTGAATTACCGGAAAGACTTACTGCGCAAGGTAATGGTAATCTTGATTTATACCTTAAAGTTCCATTTTCAGATCCGGTTGCAACTGAGGTAAAAGGAACATATCGGCTAATAAATAATAAAGCTCAATTTGATATGCCAGTTCCCGAACTTAGCAATGTTAATGGTGATGTTAATTTTAGTCATCATGGGGTTGACATAAAATCATTACGGGCAGAAGCCTTTGATTCAAGTGCTACACTTGAAGCTAAGACTGATGCTAACGGGATTATTAATTTTAATATTATTGCACCTCAGGTTAATTTTAAGAAGATGGCTCAATTTTATTTACCTCCAATTGAAGAGCTCGTTTCTGGTAAAGCTGATGCATTTATTAAATTTAATCTGAGTAAACATGGGATTAGTAATTTTACTACTAGCAGTAATCTTGTTGGTGTAATGTGTAATGCAGCAGATCCCTTGAAGAAATCAGAAAGTACTGTTGCACCAATGACATTTAATCTGAAGCAAATGAATCCCGGGACTTATCTGGCTAGTTTTAAATATGCAAATCGTTTGAATGGGCAGGTTATTTTAGGGAATACTTCAGTTACTAACCGGGTAAAACTTGCCGTTGGTGATGCTGGTTTTATGACTAATCCAGATCCTGGTGTAGCTATGACAATTAATGCTAATACTGACACTACTGATATCCTTGACTGGCTTGCAACTATTAAAAAGATGATTTCAGGAATAAATGAAGCCAAGGAGTTAAAGTCTGGAGAGTCAGGTAGTAAATTTAGTATTAAAAAAACAGTAGCAGAAAATACTAGCACTAAATCTGAGAAAATGGTCTTCCCAACTCAGCTACAGGTTACAAGTAATGATATCAAATTTGGCAAAATTGGTCTTGAAGCGGGTACTGCGAATGTCTTTGTTGATAAAACTAGTGCTTTCTTTAATATTTATACGCCAGTAGTTAGTGGTGTGGGTAATTTTAATTATAAAGAAAATAATTTACTTCTTACTCTTGATAAATTTATGTTATTTAAAAAAGCACATAAAGCCCCAGAAAGTGGTCCAATTAATTTTAAAAATGGTTCTGAAAGTGCCGTTAATGTCAAGATTCCAACTATGAGGTTGGCTGTAAATAATTTATTTTATCAAAATCATAATTTAGGTAAATTATCCGTTTTTATTCAGCAACAGGGGAAAGATTTACTTATTGAAAGTGGTCTAATTAGTAGTAAGGATGGAACTATCGGATTTAGTGGAACCAATTACTGTATTGGTTGTGGACAAAACAATTCTAGTGTTGATTTTAGATTTAATGCCCAGATTGCCGATGCTGGAAATATCGTATATGCCCTTGATTTGGGGCGTATTCTAGATAAAGGGCGGGGAACAATGAATGGTTCTGTTCAATGGAATGGTGGATTTCAAGATTTTAGTCCACTACGTATGATTGGTTCAGTTAATGCAAACTTTACAGCTGGTAAACTATTAAAAGTTGATCCTGGTGTTTGGGGTGGGTTATTAAGTATTATTAATTTGCAAGGTGTATATGAAGCTGGTTCAATGGATGTACAGGATTTATTCAAAAAAGGCTTCTTCTTTAATGATCTCGAAGTAAATGCCGATATACTTGCTTCGCAGGTGGAACTAAAACATATCTATATGGCAGGTCCATTAGCGCAGGTAAATAGTAACGGTAGTGTTGATTTTGCCAATAATAATGTCGATGCCTATCTATCGATTACGCCACGTCTAGGTTTTGCAATTGCTTTAACTGCGGGGGTCGTAACTTTGAATCCTATCGTTGGTCTTGGGGTCTATCTTGGCGAGTTAATATTAGGAAGTCCACAGAATAAATTATTTACGATTGGTTATCATATTAGTGGTAACCTTAATAAGCCAAAAATTGAGAAAACTAGTGTTAAACAGCAATTTGTCAAGAATGTAAATTCAGCTGTAGGAAACTCTAATGGTGGCAACTAGTCTTAAAATAGCTGCAATTCAGATGGTTTCAGTTAAAGACTGGAAATCTAATTTGCATCAAGCATGCCTCATGATCAAAGAGGCAGCTATGGCGCATGCCAAATTAGTTGTACTACCTGAATTTTTTATACAAATAACCGGACAGGACGACGGCAAGCGTCTTGATATTGCAGAGGCTTTAGGCGATGGGGTTATTCAGCGGAAACTATCACAAGTAGCCAAGGAGTGTAATATTTTTCTCAATGCCGGAACAATCCTGATTAAGGCCTCAGACAAGCAATATTACAATACTTCAATTATTTATGACCAAAATGGTGAACTGCTGGTATATTATAATAAAATTCATCTATTTAAATTTAAAGATGAAAATAATGAATATGATGAAAGTATTACTTTTAAGGCTGGTAAGGATATTGTAAGTGCTGATATCCTTGGTTTTAAAGTAGGTCTCTCCATTTGTTATGATCTCAGATTTCCTGAGCTTTACCGGAAGATGGGGGAATTAGATTTTATTTTATTGCCCTCTGCGTTTACCTATACTACAGGTAAAGCTCATTGGGAGATACTCGCAAGATCCCGCGCAATAGAAAATCAGTGTTATTTTATTGCGGTTAATCAGGGTGGGATTCATGAAACGGGTCGGCATACCTATGGTCATAGTATGATTATTGACCCTTGGGGTAGAGTTGTCTCTTCGTGTGAGGAGGGTAACCAAATCATTTATGCAACTATTGAAAGAGATGTTATTGCAGAAGTTAGAAAGAAACTACCTGCTTTAGAACATAGGGTTATAGATTAGATTTCTTTTATAACCCCGTTAGTTTGCCTTTGGGCTAGGAATAAAGGCTTTGAGAATCAGAGTGTACGGCGCAACAAAATAAAAAAGCCGGTTGGAAAGAGGTATTACTTACCGTAAAAACTTGATACACTTATTCTCCATTCCTTCTTGTTCCATTAATTTTGGCAGTTGCAAACATTAATTTTGATTCTGCAATCAAGTTATCACCCTCAATAGAGCCAATGATTCGCGCAGTTATTTTTCCCAATGGCGTAGTAATTACTGTTTCAAAATCAATTTGGTTACCAGTAGTTGTCCCGCTAATGCTAGAAGTATCACTTTTGGTAACAAATGACCCCGTGAGTATGTTTTTATCTGCTTGAAGAACGAGCGTGGCATGCTTCTCACCCATTGGTGTCTGGATTTTTAAATCATATGTTCCATTTACTATTGTCATAATTGGTATCCCTTTTGGTTAGCTTTCGATATTATTTGGACTAATGCTTTCCCATGAGTAACAAGCCGGACATTGCCAGAAGAAAGTTTTTGATTTGAAATTGCAACAGCCACAATTATAAGATGATAATTTGTCATTATATTTAAGGAGTAATGTTTTTACTCGTTCTGCATCTGCCTTGCCTTCGATTGTGGTTAATAAATTTAACTGGACATCAATCAATAATGCAGCAATTTTTGAATTAGGTGTTGCTATCATTGCTTTACGTAAATAGTCAACAGTTGCGTCAAAGGTATCATAATTTAGGAGTTTACGATAAATGAAGTCGTGCATATTAAGATTTGGAAATAAAGTTACGTAACCTTTGATAAGCGTTAAACATTCTTTTATCTGATCCAGTCTGACATACGCTTCAAATATTTTATCGATGACTAGAGGTAAATAATTATAATTTTGCTTCTCAATTAATTGCCAGGTTTGAATAGCTTCCGCATATTTTTCCAAATTAAAATAAACTTCACCTAGAAGTATATTTGCTCGCACACATTTACGATTTACTTCCAGCGCAGTTTTAATATATTCAATCGCTTTATCATAATTTGATTTTATTATTTCGCCTTGTGCTAGCTCGCAATTAAATTCAGCTACCTCAAGATGATAGCTATAGTCAGAACTGGAAAGTTTTTTGGTAATATCTATAGCGCCTTGCCAATTTTTATCTTGCTGGTAAATGATAAGAAGCATCTGTAATGCTTCATGACCATATATCTGGCTATTTAAGAGATTAATCAATAAAGATTCAGAACGGTCAATCAGACCTGCTCTTTGGAAGTCTTGTGCCAATTCCAGACGAATTTTATCTTTGGTTTCTTCTGAAAATATATACTGTGAAGTTAGCATTTTACTATGAAGGTTTATCGCAAGATCATTTTCCCCACGTTTGCGATATAAGCGCCCAAGACTAAATTGGAGATCAATGAATTGTGGCTCTTGTTCAACAACCTGCTTTAATTCATCTTTTGCAATACCAGTTTTACCATCTACCATTGCATCAACACTATCAAATATTCGTTGTGGTAACTGTTTTGCCTGCTTTAAAACAACTTTCATATCAATTCGCCCGGCAATCCAGCCAAAAGCAAAGAACAAAGGTGTTATGATTAACCAAATAATTAATAAATCCAAATCATGGCTCCATTATTAGAACAAAAAATTAATTGCTAGTAGGTTGATTCTGTTTAGACTGTGTTTGACTTAGTTCTTTACGTAGCTTTTTTAACTCACTTTTGAGGCTTAAGTTATTGCTATAGTTTAAGATCATGCCGATAAAAACTCCTGCAAACGTAAAGATGCCTAAAGTTACAATTAGTGGCAGTCGTAAGGTGTAAATACCCAGAAAATTGAACTCTGTTGTTTGCATATTATTTATTGCTAGTATTAATAGTAAAACAAAAATAGCAATTCTGAATAAAATGCGAATTATCTTTAGGATTTGCATATTAATAAACTCAAATAAATAAAATTATCAATGATTATAGCATACCTAGATTTTACTAATTTTAGTCTATTATGCTCTACTGCAATAATCTTGAAAAATTAAATTAATCATTCAATCAAAATCTCAACTTTTCTTTAGCTCAAGTATTCGTTTTCCGATATAAATTGCAATTAAAATAACAACTATCCCACAACCTTGAATTAAATTTAGGCGTTCATCAAAAATAAAAAAAGCATAAATTGCAGCAAATATCGGAGATAATAATAAAAATAATGAGCTAAGTTGTAAGGGTAGAAACTTTACCCCGTAGGCAAGTAAGGTTTGTCCCAGAACCTGTCCAAAAATAGCAATTGCCAATAATATAAACCAACCATATGCTGTTTGGGGGAATATCACTTCATGCTTAATTGCTGCTAGGGCAAAAAGTAATATTCCACCGGTTAGACAAACTAGAGTCATTACCCGATTAACTGAATAATTGCTGGCAGCTTTTTTGATCGAAGTTAAAAACAATGCATAAAATACTGCGGATAATAAGGCAAGCCAGTCACCAATCAGATGCTTATGATCAAGATCAGTTTTTCCCATGAGTAAATATAGACCAATAATTGCCAAAATAACGCTATAGATAAACCTAAAAGGAACTTTCTCATGAAAAAATACTATTGAAATCGGAACAATAAAAAATGGTGCCATATTAGTAAGTAAGGTTGCTTCTGCCAGTGAAGTATACAAAATTGAGACATTATATACGGCAAGATCAAGTGCAAAAAATAAACCAGATAACATAGAATAAATAATAATTTCACGAGTTAACTTACTAGAATTGTTTTTTTTGCTTGAAAATTTATCGAGGCATAGTAATAGTGGGATGGTTAATAAAAGCCGATAGGCACCACTAGCAACAGGTCCAGCCGCAGAAAAACGGATAAGTAAGCTAGCAAAGACAATACTGGCAATTGCAAATAGTACGATTGAAATATGTTTATTCATCGTTTTCAGGGTAGAGGAGATATTTATTTCTGATTACCGCAAATTTTTTCAATCCAGGCTGCCAGCTGCTACGAATTTCGCTTTCTGTCTTACCTGCAATTATCTGCTGTTTTAAGCTACCATTACCAGCCAGTTTATCAAAGAAATTGGTAAAAAAATGAGCTTTATCTGGAAATTCTTTATATGCACGAAGTAGATATTTTAGGTTGATCTTACCATCGGTTTGTTCTAATACCTCGTCTGCTGGCATTTGTAGATCCCAGCCATAGCATAGTTTTCCATTTAAAGGTGGGTTAGTTGCACCAGACATCGGGTGTGGCGTGAAGCTAAAATCAGTCTTATAATCAGGATGACCAATTACTTGAAATGGTGTGCTTGTTCCACGTCCAATACTTAGCTGTGTGCCTTCAAACCAGCCAAGACTTGGGTATAGATAAATTGCCGTCATATTGGGTAAATTCGGCGAGGGCTTATCGGTTAGCTGATACTTGCTTCTGTGTGTATAATTTGCAACAGGAATGATGGTTAATTTTAATTGCTGGGATTTATTTTTAGGGCTAAGGTTTAGCCATTCTTCACCAACAAGCATTTTTGCATATTCGCCAATAGTCATCCCATAAACAATAGGTATAGCTTGCATTCCTACAAAAGATTTATATTTTGGTTCTAATATTGGTCCATCGATATAAAATCCATTTGGGTTTGCTCTATCAAGTATAATTAATGGTTTATTGTATTCGCTAGCTGCTTCCATCATCTTTTGTAATGAAGAGATATAGGTATAATACCTGACACCCACATCTTGAATATCAAAGATAATCACATCTACATCAGCTAAGTCGTTCTTAGTTGGCTTATCTTTTTTACCATATAATGAGACAATTTTGGGTTTGCTGTCGGCTGAATTTTGGTTGTTAACTGCGGAACCAGCATCTGCTTCAACGTTAAAGCCGTGTTCAGGGGTAAATACTTTAACAATATTAACTTGCTTCTTATTAAGAAAATCAACAATATTCTGTCCATTGACTTGTGAAGAGTTATTGGCAAAGACTGCAACTCTTTTATTGCTAATTTGTGATTCATAAAGTTCAAATCTTGCATCACCATTAATTATTGCTTCCGCTTGTGCAAAAGAAAGTAATGTAATAGAGCAGATGAGAAAAAAGATAATCCGCATAGTGTAATGCCTAACAATAAATATCAGCGATTTTACTATATTACTTAATCTGCTATCAGCCGAATATAGTAAAATAGGCAATAAATTTTGTTTAAAAGTATTATGTCAGTTAAAATCTATAAATCTCAAATTGATACTTTCATCTTGGTGGTAATTCTTACCATGATTGGTTTTTATAATTCACTGGCATTTATCAAAACTCAAGATTATATCTTTCATCATTTTAGTGCGACGGGAGACATAATCTTCTCAATTTCTTTTATTAATGCCTTATCTTTTTTATTTCGTCCATTGGGTGGTACAATTCGTTCTTTATTTCACCACAAAATTAAAAGACCATTATTGCCATACTTTGTTTTGGTATATGCTTTTTATAATATTGCTGTCATTAATCTTGTTGCCTATTTCCCAATTAACTATGCTATTGCCACCTTGATTTTTAACTGTATTTTGATCGGGGTATTACTTGGGGCGATCTACCCAGAAGCAATAGTTAGAATCCTAGATAAAGATAGACTTTCGCCAGCTCGGAAGGTGTTTGTCGGCAATTGCTATTTTATCGCGGTTTATTTTGGTGCTGCATTTACAAAGCTTACTCTTGCTGATGTAAATAATCCCATCTATAAAATAATAATTTCTTTGATGCCATTAATTTTTTGTATTTTTGCGATCTATTTTTATCTTCATACACGTAAGGAGCTATCAGAGGGGAGGAAAAGGTTGTATTATATGAAGCTGTAAATTCAGTTAGCTGTGTTAGAAATAATTTCTGGACTATCATTAGATTTACTTGTTTTCTGACTTTTGTGACAAGTCTAAATGCTTTCTTTTCAACCGTGATGCCCTTTTATCTAGTTCGTTATCTTAATTATTCCGAAAGTAGCGTTTTTAATTTGCAGGTTGTTATTTTCTTATTTTCAATAGCTGGATTAGTTATTGGTGCTATATTTCATCAAAAATTGGGGCGCAGGTTACACATAGTGCTTGGCTTATTAATCAAGATCATTTTATATTTTTTATTTAAAGCTTATATCAAGAATGATTATATTCAAATCCTAGTTTTTGAATCAATTTGTATGCTTTTTGTTGGATTGATGCTATCAAAAATCCTAACTGTTCTTGATAGTATTTTTGAAGTAAAATATAAATTTGGCTCAATTAGCATTATCTATAATCTTACTTTTGGCTTTTTTAGCGGCTTGGGTGTATTTTTATCGACTTATCTGATTAGTAAATCAGGTAACCTGTATATTCCCTCAATAATTATCATTACTTTCAGCTATTTATCTTTGGTAAGTCTCTGGTTTACGCCGAATAAGGATTTCTTCCGGTATATTAAATGAGATGGTTAACTATTAACAGAAATATTTCTAATGAATAGATTATTCCAATTCGTATTTGAACTACTGATAACTTCCCTTAATGCTATCTTTTTAAGTTGAGTAATACGTTCAGCATAAATAAGGCTATGGTAAGGATGGGAGTATTGCACCTCATATGGTGGCATATATGGTGCATCGGTTTCAAGAATGATTTGGCTAAGCGGGATTTTCTCAATTGACTTACTTAACTGGCTTTCTGGGTTGAGAATCAGGCTACCAATTCCAAGATAAAAGCCAAAGCGTAGGAGTTGCTTGGCGGTTTCACTATTGCCATTAAAGGCATGTACTATTCCACGTAGATTTTTATATTGCTTCAGGATTGATAATAATTCATTAGTTGCACGTACGGAGTGTAAAACAACTGGCTTTTGATGCTTTTTAGCGAGCTCTAAATGGATATGAAGTAATTTTTGCTGGAGTTCAAATTCAGGTTTGTTTTTATCAAGACCACATTCACCAATGAAGTCTGGTTGGTATTCTACTATTAATTGTTCCAGATAGTTATTAAAGTTCTCATTAGAATAATTTATGAATTTATTAGCATACCAAGGGTGCAAGCCTAATCCTATTTTTGCATATGGATTACGCTTACGATATTTAAATAACGCTTCTATATCTTCAGGTAAAATAGCCGGAATAGCTATTTTTGTTTGGCGCGGGTCATTTTTGATCGCCTCTAGGTGGCAATGTGAATCATAAATAAGCATTATTCAACGCTAACTACTTCCAAATGTTGCATCGGATGTCCTAGAAACATTTCGCCAATCGATTGGAATTTGATAGGTACATCAGTTACGTAAAAGCGATAGTTCCCATTCGTTGTTAAATTCTGATTTAGCTGCCCGGTTTTATTTAAAATTGCTTGTAGTAGGCTAACTGCAGTAATTGCCGGATCAATTATTTGTATATTGTTGCCAACAATTTTAGCTATCGTCTCTGTAATTAGCGGGTAATGAGTACAGCCAAGGATTAATGCTTCAAGTTTTTGCTTGAGTAATGGGGTTAGGTATTCAGCCGCTATCAGATCAAGGGCAGGGTGCTTGATAAACCCCTCTTCTATCATATTAACGAAAAGGGCGCAAGCTTGTGAGTGCACTTCTGCCTGTGGGTTAAGTTGCTGGATTGCACGTGGGTAGGCATTACTATTAATCGTTGCTGGGGTTGCAATTACGCCAATTTTACTGGCACTAGCGGTTGCAGCCTTTGCACCAGCAGAAATTACATCAATTACCGGAATGTTTCCCGCTAGCTGGAGAACAGTATCTCTAGCTACTGCCGAGATGGTATTACAGGCAATAATGATTGCTTTGACATCCTGATTTAGTAAAAACCGTACCGTTTGTTCAGTGAATTTTTTAATTGTCGAAACTGATTTGGTACCATAGGGAATCCGCGCAATGTCACCAAAATAGACCACGTTCTCTTGTGGCAAATTATGCATTAGACTTTTTACTACGGTTAGTCCGCCAATTCCCGAATCAAATACCCCAATTGGAGAATTTTTATTACTCATCTAAATTTGCTTTATTAATTTGTTTTAATGAAGCTTTTATTATACCATGCAATAAATCGGCTTCATCTCGTTCCAGCTCTGCTTTATGAATTATATGTTGTAATCTACGCATGGTTAAATCCTCATTTTTATTATATGGCGTAGTCTTTATTAATTGTCTAAAGTTATTTAATAGGTGTTGTACATCATGCTGATTAATTTGCTGTTTTTCATCTTTTAAATGAGTTAAATCAGGATTGTAGCTACTATAAATCTCGTAACACATAATTTGAACTGCTTGCGCTAGATTTAACGAAAAATATACGGGGTTACCCGGAATAGTTACCATGCGGTTGCATTTTTCAAGTTGTTCAATAGTTAGTCCATTTTGTTCATTACCAAAAATAATGCTGACTTCCTGATTCGTATTTACTACTGATAGTAATTCTTGAGTGATTTCTTTTGGGGTTTGTAATCGGGCAGTAAATTCGCGTTTACGACCAGTCATGCCAATTGCCAAATTCGAAGCCGCAATCGCTTCATCTAACGTATCGATTACTTTTGCTTTTAGTACTACATCTGCTGCATTTGAGGCTAGAGCCAAGGAATGATCATCGGGTTGACATATTGGATTTACCAGTACTAATCTAGTTAAGCCCATTGTCTTCATAGCTCTTGCAGCTGAACCAATATTCCCCGGGTGAGAGGTATTACAGAGAACTACCTGTATATTATCAAGTTCTTTCATTCTTTAATTTCTTTGCTAGGCGGAGTGATTTAATTAAAATTATTGGAGCTATGATTACTCCAGTGATGAAAATGACAGGAATAAAAATAAATCCGAAAACATTTCCCTCAATTGGCATCAGCATCATTACAAAAATAAATAATCCGGGTGCAGACCAGATGTTAATCTTAATAAACCAGTCGATTAATTCTTGTCTACTAAGGTTTAGTTTATTCTGTATTCTGGCGAATATCAAGAAACGGATTCCTGTTAAGATGATTAAAATTGTCATAAATGGCAAGATATCAATCAAATAAACATTAGTCTCAATTTCTTTATTTAAGCCAGTAGCCATTACTATATAGTAGGCAAAGAGCAGATAAAATGGATGACTAAAACAGCAATTGAGAATACCTGCTGTTCTTAGCCAGTTATTCATGACAAAATTATTTTTCATGGCTTAGATTTATTCTATTTGTAAAATACTGCCCGGAAATAGGTGGTATTATTTAGAGAAATTACTCATATTATGCAGCTCTGTAACTGCTGGAATATGTAGCCAGAGCAAGGCGCAAGGCGACGTGGTTTACATGAGAAGTAAATGAGGAGCCTTGCAACACAGCCATTGCGAGATAGTCCGAGCAGTAACTATTTAGGTAAATAATTGGTTGTTTATGAGGATGGTTTCAACCCGATCCGGTCCAGTTGAGATAATATCAATTGGCGTTTCAATAATTTCTTCAATTCGTTTGAGGTATTTTTTGGCGTTTTCTGGTAGTTCTGCATATGTTTTAAGTCCAGCAGTAGTTTCACTCCAACCCGCCATTGTTTCATAGATTGGCTCACACTCAACAACTGAATCAGAACCAAATGGTAGGATGTCGTATTCTTTACCATCGCGCTTGTAACCAACACAAATTTTTATTTCTTCCATTCCATCCATTACATCAAGTTTGGTAATGCATAGACCGGATACGCCATTAATTTGTACTGCACGTTTTAAGGCTGCGGCATCGAACCAACCACAGCGGCGAGCACGACCAGTAACTGAACCAAATTCATTACCACGTGAAGCCAATCCTTGACCAACTTCATCCGTTAATTCAGTTGGAAATGGACCAGAACCAACGCGTGTTGTATAGGCTTTAGCAATTCCAAGGACATAATTAATCATCCGTGGGCTAATTCCGGCACCAGTTGCCGCTCCGCCAGCTACACAGTTAGATGAGGTTACAAATGGATAAGTACCGAAATCAATATCCAGCAATGTACCTTGAGCACCCTCAAATATTACTTTTTTACCTTCTTTATTTAGATTAAATAATTTACGTGAAACATCTGACACCAATGGTTTGATGTCCTCAGCGTAATTCATAATTTCATTATATACTGTATCAATATCTAATGTTGCAGCATTGAAGTAGTTTTTTAGCAAAAAGTTATAATATTCAAGATTTTCAGCAAGTTTACTTCTAAAAACCTCTTTATTAAATAGATCTTGTACGCGGATAGCGCGTCTAGCAACTTTATCTTCATAACATGGACCAATTCCACGTCCAGTAGTACCGATTTTATTATCGCCCTTTTTAGCTTCGCGCGCCTGATCAAGAGCAATATGATAAGGCATGATTAGCGGGCAGGCTTCCGAAATTTTCAGGCGATTACGAACTTCAACACCAATTGCTTCCAGTTCTCGGATTTCTTTTACCAGTGCTTCTGGCGATACAACAACACCATTACCAATAAGACAGGCAACATGAGGATGCATCATTCCTGATGGTAAAAGGCGTAGTACCGTTTTTTTACCATTTATGACTAGTGTATGTCCGGCATTATGCCCACCCTGAAAGCGTACTACAGCGGCGGCTTTTTCAGTTAGCCAGTCAACAATTTTCCCCTTGCCTTCATCTCCCCATTGAGTGCCGATAATAACGATATTATTGCTTTGCATCAGTAAATCCTAGAACATGTTTTTAACGCTGAATTTTACACTAATTCAGCGTTCAATGTGTGTAAATTGAGAATCTCGAGATAATAATATTGCATTGCACAATTAATGTGATACAATATCTTGCGTGACTTTAAAACGAAAAATATTAGCTTGTGCTTAACCATATTTATAAAGGGAAAATATATGTTTTTCAAAAAGTTGTCAAATATAATTGTATTGATTGTAAAATCAATGGCAGCCGCAGGTGAACTTGAGTCAAGAGCATATCATATTGCTTCAAAAGGTCATGAGTCACTGCGCCACCAGAAGTAAATGGAATAGTCAGTTTTTGGTGATATTGTAATTTGCCTTGTGGCAGCAGATAATAGTGTTATCAAATACTGACTTTTCAGGACGCATAGTCCGACATTTTTCATCTGCGAGAGTGCATCTTGTATTAAAGACGCATCCTTTGGGTGGATTTAATGGTGAAGGTAGTTCCCCCTCAAGTAGCTGTGTTTCCTTGTGTTTCTCCAGTTCCGGGTTTGCAATTGGTACTGCAGCTAAAAGAACTCTAGTATATGGGTGTAGCGGGTTTTTGTAAATAGATCCTTTATCTCCAAGCTCCATAATGTTACCAAGGTACATTACTAGTATCCGGTCACTTATGTGTTTTATAACGCTTAGATCGTGAGAAATAAATAATATTGTTAGTTTTAGTTTTTGTTGTAAATCTTGGAGCAAATTAATTATTTGTGCCTTGATGGAAACATCAAGGGCACTGACTGACTCATCACAGATGAGAACTTTGGGGTTTAAGATTAATGCTCTGGCAATACCGATTCGCTGGCATTGCCCACCTGAAAACTCAGTAGGGTAGCGATTGATTTGATTATGACTTAAACCAACTAATTTCATAGTTTCCAAAACTCGTGACATTACTTTGTTTTTATTCATATCTGGGTAAAGTGTCTGTAATGGTTCGGCAATAATTTCAGCAATTGTCATTCTAGGGTCAAGAGCAGCAACTGGATCCTGGAAAATAAACTGAACCTGTTTATGCACCTCATTCCAATCATTACTTTCTGCTTTTGCCAAATCTATTTTATTGTCAAATATGGCACTTCCTCCAGTAATTGGGTTTAGCCCAACTAGTGCTCGCGCAAGAGATGATTTACCACAGCCAGATTCACCAACTATGCCCAAAGTCTCCCCTTCATAGACATCAAAGCTGACACCATCTACCGCATGTACTATTTTTGCTGGTTTTAGGAAACTTGATTTAAGGTGGAAATATACCTTTAGATTTTTAACTTCAAGAATTTTATTCATTGCTGATTTCCATACAAAGTACATTTAACTACATGGCGCGGATTAACTTTATGTAGTGGAATTATGGTTTGACATTTTTCAGTAACTTTCTCACAGCGTGACTGAAATGGGCAACCGCTAGGTAGGTTAAGCAGATTTGGTGGTTCACCGGGAATAGTATGTAGCTTATCTACTTCTGCGTCAAGGCTAGGGATCGCAGATAAAAGTGCTTGTGTATATGGATGCATTGGGTTATTAAATGTTTCAATTATGGAGGAAGTTTCCATTAACCAGCCACCATACATCACATTTACCCTATCACATAGATTGGCAACTACTCCCATATCATGGGTAATGAAAATAATCGTCATTCCCATTTCCTTACGAAGCTCTTTTAATAATTGTAATATCTGTGCTTGTACAGTCACATCCAACGCCGTTGTTGGCTCATCAGCAATTAGTATCTTTGGTCTTGTAAGTAACGTCATTGCAATCATGACCCGCTGCCGCATTCCGCCAGAAAATTCATGTGGGTAGAGATTTATCCGGTTTTTTGCTTCTGGGATTTTGACATGTTCAAGCATCTGAACTGACTGATTGAGGGCATCCTTATAGCTTAATCCTTTATGTAGCATTAAAACTTCAGTCATTTGTGAGCTAATTTTAAGGTAAGGATTTAATGAAGTCATGGGATCTTGAAAAATCATACCAATTTTATCGCCTCGAATCCGATTTAGTTCTTTAGCTGGCATGCCAATCAATTCTTGCCCCATAAATTTAACAGATCCAGACACTTTCGCATTATTGGCAAGTAAGCCCATAACAGCAAGCATAGTTTGGCTTTTGCCCGAACCTGATTCACCAACTACGCCGATTATTTCTTGGTCATAAGCTTTAAAAGATAGTCCATTTACGGCTTTTACGATACCATCCATCACTTTGAATTCTACGTTAAGATCTCTTACTTCTAAGACAGGATTGTTGCTACTCATATAAATCGCCTTAATTAACGTGGATCAAGTGCATCGCGTAGTCCATTGGATACGAATGCAAAGGATAATAAAGTTATTGTCATTAATCCTGCGGGAAATAATAGTAACCACCATGATTCCATATTTTGCGCACCATCAGCGATTAGTAGTCCCCAAGATGTCATTGGTTCAGTTACGCCTAAGCCAAAAAACGAGAGTACTGCTGAAAGTACAATCATATTAGGTACTGTAAGTGCTGCATATACAATGACAACACCAAGTAAATTGGGGATTACATGGCGAGTAATGATTTTTCGGTTACTAACCCCTGAAACTAGTGCGGCTTCGACATATTCTTTATGCTTGATACTAAGTGTTTGACCACGAACAATACGTGCCATATCAAGCCATGAGATAGCAGCAATTGCAACAAATGACAGGGCAACGCTATTTCCAAATAGGGTAATCAATAATATACAGAAAAAAAGAAATGGTATCCCATAAAGAATATCTACTATTCGCATCATAATAGTATCAATTTTGCCACCTAGATAACCCGCTATTGCCCCATAAAAAATACCAATCAGTAGTACAACAAAGGCGGCAGCAAATGCAATGGCAAAGGTAATTCTACCGCCGATAAATGCTCTGACAAATAGATCACGACCAAGATTGTCAGTACCAAATAAATGTTTGGCATTTGGCATTTCAAGAATCTCGCTCCAGTTTGTTTTATCATAGCTGATGCTACTTAGCATAGGTACAAAAATACACATTAAAGTCAGTATGATAATGATTAATAGACTTAAAAGTGCTAGTTTGTTTTTACTGAAACGTTTAAATACATTACTCCAGAAGCCTTTAGCTTTAGGTACTTCTAGTTTTAAATCTTTGGTTTTAGCTAACATAAAATTGCCTTATTGCTTGATTTTTGGATCTAATAACATATAGCAGATATCAACAATAATATTAAAAATTATGGTTAATGAGCTACCAAATATAGTTATTGCCATTATCATATTATAGTCCCGGTTAGTCGCAGCATTAGTGGTAAGTATTCCAAGCCCAGGTAAAGTAAAAATTTGTTCCGTTACTACTGCGCCAACTAAAATCCCGGCAAACATTGGACCTAGAACTGAAATAACAGGTAACAAGGTAGGGCGAATTGCATGCTTAAAAAGAATTTTGTGGGTTGGCAAGCCTTTGGCTCTAGCGGTTCGGATGTAGTTTGAGTTTAATACATCAATAATACTGCCTCGGGTTACAAACGCTATCGTTGGAGTGTAGGCAAGTGTTAGGATTGCAACCGGCATAAATACATGCATAAAATCACCATCACCCCATCCACCAGCTGGAAAAATCTGTAAGGTTACGGCAAAAAGGAGTACTGCTAGCGGTCCAGTTACCATCGTTGGAACTGCGGTAAAAAATATGTTACTCGCAACTACTATTTTATCAAAAATTGAATTTTTATGTAATCCCGCATAACAACCGACAATTATACCTAAAGGTACTGCAACTATCATGGTATAAACACTTAATTGTAAGGTAACCCAAAATCCACCCATATTATCGGGAAATAATAGCTGGTTGATTGATTGTCCAAGATATTTCATGGAAATTCCAAAACTACCATGAATTAGGTCGTTGAGATAAAGCAAATACTGTTGCCAAACTGGTAAATCAAGTCGATATTGATGCATTAAAGCAGCCAAGGCTTCAGGTGATAGTGCGCGTTCACCGTCAAATGGATTGCCCGGTGTCATATGGACCAGAAAAAATACCAGCGTAATAATTGCTAGCATAGTTGGTATTGATACCAGAATCCGCTTTAAAATAAATTTTAGCATTGGTGTCAATTTCCTTTAAATAAACCTAGTTAACTTAAAACTTATACCATTTACTTTGCACGTGATCCAAGTGGTTGTCTTTAATATCGTAACCTTTTACTTTCGGGCTAATCATTCTAAAGTAGGTGTACTGATATAAAGGAATAATTGCATACTCATCCATTGCAATTGCTATAGCTTTACGAATTAGATCTACTCGCTCTTCCGGGTTTGCAGTTTTTTGTGCCTGTGTAAGGAGGTTATTATATTCTTTATTACACATTTTGCTGTTATTTTGTGGGTTACCACACTGATAAAGATTGGTATAGCTATCTACACTGTCATAGTCAGCAATCCAACCATCCCGGGCAACATCATAATTAGCTGTATTTCTGGCTTTAAGAAAGGTTTTCCATTCCTGATTGGCAATTGTTACTTGAATGCTTTTTTCGCCAAAAACCTCTTGCCACATTGAACCAACAGCCAACGCTACTTTTTTGTGTAAGTCATTAGTGTTATAAGAAATCGAGATTTCTAGTGGATTGTTTGCTCCGTACCCAGCTTCCTTGAATAGTTGCTGAGCTTTGGCAATCTGTTTGTCGCGAGACCAGTTAGCCCAATCATAATTAAGCCCGGCAAACTTACCTGCTTCAATTGTTTCAGTTACGTATGAATATGAGGGGATTTGATCCTGTCCTAAAACTACTTTGACTAGGGCGTTACGATCTACTGCAATTGATAATGCCTCACGAAGTTTTGGATTATCACGGAATTTTGGTAGGGTCATATTTAGATCATAATAGTATAACCCCTCCTGAGTAACTGTGTGTTCTTCCAAGGGCATCTGTCTCTTGATGGTTTTATATTGGTCTATTGGTAAACTATAAGTAATATCTATATTTCCAGATTTATACTGATTTAAGGAGCTACTATAATCAACAATAGGCATAAATTTAACCTGATTAATGCTGACATCTTTTGCATCATAGTAATAGGGATTTTTACTTAATAGTATATAGCCTTTGATAACCCGTTCTGTAAGATTATATGCACCTGAATTGACCATTTTGCCTGGTTGTGTCCAGTCATTTCCATATTTATTTAAGTTGGCTTTGGAGATAATGCCTAAATTTGGCATGGCACATATTGCGAGGAACGAAGCATCCGGGTGTACCAATTTTATTTCTACGGTATTTTTATCGAGTGCCAAAACAGCCAAAGAGTTTACAGGTTGTTTTTTATCAATAATAGCCTGTCCGTTGACTATATTGCTTCCCAGCATATTATAAGGTGATCCTGTTTTTGGGTCAACTAGTCTTTGTAGCGAAAAAACTACATCATCAGCAGTAATAGGGGTGCCATCTGAGAATTTTATCCCCGGACGCAGATGGAAGGTATAAGTTAGCTGATCTTTGGATATATCCCAAGTTTCAGCAAGTCCAGGAATAGTTTGCATTTTCTGGTCAAAAGAGACTAGACCTTCAAAGAGATCATAGATAACACGGCTACTTTGGGTGTCCTGTGCTAGTGCAGGATCTAAGGTCGGTGCATCTTCACCATTATCAACAATAATGATGTCTTTATGACTCCCTGAGGAGGCGGATTTATTTTTTGTGCAGGCAGTTATCCCTCCAACTACTAGAGCTAAGGAACTTACAATTAACATTGCTTTTGCTAGTGTTTTAAGTTTCATCTATAGGCTTCATCTGAAAAATTGGCTAAAATTATAACATCAACTCGGGTATTTACGTTGTTACGCTGCACAAAATAGAGTTAAGCTTCTCGATTAAAATTAAAAACAAGATGCTTATTCAAATTTGAATAACGATTATACAATTTTGTCTATTGCAAGATAAATAGATAAAAGTTACAATTCAGCCCTGCAAGTTTTAATTTCAGAGATCTGTACCTTGCTCGGGCTAAGAGTAGATATATCTGAAGTTGAAATTTTATCGGTAAGATTACCGTTTGGTATAAACATCATATCATCTGATTAAGGGGATAAAATGAATTTTCAACTCAATAAATTATATTTGGCAATTCTAGCTGGTAGTAGCATTGCGCTTACTGCATGTAATAGCGGTACAGGTAACAATGCTAATATGGCAAATTCGGTAGCTGCAAAATTAGGTGCTACAGATTCTAACTGTTTGCAGGTTAGTAGCTCTAAAGTTGAAGGTAATAGGTGGTGGGTTTCAGCAAGTGTAGAAATGAAAAATACTTGTAGTGGACCAGTAAATCTTGACAATACCGTAATTGAGTTGTCTAATAGTAAAACTGCATTAAATGGTAGTGGTTTTAGCATGAATTCCATTTCACCATGGTCAAGCAAGAATGCTCTGGATTTTGCTTATGCTACGAATAAGGTTACAGTTACGGTTCATTCAGATGTGCAAATTGCTAAAAATGGCAATGCCTCAGTTAGCTTTGGTGGTAATCCTGGTATGAATGCAGATCCGGTTGCAAATTCATTTATTTTTAAGGTAAATGGTAGTACTCCTGCGCCCACCCCGACTCCTACACCTAGTCCAACCCCAAGCCCGACGCCTGTGCCTACACCAACTCCGGCACCTACACCTGTGCCAGTGAGCGGCTTACCAACTCCGATCTATTTTACCCCGACAAGTACAGCAAATGGTACGATTTACTTTCATTTGAATTTACCATATAACTCGGGGAATGTTGAAAAACTTGAAGTAAATGCTAATTATACAGATTTATTAATTTCAAATTATGTTGCTGGAGCATTGCTTGGGCATCTTATGCATCAAAAATTTCCACAGCTTAAATTTAATCGTGATTATATCTATGGTACAGTTTTTGGACAACTATTACAAGAAAATATTAATACTTCGAATTACTCAAGTGCTTCTGACTGGATTAATCCGGTAGATAATGAGCGCAATTCATTATTAAATTCAGGTCAGGGTGGTCCATACCAGATTAATGATTATTCAAAGCGTCTTGAAGATAGCAAAGGTGTTGGTCTGGTTAATTTTGTTGCACTACAAAAGGGGCTTGGATATACTGTTGAAGATCAAGATAGTGGCAAGCAAACTGCAAGTAAAGGACCAGACTCTCTAGATCAGAAATATTTTGGACCAATGGCAGCTGCTTATTTTCACTTGAATGATATGAACCGTCTTGAAATGAATAATGCAGAAGACTGGGGGCCACAAGCTGCGTATTATTCACAATGTATGGCGAATCTTCAGAATAGTAAAGCTAGCCAGAATAAATATAATATTTATGATATGATACTTAATGCTGCATACAATGCAGGTACCTACTCTATAATCATTAAGGATTATTTCCGTATTTGTGCTGGTATGTATACTACTAGTCCTGAGATTTCGCAAGTTAATTCTATTGGTGACTATACTTTATCTGATACACTATATCAAGAAGCAATTGGCACTAAAGAAGCTGTAGGTGGCACATTTATTCTTTATCCACGTCAAATCCGTATCTACTTGGATCAGATTTATAATCAGAAAACATATGATTCACCTGCGATTACTGGTGAGAATCATATTAGACTAAGTTTGCAGGATGTAGAATATGTATTCCAGAATGCAATTGGTACTCTTGCGTATATTAATAAAGCTGGTAAGTACGAGTTCGTTAGTCCTAGTCTGAGTAAACACGCTTTTGAAACTGCGCTTACTAAAAATAAATTAAGTATCTCTGGCGCCCTTGATATTGGAACACTAACTGGAAAAACTAATTTCTTTAATCTTTTGGATGACGCAATTAATAACCTTGCTAGTCAAGGAATTAATTTTGGTGCAATAACACAAACTACTATTGGTGGTGTAACTCCGACTCCAACACCTACGCCATCGCCTGCGGTTTGCCCTGAAAATCCGCTCGTATATCCTGCTGGGCGTAATACTTATACAGGAGGCACCATTGTTAAAGCAAGTAATGGAAAGTTCTATAAATGTATTTCTAATGTAGTTGCTGGCTGGTGCAATAGTTCTTCTGATGTTTATGCTCCAGGCTCTGGTTGGGCATCTGGTGACGCATGGCAGGAATATAGCTGTCAGAAATAAATTTGATTTCGCTTGTAATAAGGTGCTGTAGTTAACGGCACCTTATTTTTTATGAGAAGTAAATGAGGAGACTTGCGATACAGCTATTGCGAGATAGTACGAGCAGTTACTAGAGCAGTTACTAAAAAATAAATTGGCTTTCGTCCTATAAATGGGTGTAAAATCCTCCCCTTAACCTAAGGGTTTAGAAATGGAAATTTCTCTGGTGTTAAATTAAATTACATTTAACGGTTTAATTTGGATTAGAAGGTTTTACATATGAACTTCCCTAAACTATTTACTTATTTTGATAAAGAGTACTTTTCCTTTGAGCAGGAAACTCTTTTTAAAAAATCTCCCCAGTATTTTGGGCATAAATTAATGTGTCCAATGCCAAATGATTATCACTCAATCGAGTGGCTTAATCATGCAAAACTTTTATATAATAAAAATAATCAGTTGCAATTAGTTGACAATATCTGTAAGCATAGGCAAGCAATAATGCTAAAAGGCAAGGGTAATAGCCATAATATTGTTTGTGATCTCCATCGTTGGACTTATAATCCAGTAAATGGACAATTAATTGGTGCACCGATGTTTGATCAATTACCCGCTTGCAAAAATCTGGAAATAGATCCATTACAGGAATGGAAAGGATTACTTTTCAAATCTGATCGGGATATAAATCAGGATTTAGCTAACATTGGGCAGTATGCTAATCACATAAATTTTGAGAACTTTCAGTATAGTAATACAATTATTACTGATTATGACTTTAACTGGAAGACTTTTATTGAGGTTTATGCTGAAGACTATCACGTTGACCCATTTCATCCTGGACTCGGCAATTTTGTTGATTGTAAAGGTCTTAAGTGGCAGTTTGGCGACTGGTACCATTTTCAGGTTGTCCCTACCAAAAATGCATTAAATAAGCCAGGTAGCAAGTTATATCAAGATTGGCATAAGAAGGTGCTTGAAGCTCATGTGGGAGTAGATCCTGATTTTGGTGCGGTATGGATGACACTTTATCCTAACATCATGATTGAATGCTATCCAAAAACCATTGTGATTTCAGTTGCTGTACCTACTGCACCAGAAAAATGTCGGGTAATTACCGAGTTTTATTATCCAGATGAAATTCTTGGCTTTGATGAAGAATATGTTGAACTCCAACAGCAAGTATACTTGGAAACGGCAAAAGAGGATGATGAAATTTGTTACCGAATGCATGAGGGCAGACGCACCCTCTATAATGCCGGTAACGAATCATACGGTCCATATCAGCTACCAACCGAAGAAGGGCTTATGCATTTTCATAAGTTTCTAGTTCGGGAAACTATCTCTGCTTAATTCTAGTGGCAGCATCAGTAGGTGCTGCTTTTTTATTATCTTCTTCAAACTCTTTTAATGCAATAAGTAGTGCGAATAATTCAAAGCTTACATGGTCAACAACACTGGTTCCAAATAAAGAATTAACAGTAATTAGTTGATTATTAAATTTTATATATTTTAAAGCTTTCGAACCAGCTTTAAGCATACCATTATATGTATCACTGCTATTTTGCTCTGGCACCAAAGAATCTCGTGTTAAGGATAACAATGTAACAGGTAGTTGGCTTTTCCATTCTGTAATATTAGCTTTTTCCATTGTTTGCATGAATTTCTTGTCCTGAATAATATCATTTGGAATTAATGGTGCTATGCTATTGAAGAGTGGAGAATATATTATCCCTAAATCAGATTTAAATATTGCAGCAAAGAAGTAGCTTAGGGTTATTGAGAAGTTTTTAAGTGGCGAAAGCACAAAAGTTTCTATATTGTGAATAAGTGTTGCATCATTATTACAGGTATATGCAAATGGCCAGATGCATTGCAAGTTATAAAACTCTGAATTAAGCAGTTTGTCGATTGGGTAATCATTATAATGTGCGTATGCTAGCATAACATTAGCAAGTAAACTTGGTTTTAAAAGTGTTCCCCACCAAGGGGTAATAATTGAAAAGCGATTAACCATATCATTTACCTGACTGGTTAATAAAAACGGCAGCATTACTCCTGTCAGATTATATGCGCCATCAATCGGTACGGTTGTTCTTAAGTTTAATCCTGTATTAGTTATAGTTTGTCTAAATTTTGTCTGTTCCTGATAAATACGGCTAAACCATAGTGCGTACGAAGCTCCTTCAGAATAGCCGCTTGCATATAGATTAAACTTTTGCTGTTTTTGGATAAATCCGTTTTTTCTAAGATATAACATACTTGCCAAGAGCATGTTTTTTGCATCGCTGACATTGATTTCAGGATAAAGGATGTATGGGTGGGCGACTTTATAATCAGTTCCCATGCCAATATAGTCTGGGGCTATAACAATATAGCCATTGGCTGCAAATACAGCTGCCAGCATCTGGGATTTATAGTCAGCAAAACGCATTGAAGGTACATTTAATTTACCATTTATTGTTGAGTGAAAAAATAAGATAACGCCCTTTGGTGTGCTAGATATTGGCATAAGAACTAAACCAGATAGCTTGTGATTACTGCCATTATAGCGAGATGTGTATTTTAGCCGTTTAAATAAAATTTTTTTGTCAGATTCAGCTTTTAAAGTAGAGTCATTAAAAATATTGGTCTTGGCAAATAATGGATTACTTTCAATAAAGCTGACATTTTTTCTGGTATTTTTTTGCCCAATCCAACGATAACTTATTTTTTTATAGTTTGAATAAATTGCAGCTACTGACATTACTGATTCCGCTGGGCGATTGAGAATTATACTTTCTAACTGGGGGTATAATTTTTCATTAATAGTTATATTTAAGTCATTTGCCAAAGCTTGATTAAAAAAACATAAAAACAGCCAGAGAAAAAGTTGCTTGACGATTATTTTTTTGAATAGTGGCGGTATCTTATTGCGATTAATTTTCATTGTGTCTAGCAAAAAAGCGTTTGTTAGAAAAATCATTCTTTGATATGCATTACTATTTTGCCACTGACGCAGTACTAGTCGACTAGTTTCAAACATCATTTGTATCCTGATTATAAGATCGCTATTTTAGCAAGAAATCTGCTTATTATATCGTCTTATCTGGGAACCATTACTCCTATAGATAAATAGTTTTTCATCAATTCAATGTTAAAAATATGCGCAAAATCGTTAATAATTTCTTAATAGTTCGATATAATAGTGATTATTTTGTACTAGCAATAACTATTGTAAAGTACAATTTTTATAATGTAAAAGGAGATCTCTAATGCCAAATACAGTTAAATTACACCGGATATTAAAAACTACTCCAGAAAAAATATATCGGGCGTTTCTAGAGCCTGATGCTTTGATAAAATGGATTCCACCATATGGTTTTACTGCACGAACTGAGCACCTTGATGCAAGGGTTGGCGGTACTTTTAGAATGTCTTTTATCAATTTTTCTACTGGGCATAGTCATTCATTTGGTGGTGAATATTTGGAGTTACTTCCATTTGAACGTATATCTTATACAGATAAATTTGATGATCCAAATCTATCTGGGGAAATTGTTGTTGTAATTGAGCTAAAGAAAGTAAGTTGTGGCACAGAAATCAATATTGAACAGTCTGGTATTCCAGATCTTATTCCCGTTGAAATGTGTTATCTCGGCTGGCAGGAGTCTCTTCTACAATTAGCAAATCTGGTTGAGCCGAATATTCCGAATTAGATTAATTTCTAGACTGCGTTTGGATATTTGATTTAATCCCAGAGGATATTAATGAAAACAGAACCTACAATAATTAATCATTTTACAGATGCCGCAAAAGCTTATGATGAGAAAAATCAGCAATTAATGCCGATTGCGGAGAATATGCACTTTCTGATTCGACTCATTTTAAAAGATGCACCCGTTGCTGCTCGTGTGCTTTGTGTGGGTGTTGGCACTGGTGCGGAGATACTATCACTTTCAATGGCATTTCCCGAGTGGACATTTGTTGGGGTTGACCCAGCAATTGGAATGCTTGAGGTCTGCCGAGAAAGACTAGAGGCTGCTGGGGTGCTGCCTCGCTGCGAACTGATTCACGGTTATGTTCATGATGTACCGCAAGGCGAAAATTTTGATATAGCTTTGAGCATTCTTGTTGCTCACTTTGTAAAACGAGAAGAACGGCTGGAATTTTATCGGGCAATGTCTAATCGTTTATACCCAAAGGGTATTTTGATTGATGCCGAAATCAGTTATGATCTGGACGCACAAGAGCTTCCCTTAATGTTAAAGAATTGGGAATCAATCCAATCATTAATGGGGGCTACTCCAGAGTCGATTGCAAATCTGTCACGCGTATTACGCGAGATGCTCACTGTGCTTCCTCCGGTAGAAGTGGAGCAGATGCTAAGGCAAAGCGGCATTCAGTTACCAGTTCGTTTCTTTCAATCCTTTATGATTAGTGGCTGGTACGGAGTAAAGGCATAGTTTCTGCTTTTACTTTTATCTAATTCAGTTATCTAAAATCGAATAACTAGTTATCATAAAATCGCTATTTACTAGATGGCTGCCTTCCTCTTATAATGTCGCCAGTTTGATGAAATATTGACAAAATATTTTAAGGTTCTTGAGTTATTTTGTTAATAGTTTCATCGTGATATTATAGAGGGGTCATAATGAAACTAAAATTAATTACTTTATCTCTACTTGGTGGTATTGCTCTTAGTGCCTGCAATAATACTGGTAATTCAACCCAATCGACTGGCGTAACTACAGAATCAAATGCCTTGGAGAAATTGTCATCTAAAAATGCTATTGATACAACGATTGATGTTACTGACTTAAATCCGCAAGACTGGCAGAAAGATTGGCAAGATCAGATTAGCACCTTGACTACAGCTGATAAGCAACGCCTTAAAGAGGTTGGCTATTATGTAAAAGCGGCGAAAATCAATATCGATAATGTATATCCTGGCTCAAATAATAATCCAGATAATGTTAAACGGATTGAACGTTTAATGCCAAAAGACAATTTTGAGCGAACTTTTCCACTCCTTATTAGTCAGAATAAAGTTAATGGGTTTTATCCGGCGCAAACTTACTCATATACTAATTTTCTTCGTGCGGCTGCCGTTGTGCCTGCTTATTGTGGTGATTTTAGTGATTATCCCGGTGACAAAACAGCTGAGATGGCTAATCCTGATAATATTTGTAAACGGATGCTGGCAACAACTTTCGCGCATGCAGTTCAGGAAACTGCCGATATGAGTTCGATTGGCTTAACCAATATAAATGATAAAATTGCTCGTACGTTTGCGAGTGTTGCAGAAGCTAATGCAACCCCTGAAGCACGAGGTGCAGTCGAGCGTTATTTTGATGCTACAGGTCCATTTGCGACAAATGGTGCACATTATGCACAGATTCAAAATAATTACTACTATGGACGAGGCGCTAAACAGCTAAGCTACCCAAGTAATTATGCTAATTTATCTTTGATGATATATGGTAATCTACTTTTGCTTGAAAACCCAGACTTAGTTCAAGGAGATAATATTCTTCCTTATTTAAGCTCAATTGTTTATGCCATCCAACCTAAAAATGGTCGCCCATCGATAGCTGAAGTTATGGATGGTAGCTTTAAAAAATATGCACAGGGTAATGCTGCTACTTATGCCAAAATGGGATTTCCATTTACTGTTGCTTTGGTAAATGGTGGTCCAGAATGTAAAGGACAAAACCATGAAAATACCCAAACTAGAATTAGGGCTTTCCGCTATTTTTCTGAAAGCGGTAGATTATTTACTAGTGGTTTTAGCTTAACAGCAGCAGAAGAAACTGCTACAAATTGTGACAATGTAGATTATGCTGATGCTTCAATCTATGCTGCATCACAGCGTTATTATTATTTTGATAGCAGTTGTAAACTAGTGAAATGGGATTCGGGTAATCCTATATTTGGCGGTTCAGGTTATCGCGATATTATGTGTAATGCTGCACCAACTCCAAGTCCTGAAGATAAACCAACACCACCACCAACTCCGGCGAAGACGGACTATGATGGTTACAAGATAACTGTTATAAATGATAGTATGCAAATGGGAATTGATAAATTGCATATTCGTGATTTGCGTGGTAGAGATGAAGGTTTTGATCTGGCATATGTTAAAGAAAATGCTAGCGCTATTTTTCCAGATGTAACGCCATGGGATGTTGATAAATTAGTAAAATATAACAATCGTAGTGTAGTGATTAGTTATTCGCCAACATGGGAACAAGGCTCTGATATAGTCCATACATACACTTGCTATCCATTTGATTTAACTGAAAATGTAACAGTTGTAATTCATCCATCATCAAAACCAGGAGAAAATCAATGTTATACCTATCCATCTGATGAAGAATAATTTCCCTAAACTTTAATCTGTTTTTCCCTCGAAACCGCCTGCTCTAGACTCCCTCTCTAAGTAGGCGGTTTTTTTATCTAGATATTTTCTGCTATGATGAGAATGATTTTCAGATATAATCTGATGTAATTCAATCAGGGGTGGAAAAGAATATGTGGTCATATGATGATTTGTTTCTTTTTATCAAAGTAGCAGAAATTGGCAATTTTTTGCATACCGCCAGAAATCTGGGGATAGGTCAGTCAACAATCAGTAACCGGATTAAAAAACTAGAGGGCGACCTAGGAGTAACGCTTTTACGCCGGAATACCAAATCGATAGAGTTGACTGATTTTGGTCGCAAACTTTATGATAAACTAAAGCATAGCGAGCAATCAATTAAAAAGCTGGTAGATGATACCCTTGAGATTAAAGAAATACCTAGTGGCGCATTAAGGGTTGTTCTTCCGCCTGCATTTTCTCAATCCTACATCATGCCACGATTGATGGAGTTTATGGCAAAATATCCCGAGATTAAACTACATTTGTTTTTTGAAAATAAAATGCAAGAATTAATCAAACATGGGATTGATTATGCAATAATGTCACAAATTCCCGAGCAACAAAATCTTAAAGTAAAGTTTCTTTTTGAGTCGCATTTCATCCTATTTTGTACTCCTCAATATGTAGCTAAATATGGTGCTCCCAAAGACCTTGAGGGTTTGATACAGCATAAGGTTATGACTGCTGCGAGTGATTTTTCGATATTACAGCAAATTCCCGTGACTAATCTAAAGTCAGGGGCTACGACTATTGTAACCTTACCTGATACGATTGCAAGTAACAATAGTATAGTAACTAAAGATATTGTTTATTCGAATGAGATTATTGGTGGAGGATTTCTTTTTCTGGTACAGGATGAGCTTAACTCAGGTAAATTACTACATGTGTTACCAGAGTATAGCTTTGCAGCAACCAGATATTATCAGATTCGTCATCCTAATGAAGATAGTCTTAAAGTTCAAATTTTTGCTAGATTTATTGAAAGCTGCTTTAAATTGGAATGTGATAATTTTTAATAATCTGAAACTCAATCAGTTTTTTTATGTGCTATTATGTAGTAAGGTTGTTTATCAAAAATTTATTCTATTTACTTTGACTTGTTCCCAAATTTGCTGATGGTTTCATCATAACGGGAATCAGCCTCCGTATGTTGATACTTCATAGTAGTTTCAAGCATACTGTGGCGTAAATTTTCCTTTACGACACGGATATCAATTCCTGCATCAACTTGATGTGTCGCTGATGTATGTCGTAGCCAGTGTGTTGATACTCTTGCAATTACATAACTACTTGCTGGATCAGTGAGCTGAAGAATAGCTGCTAGCTCATTGCAGATTGCTTTTATAATCTTATATAGCATAGAATCTGAAATTGGCTTCTGGTTACCATATTTACTAAAAATTAACGGTAGCGTAGTTTCTAGTGGAGATGGGTAGTCACTTAGCTTCATTGCCTTACGATAGCGAATCAATGCCGATAATAATTCATTTGTAACCGGAATTTCACCATATTTATTTCCTTTGCCAATTACTTTTAGCCACCATTGATTGCGTTTATTAATAAAATCAGCCATAGTTGCGTTTATTACTTCACTTCTTCTGCATCCAGTTAAATAAAGTAGATTAAATATCCAACGTGTGCGCTCATGTTCAAAAATTTCTTTAGGCGTAGTTCTTGGCATTTGTTCTATATATTCTTGTAAATACTGCCATTCACGGTGGGTTAAAAATCGCTCTACCGCTTGATTAGTTTTAATTTTACTTCTAATTAAGCGAAATGGATTGCGGTTAAGATAACCTGCATCAATAAGATACTGATATAAACTACCTAAAATTTGTAGGTTCAGTTTTATGCTTGAAGCGGAAAGTCCTTTGACAAAAGGTTTCCACTCATTACTAGTTCTTGGTTTTGCTGGACCACACCAGAAATCTGTGGGGATTGGCATTTGTAAAAAATCTTGATATTCCTGTATCGTTTCGCGTGCAACTTGCTTGAGATTTAGTCCTGATTGCATTAGCCACATGATAAATCTTTCCGCGGTTTGTCGGTAGGAGGTAAATGTATTGGGGCTATTTTTAAATTCTAGCAGCCAGGTTTTGATGGCCTCTATATCATTATTAGCATTGATGCTCTTTGCTTGTTCAAGTGGTGCATCAATCTGGTTTACTATATCCTGAATTATAATTTGGTTTTTCATCATGATTTTTAAAAAATGCAAAATTCCTACAATTTTAACATCATTGCCTCAGATATTTGGAGTTTATTGGCGGACTTTTTCAATTAACTACAATATAATTAGTGTTTTTATAGTAAAATAAACTTTGAATTTATAAAGGAGAGGTCTATGCGAAAATTATTACTTTTAATTGCTGGTGCTGGAATGATGGTTTCTTGTGCCAATAATAATTTTGTACCTGCTAGTGAGGTAAATACAGGTAAATATCAGCCAGTTGGTAAAAATTTGATGACAAACAGTGTTTTTTTTGCTGAAAATAGTGCAGATATTTCTACTGACTATGTTAAATTATTAAAAGTAAATGCTAGTTATTTGAGATTATATCGCAATGCGGTGATACTTTTAGCCGGAAATAGTTCCGAGCCAGGTAAAGAAGGATACAATAAAAAGCTTGGATTAGAGCGTGCTGAAAATGTAAAAGTTGTATTAATGAGATTGGGTGTTAACGCTAATCAAATTTCAGTTATTTCTAATGGAAAAGATGAGCTTCAATATCATCATCCGGATAAAGAAGTACTTCTTAAAGATCAGCGGGTTGATATTTTGTACCAGACAAAACCTCCTTTTGGCTATAAGGTTAATAAAGTACCTGTAATTGATGCTGATACAATGTTCTAACCGTTTTCTTTGTATAGTAAAAATCTGCTTAACTTTAAGCAGATTTTTTTATTCTAGTTGAGAGAAAACTTTAATCTTGATTAAATAAATCAGTTATAATTTATCAAATAAACATTTAGTGGGATAAACATGAAGAAAATTGACAAGTTAATTAAGGCTGCTGGGGAAAATAGGTTAATTGATTTAGTTGAACTAATTAATGATGTAGATATAGATGTCAATGAAGCCAATGATAATCAGCTTACTGCATTAATGCAGGCATCAACGTTTGGTCATGCAAGTGCTGTAGAAATTTTGTTACAAGCTGGAGCTACATTAGAAGAACATAATTCTAAAGTATTTAGTTCTAAACAACTTGCAGAACTCTTTGGGCATAAGCGAGTTCTTGAAGTCATTGCCCAATATGGAACAGCTCCCAAGAAGGTTGATAAGATAAAACCTGCACCAACTCCAGAAAAATTAACTAAAGAGCTATTTGCTGCGATAAAAGAAAATGATGCGAATAAATTAACCAAAATGATCGGACTTGGGGCTACAGTTAACGCTATAAACTCTGATAATAGAAGCCCTTTAATGCTCTCTGTTAAAAATAAGCAGCCAGATTGCCTGCAAGTCTTGATTGCAAATGGTGCAGAAATTGACCTAGCCAATAAATATGGTTATACCGCATTGATGTTTGCAGCATGGTATGGGCGAATCGAAGCTGTTCAATACCTTGTTGAAAATGGCGCGCAAATTGAATACCAAACTAATGGTGGGGCTACTGCATTAATGGAGGCAGCAACCAATGCGCAGCTTGAGGTTATGCGTTATTTGATTGAAATGGGGGCTAAAATTGATGCTCAGGATAAGTATGGTGAAACTGCATTAATGAAAGCGGTAAAACGCGGTCATGATATTAATGTTATTAATTATCTAATTAATCATGGCGCGAGCATTTCCTTACCAAATAAATATGGTGAAACAGCCTTACAAATAGCAAAAATAGAAGGGCACGATGAAATTTCCGAATACCTTAAAACCATAGGGAATACGGACAAAGAATACCTTAATAAAGACAATGATATTACGGTTAATTTCCCAGAAATAAATGATAGTGGCTTTTCTGATGATGTGACTAATGATAAATCTGATTTTAGTACCCTAGAAGAGAAAGCGGCTACCATAGCCATAGAGTCTCCTGTTTCTGATACTACCAAAGATAAAGCTATTTTGGATGAAAGTGTTAATGCTATTGATACATTGTTTGAAGCCATTGATATAAATAGTCTTGGAACAGTTAAGAATCTACTTAATAGTGGGATCGATATAAATAGCAAGGATAATTATGGCTGGACTCCTTTAATGGTTGCTGTTAGGCAAAATAAGGCACGAATAGTTGAGTACCTTCTTGAAAATGGTGCAGAAGTTAATTGTGTAAGTGTCAGTGGTTGGACTCCTTTAAGAATTGCTGCTTCAGCTGGTTTTACTCCGCTCGTAAAATTACTTTTGGCTGCAAATGCTGATAGCAACTATAAAAATGATAAAGGTGAGACAGCTCTTGATAGTGCAAAGAAAAATGGGCATGCTGAAATAGTTACATTATTAAGTCAGTCTGTATAAATATTTTTTGAACAATCAAGAATTCAATGGACTTTATCTAACACTAGTGGGGCAATAGTCGAAAAATTTATTAAAACTTTGCCCCACAATATTATTACTGCTCTCATAGTTATTCCACTCTCCTTGTTGTCTATTATTAATAATACTATTGATCATTGAATCATAGTCTCTAACGCATAAGCTCATGATGTTTTCTTAATATATTTGTTTTTTAGATAAATGTTATCGATTTTTTTCTATTTTCAAATGACTCTTCGGCAAAGTATAATCCGCAACGCAATCGAAATTTCAATTATTTTTTAACTATTTAATTCTATAAAACAGTAGACTATGTAATAGGTCGTAAATAGCAAAAAATTAATGAGAATACTCATCTATTGCATAATATGCATTAATAAAACTAAGGAGATCTAAATGCGAATTCAATTAAAAAAGCTAACTCTAATTTTATCTGTCAGTGGTTTAGCCGCGTGTAATAGTGGAACGTCTGGTTCTACACCAAGTCTAAATGGTGCAAGTAATGATACGAGTAGCAAAGCAGTTGTAGTAAATAGCAAAGGTAGTATTAAAGTAATGGCTACCGGGCAAAAAGCAGTCTATGCACCACGTGATGATGGTGAATTACAGCCCGGCGGGGAAATTGATGGTCAGCGCTTCGTAAGTGGAACTGGCGCAGAAGCTGATTGTATTATTGATAAAACGACCGGCTTTATGTGGCCGAAAAATGGTAGCTTAATGGCGCGCGATTCATGGGGTGACAGTCTAGTTGCCATCGATGGAATGAATACTGATAAAAACGCGGCTAACTATAGCCTGTGTGGTCATACTGACTGGCGCATGCCAAATGTCAATGAGCTAGAAACTCTAGTTAATTATGGGGTTAAAAGTAATGCCGACTGGCTTGAAGAGCAAGGCTTTCAAAATATTGAACGTGAAAAAAAATACTACTCTTCAACTTCGGATAACTTAATGTATACTTGTCCACAAGATTCAGCATTTGGTATTAGTCTTGAAAACGGTGTTATATCTAAGGTAGCTAAAATTATTACTGGTAAACCATATTCAGCACACGATGCAGCTTATATCCAAGCAACTATGCCTGTACGTACTGCGGATGCTAATGCTCCATATCAAGTACCGCAAACCGGGCAAACTAGGATTCTGAAACCGCTTAACCCGGCAATATGTGGTGGAGATTATACCTCACCTAAAGGTTCAGATGGTGATTTACGTAAAGGTAAGGTGATTCCTTCAACACGCTTTGTTGATCCCGATGGTAGCGGAATGTGTATTCAGGATAAATTAACTGGCTTAATCTGGCTAGCTGATGCTACTGCCAGATCCAAATTCGTACTAGATACTTATGCAACATTAAAAACTCCGGCACCACTTTTATATGGCGTGAGTTGGGAAAATGCTATGTTAACCGGTGTTAAAAATATGAATACTGAAAAAGTATGTGGTAAAAATAACTGGAGAATGCCAAGCATTCGTGAGTTACGTACTTTAGCTAACTATAATGTCAATAACAATACTGGATGGCTTAATTCACTGGGCTTTGCGGTATCGGAATATCGTGATCCAGCTAGTTTTTATTCAACCTCAACAACTAATCTGAATGGACAAACCGCAAATTCTACCGTTAATCCATGGGTTATTAATCTGGCATATCTGGAAACTGGTGCTAATAATACTCAAGTGGGAACTAACAAGATTACTGATTATCTTGGGGCTATGCCAGTTTCAGGTGGTGCCGTAATAAAGCCTGCGGCTAAAGCTAAACCAGCATTATCTGATAAAGTTGTTTTCATTACCGAAAAAGGCTATACCAAATTTGCTGGGACATCTGGTGCCGATGCGATTTGTAATCAGGAAGCAACTGCTACAGGTAGCCTAATTAATAAGAAAGCTAAATTTAAGGCTTTATTATTATCTAGCAATCGCTATCCATGCAATAGCAATGGTGTGTGCGGTGTAGATGGTTCTAGCGATTGGCCAGTTACCGTTAATACCAAATATACAACGGTTGGTAATGATGGTTCATTAAGTAGTAATGAAAATGGTGTATTTGCTGATTCTTACCCAGCAGGCTTAATTCTTGATCAATTTGGTTATCGTCAGGATAAAATGTTTTGGCTTGGAATAAATGGCGTTAAAGGTGATGCAAATGGTAAGGTATCAGCTTGGTCATATGCAAATCTTGATGGCATCTGGACGCCTAAAAATGTTGCTGGTCTATGGGATAGATACACGAATAACACCGCAATGGATTGGACATTCCCGGCTTCAGTTAGTACTGCAGGTGTCGGTGATAATGGATACTTTGCTGATAGCACCTATAAAATGCTGGTAAATAAAAATGTGGGTATGGCTTTTGATTTTGCAACCTTCTTTGCTAACTCAAGTAGTCAGGTTAGTCGTTGGGTTATGGCAAGCAAAACCTTTGTTGATCAGGATTATAAACTTACCTATGGGGTTCAATATCAGACACATTTAATCTGTGTTCAACAATAAATTTTCCTTAAAATTAGGCAACAATCGCTGTTGCCTAATTTTTTTCAATTTCTCATAATCATCTCTTAATTATCAGACATTTCTTGAGGGAGGTTTTACTCCTTTCTTGTTAATATAGCTAACGCTATTGATACATTAACCATATAATCTTTATAAGCAGCATATAGATTTAGTTTTAGGTTTTTAGCATTTTCCAAGTTGGATGCTATGTGATAGCCGTGGTATAACTGCATGTGGTAAAATAGCGGTCTTTATAATTTTAAATACAATATTATTCAATAATAAAAGGAAATAAGTATGAAAGAAAAAGCAGTTGATCTTCGTCCAGGTTGGATTATTCAATATGAAGGTCGTCAATTTGCTGTATTAAGCACGCGTACAGTAAAATCAGGAACTGGTGGTGGTGCGTTTATACAAACAGAGATGAGAAACATTCAAACTGGTTCAAAAGCTCAAACTGCATTTAGATCAACTGATACAATTGAACGGCTATCAACTGAAGAATTAGAGTGTACTTTCTTGTATAAAGAAGGTGAAGACTATGTATTTATGAATATGGAAGATTATAGTCAAATTACGGTTAGTGCGGAAACAATCGGCGATGATGTTGCTTTCTTATCTGATGGTATAAATGTTCGCCTTAAGCTAGTTGATGGAAGCGTTCTTGCAGTTGAATTCCCTACAACTGTTATTTGTACTGTTGTAGAAACCGACCCTCAAATCAAAGGAGCTACAGCTACTGCAATGGATAAGCCTGCAATCCTTGATAATGGTATTCGTGTGGTCGTGCCTTCTTTTGTTAATGTTGGTGAAAAAATTGTTATAAAAACTGCTACTAGAGAATATTCAGAACGCTATAAAGAAGGAAAATAATTAATACTCCGGTACATGTCATAAGTCTTCTATTTGATGAATATCTTCTATTGAGTGGTATTTATGGCATGTGCATGGGGAAGGGGGAAATCAATACTGTTTACATATAATTCATTCTTTTTTGTGCTTAACTGACCAAGCTGGTTGATTGGTCTAATTTTAACCCCTGATACCGAGCTAAGATGTTTTATTTCCAAACAGCTCAATCTGCTTTCAAAAAGCTCTTTTCTCTAGGGTGCACTAAGAAATATTCTTGGATTGCATTAATACTCTTTAAGTGTAATAATATTCTATTCTAATTTGAATTCCATCTAAGGTTTTTTATAGCGCTTATCCCATAACATATACCACTTAATCATTAGCTCTACATCGATTCAAATTTTAACACTAGGTAACAGGCTGTTGCCTTTTGGTTGGAAACTTAATTACAGTTTCAAAATAATTATATTTGATATTCTCTTGACAAATATTTTGTAATGATGTATCATTACGTCATTACAAAATTGGCGTGTTGAGATGACTTTTATTGACAAATCAATAAAAGTAAAAGTACTATAATTACGCTATAATAATGCAGTTATAAAATAAAGCCCCAATAGGACATAATATGAGTTTATTTAATGATAAAAATCTGGATGCTGCCTTTAGTAATCGGCAATTTTTAACCAGAGAACTTGATTACGATACCATGACGCCAATTCTGGCTTATGCTGCAGTTGGTGGTGCTGGTAGTACCATGATGGAGTCGGCTTATGATGAAGGCTATGGTAAGGCATCATTCATCGGTATTAACCCACTAGCTACGTTTAGTGCTAGAGGTACGGACGTGCATATTGATTTTGCTGGTAACATAGTAAATCATTCAATCGACCCATATTTACTATTGCCTGAATTTACAGTTGGGCGTAAGTCTTTCGGTTTTGTTACTTATGATGGAGTAAGAGTAAAAGAAAAATTACCAGATCGACACCCTCCCAAAGCCGTCCCAGATTTCTTCTTTAGAATCTATAAAACTGTGATTAGCTTTGATCATCAAGCCCAAAAATTGGTAATCAAACATGAAGGAAGCGAAGAAGAACTAAATCAAGTAGTACAAAAACTTTTCTCGATAAATGGTTTACCAGTTACACATCCGCAAAAAATGATTGCTTTAGAGCCAGATGTTAGTGATAGCGAATTTGCTGATAAGGTAAAACGAGCAAAAGAATATATCCGCCAGGGCGATATTTTTCAGGTGGTATTATCACGGACATTTAGTGCTGATATAAATATCAGTTCATTTGCCTTATATCGCGCATTACGTAAACTTAATCCAACGCCATATTTATTTTTATTTGAAGAAGCTGATTTTTCAATAATTGGTGCTTCTCCTGAGTTGCTGGTTGGGGTAAAAGATGGTGTAATTGAAACGGTGCCAATTGCGGGTACCTGTAAAAAAGGTGATGATATTAATAAACTACTCAATGACCCGAAGGAAACTTCAGAGCATATTATGTTGGTAGATTTAGCCCGTAATGATGTTGGAGCAATGGCAAAACCAGGTACGGTAAGTGTTACTAAATTTAAAAATGTAAAAACCTACTCGCATGTAAGTCATATTGTTTCGCATGTAGTTGGACAAATGGATTCGAAATATAACTCGTTTGATGTTTTAAAATCTGTGTTGCCAGCAGGTACTTTATCTGGCGCACCAAAAATCCGGGCAATGGAAATTATTGATGAGCTTGAGGCAACTAGACGTGGTGCATATGGTGGCGCAGTTATGATAGTTGATGAATCAGGTAATCTGACTAGTGCGATTACGATTCGGACGATTTTTAAACATGGTTCAACAGTTGAAGTAAGAACTGGTGCTGGAATTGTTTATGATTCAGTCCCAGAAAAAGAAGTTGAAGAAACCTATCTTAAAGCACGCGGTGCAATGGCAAGTATAGAATTAGCCCTGAAAGGTACGCTATGATATTACTAATCGATAATTATGACAGTTTTACTTATAATCTCTATCAGGGTTTTGTTATTGCTGGAGCAGATGTTAAAGTTGTCAGAAATGATGCAATCAGTATCAAAGAGATTGAAGAGTTAAAGAATTTGCAGGGGATCGTCTTATCTCCTGGTCCAGGACATCCGACTGATGCTGGAATCTGTATTGAAGTAATTCAAAAACTTGGGCATAAAATTCCCATATTTGGTGTATGTCTTGGACATCAGGCAATCGGTGCTGCATTTGGTGGGACGGTTGATCTTGCTGATAAGGTTATGCATGGTAAATCAAGCTTGATTTTTCATAATCGGAATAAATTATTTTCTCGTGTTCATTTACCATTTCAGGCTGCACGCTATCATTCATTAGTTGTCAAAAAGAATGACTTACCAAATGTGTTGTCCGTTGAAGCTGAAGATGTTGATGGAAATATTATGGCGCTTAGTCATCGCGAATATCCGATATATGGGGTGCAATTTCATCCAGAATCAATACTTACGCCAGAAGGTCAGCAAATAATCAATAATTTTGTGGAAATATGTAATGCTAAAGTTAAATAAATACCTAATAAAACTAACTACTGGTGAGAATCTTACTTTTGATGAAAGTTATAAGGCGGGTAGAGTATTGTTATCTGATAATGTTGAACAGGTTGAAGCTGGAGCATTATTAAGCTTACTTAGTGCCAAAGGCGAAACCGCGACTGAATTACTGGGTTTTCATCAGGCGATTAGTGAAACTGGACGTAAAATAAAATTATTGGATCGCTTTGTAGATATAGTTGGAACTGGTGGTGATCGCGCTGGGACGTTAAATATCTCTACCGGTGGTTCACTACTTACGGCTGCTTGCGGTATTCCAGTTATTAAGCATGGAAATCGGGCTATGTCCTCCAAATGCGGCTCGGCGGATGTATTAAGCGAGCTTGGTTATAACCTGAATTTGCCAGAAGATAAATTTTCTGAAGAATTAGCCAACCGTAATTTTTTATTCTGTTTTGCCCCCAATCATTATCCGGTATTACGTAATTTATCGCCAGTGCGGAAAAAATTGGCTATGCCGACGTTGTTTAATCTGCTTGGACCGTTATTAAATCCGGCTGGGCGTGAGCACCTAATACTTGGCGTCTATAGCCAGAAGTATGTTGCAATAATTGCTGAAGTTTTACATAAACTTGGTACGACAAAATCGCTGGTATTTCATGCTAATGGCTTAGATGAATTAAGTACACTCGGTACTATCAATGCTAAATTGGTTACCCGCGATGGAGTTTCTGACTTTACGATTAATCCAGAAGAGCTTGGCTTGGCTAAAGCAAGTTTGGCGGATCTTGCTGGTGGTGAACGCATGTACAATGCTCAGATGCTGATTCGTACTCTAAATGGTGAAAGAACAGGGGTTACTGATAGTCTGGTACTAAATGCTGCTGCTGCTTTATTTGTTTATGGTAAGGCTGCTTCTATCGCCGAAGGCGTAAAAATAGCAGCAGCAAGAATAAAAGAAGGCGATATTATTAAGCTAAATAAATTACAGCAAATCGTTGCACGTAAATATCAAGCCCCACAAAAACGTAAAAGTATGAAAGCGGCATTATTGGCTAAACCATTTGCGGTAATTAGTGAAATCAAGCGTGCTTCGCCGTCAGCTGGGCATATTGCCGATATCGGTGATCCAGTCGAGCGAGCAAAACATTATGTATCAATCGGGGCCGCGGCGATTTCGGTATTAACTGATGCTGGCTTTAATGGGACGATGGATGATTTACGTAATGTAGTTGCTGGGCTAAAAGATACTCCGGTACCGATATTATGTAAAGATTTTATGCTGACACCGCCGCAAATTGCCGAAGCTGCCGAGGCTGGCGCTGATGTGATTTTGCTGATCGTGCACGTACTAAAAGAAAACACTATCGAAATGGCAAGGATTGCGCATAGTTTCGGGCTAGAAGTACTGGTTGAAGTGCATGATGCCAGCGAACTTGAAATTGCACTACAGGCTGATGCGGATGTAGTCGGGGTAAATCAACGTGATTTGAATGATTTTAGTATGCATGCGGATAAATTTGCTGAGTTAATTGAGCTAATCCCGGCAGGTAAGGTGAAAGTAGCTGAGTCTGGACTTAAAACCAGAGAACAAGCTTTAGCTGCGATTAATCTTGGTTATGATGGTGTGCTAGTTGGTGAAGCGTTGTCGAGATTGGTTAATCCCGCTGAATTTTTTGAAGATTAAAATGAGTGTTTATTGATATGGATATTAAATTCATTGTTAGTACTATTATTGGGTTACTTACATTTATTTGGACGGCTTATAGATATTTTGATACTAGAAAAAGAGATCAAGACCTTAAAGAGTTTGAAAATTATCATAAACTTATTAAAGAATTGGTTCAGCCTGAAGATGAAAAAGAGAGGATGTATGTTGATAGACAAACAGCTATACTTTATGAACTAAGAAATTTTAAACGCTACTACCCTTTTTCATATCGAACACTTGTAAGCTTAAAAACAAAATGGGAAAAGGTACCGGGTCAGTTTCCACGAATATTAGAAGAGTTGAATTTGACAATAAGTTTCTTAGAAAAGTATAAAAATAAAGATTAATTTAGTTTGGTGTTTATATTGCAAGCGATAATAAAAATAAGGATAGAAAATGTTAGTTAAAATATGTGGAATCCGTGAGCCGGAAATGGCGCGAAAAGTTGCCGCTAGTGGTGTTGATTTTATCGGTTTATTATTTACCAGTCACTCACCGAGGCAGATTGATATAGCTACAGCCAAAGAGATTACTGCCGTGGTAAAAGATTATCCAACCAAGGTGGTCGGGGTGTTTTTTGATGAAACCCCGGAGAAAATTGCTGAGATTGATAAAGAGCTTAATTTGGACGTAATTCAATTACACGGTGATTTGCCAAGAAGCGGAGTAAGTAACTTTACGCATAAACCGATTATTTATGTTGCTGATGGTAAGCCATTACCGGAATGCCTTGATGTAGCTAAAGACTTTATCCTATATGAAAAAATTGAGCCAGAAGAAACTGGGTTTAGATGGTTTTTAGCTGGTGGGCTAGATAAAGATAATGTATCTGGACTAATAGATAAATATGCGCCAACTGGGGTTGATTTATCTTCAGGCGTTGAAATTAGCCGAGGGGTAAAAGATTTTGCCAAAATCCGTGAATTTTTAGCAGTTATTCGTCCAACTTATTATGGTGCTTATGGCGGAATGTATGTTCCTGAATTATTGATTGAACCATTAAAAGATTTGATCGATGCCGTAAAAACTATTATGCATAGTCCGGAATTTCAGGCTGAGTACTTAAATTTACTTAAGAATTTCGTCGGGCGTCCAACTGCCTTAACTGAGGTTAAAAATTTTGCTAAAGCAATCGGGCTTACATCAGTACACTTAAAGCGTGAAGATTTAACTCATACTGGGGCACATAAAATCAATAATGCTCTTGGACAATGTTTACTTGCCAAAAAAATGGGTAAACCCAGAATTATTGCTGAAACTGGTGCCGGACAGCATGGAGTAGCTACCGCAACTGCCTGTGCCATGCTTGGATTGGAATGTGTGGTTTATATGGGGCAAGTTGATGTTGAACGCCAAGCGCCAAATGTGGCTAAAATGCGCTTACTTGGCGCTAAAGTAGTCGCAGTAACCGATGGTAGTGCTACGCTAAAAGATGCGGTTAATGAGGCGCTTCGTGATTGGGCGGCTAGTTATGAGACAACGCATTATTGCTTGGGGACTGCGCTTGGGCCATATCCATTTCCGCAAATTTGTGCCGAATTTCAGGCAGTAATCGGTAGGGAAGCCAAGGCTCAATATAATGAACAAGTGGGTAGTGATCCAGATATGGTAATTGCCTGTGTTGGCGGTGGCTCAAATGCTATTGGCGTATTTCAGGAGTTTATCCCCGATGAGAAGATTAAATTAGTTGGGGTTGAAGCTGGTGGTTATGGAGTTAAGGTCGGTGAAAATGCCGCCCGCTTCCAATCAGGTAAGCTTGGAGTATTACATGGTAATCGTACCTATGTTTTACAGACTGAGGATGGGCAGATTGCTGATACTCATTCGGTTTCAGCCGGGCTTGATTATGCGGCGGTTGGGCCGCAGCATGCTGATTTATATGCAACGGGTAGGGCGCATTATGATGTGGCAACTGATGATGAGGCATTAATAGCATTTCAGTTACTGACACGCACCGAAGGGATTATCCCCGCATTGGAATCATCGCATGCTTTGGCATATTTAATGAAAGTAGCCAAAGACTTACCTAAAGACTGTAAAGTATTAGTTAATTTATCTGGACGGGGAGATAAAGATTTACCCGGACTATTAGCACGGGAGTTAGTACATGTCACGAATTAATATGGCATTTGCCAATAAAGCCAAAGTTGCTTATCTGACCGCTGGTGATGGCGGTATTGCTAAAAGTGTTGAAAATTTTGTTGCCTTAGTAAAAGGTGGGGTTAATCTCCTCGAAGTTGGTATTCCATATTCAGATCCGGTTGCCGATGGTCCGGTAATTCAGGCAGCTATGGAACGTGCCTTAAAAGAACATAATACCACTGTTGATACTAGCCTTGAAATCGTAAGTAAAATTCGTAGCCAAGATAATCAAGTTGCAATAATTCTTTTTACTTATTATAATCCGATTCAGACGAATCTGGCAGAATTTATTCGTAAAGCTAAAGATGCAGGAGCTGATGGAGTATTAGTCGTAGATTTACCTTATGAAGAAGCTGGGGAATTACGTCACTGGTGTAAGGTTTATGGGATTAGCCCAATAACTGTTGTCGCGCCATCAACTACGCAAAAGCGGATAAAAACTATCTTAGCTGGACTTGATAATGGCTTTGTCTATTATGCTTGTCAGAAAGGAACAACGGGAACCCGTGATGGCTTGCCGGAAGATTTGGCTACCCATCTTGATTCGATTCGCGAAGTTACTAAATTACCAATAGCGGTTGGCTTTGGTGTTTCTAATTCGCAAATGGTAAGCGATATTCTAAAAGTGGCGGATGGCTGTGTAGTTGGCTCATATCTGGTAAAACAGATTGCTAATAACGTAACACCAGCAGAACTAACCAAAATTACACAAGGATTATATAATGTTGCTTGAATTAAAAGCCGATACCAATTATCTGGATAAACAGGCATTAATCGAACGTCTTGAAAATATGGGCTTTCGGGTTGTTGAAAGTGATGCGAATATTTTAGCAATTATTGGTGGGATTGATTCTTTGGTTGTAACTGAGGCATTTGCTGAATTACCCAATGTTGCTAAAGTTCATCCTTTAACTGCCAATTTCAAGCTTGCCAGTCGTCAGACCAAAGCCAGTGATACGATAATTACTATCAAAAATAAACAAATTGGTGGTAAAGAATTATTCATCATTGCCGGGCCGTGCTCGATTGAATCACGTGAGCAGCTTGAAGCTTGTGCCAAAGTAGCTAAAGAAAATGGTGCTCATGCCTTACGTGGTGGGGCATATAAACCACGTACATCGCCATATGAGTTTCAAGGTATGGGCGTGCCTGGGCTTGAATTGATTGCTGAAATCGGTGCTAAGTATGATCTAGTAACTGTTTCTGAAGTAATGGAGATTAGCCAGCTTGAAGTAGCTAGTAAATACCTCGATGTAATCCAGATTGGTGCACGCAATATGCAAAACTATGGCTTACTGACTGAGCTGGGTAAAATCAAAAATCCTGTGCTTTTAAAGCGTGGCTTTGCTGCAACTTATCAAGAGCTATTAATGGCAGCTGAATATATCATGCTATCGGGTAATCCGAATGTGATTCTATGTGAACGCGGTATTCGTACTTTTGAAACCTTTACCCGAAATACTTTAGATTTAAATGCGGTTCCGGCATTACAACAATTAACTCATTTGCCAATAGTAGCCGATCCAAGTCATGGTACCGGAGTTCGTTCGCTGGTATTGCCAATGGCAAGGGCTTCGGTTGCTGCAGGTGCACATGGTATATTGGTTGAAATGCATCCAAATCCAGATAAGTCAATTTCTGATGCCAAGCAGACATTAAGCTTTGAAACTTTTGCTGAACTTACCAAACAGGTTAGGAAAATCAAAGCTGCACTTGAATAACAATACTAAAATAGATTGAAGCTTTTTGGTTATTGCTTTGTACCTAGTGTGCCCCCAATTATCTTCATTCTAATTTATTTACATAATAAAATAATGGATGGTTTTAGGAGGAAGTTTGATGAGTTTTAATCTTAAGACTATCCAAAATATTTTAAATAATGCGGTAGTTTCTGGGGTGCTTGAAGAATCACAAGCAAAAAAGCTTCTTGAATTATTCATAACTGACAATGATTCTATAACTAAATTTAAATTTACCCATCTTTTATATTATCTTGGTGGATTGTTGACGATATCTGCATTAACAATATTTGTTGGCAGTAATTGGGATAATATGGAGGGAGTACCGTTACTTTTAATCAGCCTTTGCCTTTTTACTGGCAGCCTGTTTTTGACAAATCTATCTTTTCACAAAAGGCAATTCATACCCGCTGGTATAATGGCTGCAATTGCTTTAGTCAATGTGCCTTTGTTAGTCTATAATTTGCAGTTACTAATGCACCTACTACCACAAAATTTAAGTCATTATAAAGAATACCATTATCTTGTAAAAGCAGCATGGTTGCCAATGGAGTTTGCTACTTTAATTGCAGGTGCAGCTTTATACTATCGATATCAGCTAGGGTTCATTTTATTTCCAGTTTCCATTACTCTTTGGTATTTGAGTATGGATCTATTTCAGATCTTATCCGGGCTTACCACGTTTGATTTGATTGCCAGAGCATGGTTTTCTATGCTTTTTGGTGGGGTGGAGCTAATCATATTAACCTATATCGACTATAAAGCAGATGAAAAATTAGCGGCAAAATTATTCTGGTTATTTCTATTTGCATTAATAACTTTTTGGGGTGGGCTTAGTGCTATTAATGATAGTTTTAGTATTATAGGGCATACGATTTATCTTTTGATTAATCTATTTCTGTTGGTGATGGCAGTTATTTTGCAAAGAAGATTTTTTGCTATTTTAGGGGCTGTTGGTGTTTTTTGGTTTGTTGCTGACTTATCTCCAAATAGTATCTGGTTTTCAATTATTCTGGTCGCTACAGGTTTTTTTATAATGTTATTAGCATATTACTGGAGTAAAATTGAGAGTAAGTTTGTTAATCATTATAGCAACTTACTCCCAGAAAGATTACGTCCACATGATTAAGAACATATTTAGTTGCCCTTTGCTTGGATAGTATATAATTTCGGATATTAATTTAAGCAACCATTGACAATGAATTATAATAAAATAGAATTTGACCGTAAGTTAATTGAAAACTGCCAGACCAATGCTCCGCGTTATACATCTTATCCAACTGCCGATAGGTTTTCGTTTGATTTTAATCGCGAAAGCCAGCTGGAGCAGTTAAAAAAAGTCTTTACTGCTGATTTTAATGAGGCAATTTCTTTATATATACACATACCATTTTGTAATACTCTTTGCTTGTATTGCGGCTGTAACAAGATAATTACCAATAATCGGAATCAGATTACCATTTATCTGGAGTATCTGGCAAAGGAATTTGCTCTATATGGACAGCTATTGAATGGAAAAAGATTACCTGTTATCCAATTACATTTTGGTGGGGGGTCTCCATCATGGCTTGCAATAAATGAAGTTGAGACAATAATGCAACTGGTTCATCAGTATTTTGATTTGAATAATGTTTCAGAAATTGCAATGGAGCTTGATCCAAGGCATGTGACAGATGAATTTGTTGATGCCTTGTATGGTATGGGATTTAATCGGGTTTCTCTTGGGGTCCAGGATCTGGATTACAAAGTCCAGAAAGCAGTGAATCGAGTTCAACCTCTTGAGGATACTTTAAGGGTGCTTAATAAAGCCAACCAGCTTGGGTTTAAGTCAACTAGCATTGATCTTATTTATGGTTTACCGTTGCAGACGGTAACTGGCTTTGCTAAAACTATTGATACTGTTATAAAAGAAGTAAGACCAGCTCGGATTGCTTTATTTAACTATGCGCATATTCCTCAATTATTTATGTCACAAACCCGAATCAAAGAAGAAGATTTACCATCGAGTGAAGATAAACTTACAATTTTGCAGGAAAGTGTCGAAAAACTAGCAGTTGCCGGATATAAATTTATTGGTATGGATCACTTTGCCTTGCCGGATGATGAATTGGCTATCGCACTTGAAAATGGTAGCTTACAGCGAAATTTTCAGGGGTATTCTACTTTTGCAGATACGCATATGTTGTCATTTGGCGTTTCCTCAATTGGTTTTATTGGTAATAGTTACTACCAGAATGTAAAAGATCTCGATAGTTATTATCTAACTCTAGATAATGGTCAGTTGCCGATTTTACGTGGGCTATTACTAGATAATGACGATATTATCCGCCGTTATGTAATTCAGCAGATTATGTGCCAGTTTAGCGTTGAATTTGCCAATATTGAATCACAATTTGCAGTAGAATTTTCTGATTATTTTGCGAATGAGATTCCTGAATTACAAAAAATCAGTGAGTTAGGGCTAATCGAGATTGATAGCTCCAAGTTTACTGTTACTAATAAAGGTAGATTCCTGATTCGCAATGTTGCAATGATTTTTGACAAATATTTACGCCAACAGCGAGACCAGAGTCGCTATTCCAAAGTCATTTAATTAGCGTTACCACTCAGGTTATTGATAGTTAGTACCGTTAACAGTATTTGCCAGTTTATATTCTAAGGTAGATATTTATTACCTTGATATCCTCTTTTATGCTTGATAAGGCAAATTTTAGGATCTAGATTTTTTCAAAAACTAGATCCCACACTCCATGTCCGAGGTTTATTCCTCGATTTTCAAATTTGGTAAGTGGACGATACTCTGGTCTAGCAATATAATCTCCACTAGGTGAACTGTTTTTTAATAATTTTTGTCGATTTAGGATCTCCAGCATCCAGATTGCATAATCTTCCCAATCAGTAGCTAGATGTATATATCCACCTGTATGTAATTTTTGAGCTAATAATTCGACAAAATGATCTTGGATTATTCGTCGTTTATGATGGCGTTTTTTATGCCAAGGATCAGGGAAAAATATGTGAAAACCGTGAATTGAGTTATCTGGAATCATATTTTTGATTACTTCGACAGCATCATGACGAATAACGCGCAGATTTTGTACTTTATGTTCTTCTAATTGCATTAATAAGGCACCAACGCCTGGTAAGTGGACTTCTATTCCTAGGTAATCTATATCTGGATTATTCTTTGCAATCTGCCAAGTCGCATGTCCCATTCCAAAGCCAATTTCAATTACTCTTTTATTGCTTCTGCCAAAATAATTATTAAGGTCAACAGTTGTCTGTTGGTAGTTAATTCCATAAATAGGCAGATAACGTTCCAAGGCATTTTTTTGCCCTGGGGTAATTTTGCCTTGCCTTAGAACATAGCTCTTTATTTCCCGCTGAATAGTCTCATTACTCATTAAAATTCTCTATCTCATTAGTATTTCTTTTTTTGCGCCGTTTGCGTTTCTTTTTCTTATTGGTTTTTTGCTCTTCACTCTTGGGTAGTTTTTTCAATAATTCAAGACGTAATTCATTTTCCTCAGCAAGCAAGTATTTATCCCACCAATCATGTGTTTCTTTATTAATTTGATGGAAATCATTGCGTAAGTTAAACAAATGTAGTGCTTGTCTAAATCGATTATGTTTTAGGAGATGATCAATTCGTGTAATCCCTGGATATTCAAATTCAAGTTGTAATAACCAGATATCACGCATTCCTGTATAGAGATTTCGGGTTATACCGCTATTAAATATCAGATTTTTGGTTTTAGCGATTGCATCAATAAGTCCTTGACGGAAATGGGCGCCAATGACTTTCTCATGATCCCAGAAATGGTTTACTGTTTGCCATAAAAGTCCTGATAGTATATAAATTAGGGACACATCTTCGCCATCATTTATTCGGTTATCTGTTCTTTGCATGACTTCCAGTGCAAATTCATCTGGTCTTGCGTGAAACATAATCTTGTCAAATAAATTAAACACACGTCTTGGTAAACCGAGTTCATGTAATTCAACTATGATTTTAACTGAACTTCCAGACATGAGGATTTTAACCATTTCTTCAAATAGTCGTCCTTTGGGCTCATTGATAAGGAGGTGCTTTACATTACGAAAATTTATATAGGTATTTTCATCAATGGCTAGATTTAGTTTTTCAGACAATCTAATCGCTCGTAAAACCCTTACTGGATCTTCCAGATAACGTTCGTGAGGATTACCTATTATGCGTAATGTTTTGTTTTCAATATCCTTAATCCCATCATGATAGTCAATAACTACTTCGGCAATTGGATCATAGTATAGTGCGTTTATCGTAAAATCGCGGCGAAAAGCATCTTCATTAATAGTTCCATAGTTATTATCAACTAGAATCCGCCCGTGCTCACTTACAGCATGATTATGAACTTTTTTACTTCTATAGGTTGAAACTTCAATAATATGTTTGGTAAATGTCGGGTAACCATTTTTAGCACTGCGCTCAGGATCATGACGTTCAAATATTACATGTACCAGTTTAAAGCGGCGCCCGATTATTAGCGAATTTCTACTAAAGATTTTTCTGATTTTCTCGGGTTCAGCATCGGTTACAATATCATAATCCTTGGGTTTTTTTCCTAGCAGTAAATCGCGGATGCCACCACCAACAATATAGGCTGCAAAACCATTACTCTGAAGTTTTTCGATTACTGTTAACGCATCTTTATCAACCATCGTACGGTCAATATTGAGTTTGCTCGCAGTTACAGTTTTTTTAGCCATAAAAAGCCTTATGTAAAATGCTATTATATACTGCTGTTAACTGGGTTAAATCACTAACAGTAGTTGTTTCGTTAATTTGATGTGCTGTTGCATTAAGTAAACCAATTTCAATTAACTCATTGCTGACATCAATTAAAAATCTTCCATCTGATGTCCCACCATCGGTTTTTAGTTCCGGGGTAATCTTGCATACTTCTCTAATTGCTTCAGTCGCTATATCGACTAGTCCAGCAACTTTTGTCAGAAATGGTTTAGCTGAATGCTTCCAGTTAATTGTATATTGGAGCTGGTATTTATTTAGTATGCTTTCCGTTTGTTTTATCAAAGAGTCTGAGTTATGAACCGTATTATAGCGGAAATTAAAATTGGTAGTTAATTGACCAGGTATTACATTTGTTACACCTAAGCCAGCATTTAGATTGGCAAACTGAAGAGAAGTTGGCGGGAAATGTTGATTTCCTTCGTCCCATTTAATTTGAACCAATTCATTAAGTGCTGCCAATGATTTGTGAATCGGATTTATACATAAATCAGGATAGGCGATATGCCCTTGTTTACCAAAAATTGTTAATTCGCCAGTTAGTGAGCCTCTTCTACCAACTTTAATTGTATCTCCAAATACTTTGCTACTTGTTGGTTCACCAATTATACAATAATCTAGTTGAACTTTTTCTTGTTGCAGTTTTTTGACGATCTTGATAGTGCCGTCAGTAGCAGGACCTTCTTCATCAGAAGTTATGATCAGCATTATTTGATAATCTTCAGGAGCTGCTTTATTATTGAATTCAATCAGGGCTGAAAGAAAAGCAGCGATAGCCCCTTTCATATCAACTACTCCGCGCCCAATGAGCTCATCATTATGTCTTTGTAATTCAAAAGGACTACCATTAAGCCATTTATCATGACTACCACTAGGAACTACGTCAACGTGTCCAGCAAATGCCAGAATTTTTTTGCCTGTTCCTATTGTTGCTAATAGATTGGTGGTATCATTTGAATCAACTCTTTTTATATCTCCACCAATTTTTTGGATGATTTCTTCAATGTAATCAATTGTCCCAGCTTGGTTTGGTGTTACTGATGGCATCTTTATGAGTTCAGCTAGTATTGCAACTGGATCTGTTAGGAGCATATTCTCTATTTCTTGGCATTATTATTAAGTATCAGATTTTAACATAAATCTGGTGTTAGTCATTTTTTCAATAATTCGTTAGTTATGGTTTAATACAAGTATCATTTTCTTTTATTCTGAAGATGCTACTATATAACGAATGATTGATTGCTGTTATTCTTTATGTTTTTATTATTAGAAAGTTTAAAAAATAGTTGCATTTGCGAATCATTCTCATGTATAATTGTCCCTATATAAAATACAGTTATTATGGCTATTTACTATGGATAATAAATTAATATCTCTGGCAAAACTAAAGGTAGGGATGTCTGGGGTGGTGGAAAAAATTGATGAGGCATTATTGCCACATAATGTTGAACTTGAAGCAGGTGAGCTTGAGCGCCGACTGCTTGAGATTGGGATTATTGAGGGTGTGCGCATCAAGGTTATGCATTTTGGATTGATAAAAAAAGATCCAATAGCATTGCAGCTAAATGATGGTGAAATAACTGTTGCTATTCGCAGGAATGAAGCAGAGATTATTTTGGTTAACCAGTTAGAAACTAAATAAATATGAGTATAGCAGCTAATACAAACAGTGAAATAAATCTTGAAAATAGCAAACATCTGAGAATTGCACTGGTAGGTAAACCTAATTGTGGAAAAACAGCTCTTTTTAATGCCTTAACGGGTAGTCGCCAGAAAGTGGCAAATTACTCTGGCGTTACAGTGGAGAAAAAACACGGCTATTTTAAAACGCCGAATAATACCTTGGTAACGCTGGTTGATTTACCTGGAACATATAGCTTACGTTCGCGAAGCCCGGATGAAAGAGTTACCCGTGATGTAGTATTTAATCAGTTTAAAGAAGAAAATTCTATTGATCTAATAATGGCTGTTGTTGATGCAACCAATCTATCTGGTAGTTTACGGCTTGTGCTTGAGCTAAAACAAACTGGGATACCAGTGGTAATTGCTCTCAATATGATAGATCTTGCAAAATTACGTGGCTTTGAATATGATGTCGAGAAGTTATCCAGCTTATTAAATTGCCCGGTAATTCCTACCTGTGCCATAAAGAAATCCGGAGTGACTGATCTTGTTGCTGAAGTTGATAGATATAATCAACTAGAAGTTACTGCTAATAAATGGCAGGAACCTGATCGTGAAATGGTGAGAGAGTATCATAAAGAAGTTCATTCGATAATAAAAGCAATAGAAAAACGTAAGGGCATGCCATCATTGTGGTCTGCCAGACTTGATAAATTATTTCTTCATCCTGTTTTAGGGCTATTTATCCTTCTCGCAATTCTATTTTGTATGTTTCAGGCTGTATTTAGTTGGGCTACAATTCCACAAGGGTG